>CAKJYW010000001.1 GCA_918272565.1 Bacilli bacterium
TGGACATTTAAGCCCAAATTTACGCATCAATCGTCTTATTTTCTTTTTATTAAAAGTTATTCCCATTCTTTTTAATCGCATATAAATGCCATTAACGCCTTTGTCATAACCTTTAAATTTATAAGCTTGAATAATTAAATTAAAATCTTCTTGATCTCTTAGCTCCTGTTTATTGATATTTTTGTTATTTAGCCATGAATAATATCCACTTCTAGAAACTCCAGCGTAAAAGCATAACCAATTAATAGATAATTTATTTTTAGGGCTATTTATTAAATCTTTAATTAATTGATATTTTTGTCTCGTTGTGCTTTTCGTAAAGCATCCTTCTCGATCAAACGAATTTTTTTTAAATATGCATTTTCCTGTTCAAGTATCGCTATTTTATTCTTTAATCGTGATATGTTTTCTTCTTCAGTTAAAGTTTTTTCTAGCGGCCTGCCCGAATTACCTTTACGTGTGTCTGATAAACCTTCTTCGCGTTTTGCTTGTCTTCTCCAACTACGTGAGCAATTTGCAATACGACTCTTACCTATTATATGAAAAGGAAAACCATATTTTTCAAAAATTTCTTTAGGGAAAAGACCATTTTCATATTCACAGATAAAGATATTTTTAAATTCTTCTGAATAAGTAATAGCTTTTTCTGATACTCTGATAACATATTTATTTTTAGATAAAAATTCAACTTGATCTTTAGTAAAATAATACACACCCATAAATAAAACCTCTTTATACAATTATACATAAAAATAGCCCTGTAAATCAACACGATTACAAGGCTATGCCTTTTTTTTTATTGTGTCCGATTTACAGGGTATATTTTAATTAATCTTAACCTATTTTTTATTATGCTTCTTGATCTTCAGTTTTATCAGCTTTCTTTGCTTGAAGTTTAGCATTGAATTCTTCACGTTTTTCTCTCATCTTATTAGCAACTTTAATAACTACGAATAATGTTAAAGCGATAATTAAGAATGAAATAACAGCGTTAATGAATGCTCCCCAGTCAATAGAAGAAGACATGTTATAAACATATTTTAATCCGTGTAAAGAATACTTAGATGTGATTGTTGATTTAATGCTTTCAATTAAGTTAGGATTAGCAGTAACAACATCTTGTCCGTATGTCTTAACAGCAAAATCAGTTGCTAGTGTTTGTAAATCACTAGATTGGAAGAATTGTCCAAGTCCGATAGCTGGATCCATACCAGCTTGTGCAGGGTTTGCAGCAGGTAAAACAGTGATTAAACCTTTAATTCCACCAGGGATTCTCCAAGTACATAAACTTAATAAAATGTTAACAACTGATGTTACGATAGCGTTAAATGCACCACCAATGATAACACCAACAGCCATATCTAAAACATTACCTCTAGAAATGAATTCTTTAAATTCTTTAAGGATTCCTTTTTTTTCTTTCTTTTCTTCAGCCATAATAAACTCCTTTCATGGTTTTATTTTATCAAATATTTATTTTTATTTCTATATTTAAACTAAAAAAATTAAAAATATTTTTATTTATTTTTTAAACTGCGTGTTTAAAAATGAGCTATTTTCATATATAATAATAGTAAGAGTTTTATTAAGGAGTTTAATATGAAGTTTTTGCATTTAGGCGATTTACACATTGGAAAAAGAATGAATGATGTATCACTTATTGAAGATCAAAAATATGCACTAGATAAAATTGTTAATATCGCATTAGAGGAAGAAGTTAATGCAGTATTACTTAGTGGTGATATATTTGATAAAAGCGTTCCGTCTGATGAAGCTTTTGTTCTTTATGGTGATTTTATCAATCAACTTGTTAGTAATAACATTAAAATCTTTATTATTAGTGGTAATCATGATTCTTTGTCTAAACTAAATTATTGTTCTGACATCTTTGAAAAATCAGAAATCTATATTTCTGATGATTTTAAAGGTCAAATCGATAAAGTGACACTAGAAGATGAATATGGTGAAATTAATATTTATTTACTTCCTTTCTTAAGAGAAGGTAAAATTCAAAAATGTTTCCCTAATTCTGATATTTTAAATTTAAGTGATGGATTTAGAGTTATCTTTGGAAACAATGATATTGATTTTAATAATAGAAACATTCTCCTTGCGCACCAATTTTTAATAGGAAGCGAAAGAAGCGAATCAGAAGAAGTTAGTGTCGGGGGAGTTGACGGAGTTGATGCTGAACAATTTAGGCCTTTTGATTATGTCGCTTTAGGCCACTTACACAAGACTCAAAGTGTTAAATATGATCAAATAAAATATAGTGGATCATTACTTAAATATTCATTTAGTGAAACTGATCACACAAAAGGACCTATTATTGTTAATATAAAAGAAAAAGGAAATATTGAAATTAAACAAGTTCCAATTGATTTTATGCGCGATGTTAGAGTTTTAAAAGGTGAATTTAAAGATATCATGGCTTTAGATGATTCCGATGATTATATTAAAGTAATATTAACTGATGAAATCGTACCAGTTGATGCTAAATATGACCTTCAATTAAAGTTTAATAATATGTTGATGTTTAGGATTGAAAACTCTAAAACAGCTGTTGAAGGTGATGCTGATGTTAACTTTAACATCGAGAATGTTTCAATTGATGAACTATTTAAAAACTTTTATAAAGAAAGAACTAATACTGAAATTAGCGATGAGCAAATGAAGGTTATCGTAAGAATATTTAAGAAAATGGAGGAAGATGCTAAATGAAACCTATTTCAATAACAATGTCAGCTTTCGGTCCATTTTCTGATAAAGTCACAGTTGATTTCAGTAAATTTGGAACTGGAGGAATCTTTTTAATCACTGGTGATACTGGTAGTGGTAAAACCACAATCTTTGATGCGATTTGCTTTGCTTTATATAACAAAGCAAGTGGAGGGGATGAAAGGCGAACTAATAAATCGTTTAGAAGTGACTATGCTAAAAGTGATAGTGATACTTATGTAGAATTTACTTTCTCACAAAACAATAAAACATATACTATTAAAAGAAGTCCTGAATTCATGCGCCCAAACGAAAAAGGCGATGAATATAAAAAGGTAAAAGCTAAGGTATCATTAGAAGGAAGCGATGGACTATATTTAGATAAAGATACAGAAGTAGGTAATAAAATCAATGAAATCGTAGGGTTAGATTTTAATCAGTTTTCTCAAACTGTTATGATTCCTCAAAATGATTTTTTAAAGATCATTAACTCAAAAAGTGGTGATCGTGTTACCCTATTTAATAAACTTTTCCATACTGGTAAATATGGACTTCTTCAAGAATATCTTCAAGCAGAAAATAAGAAGTGCGATGAAGAAAAGAGGCAAGTTGAAGGAATCATTCAATCAGATTTTAATAAGATTATAATTGATGAAAACTATGAGAATGCTTCTAATTTGCAAGGTCTTTTAGGTAATTTAAGTCAGATTGATGAAGTTATGATGCTTCTTAATCTAATGAATAATTATTCTAAGAATAAGCTTAAGATAATTGAAAGAGAATTGAAAGATTTAAATAAATCAAACGAAGAGTTAATCGAAAAGATTTCTCAAGGTAATGATGTCAATACTAATTTTGATTTATATGAAAAATATCTAAAAGAAAAAGAAGAATTAGAAAAAGATCTTGATGATATCAATAATAAAAAAGAATTAGTTAATCGTATTAAAGGTGCTCTTTTAATTGAAAAAGATGATGCGATTTTATTAAGAGAAAAGCAAGAATTAGAAGAATTAGAAAAAGAAGTTAAAGAACTAAAAGATAAGCTTAAGGATAATAGGGAAGAATTAGATAAATTAAATGAAACAAAAGAGTTAATCTATTCTAATTATGAAAAAGTAGATTCAGTTAATGCAGAAGTTAAAACTTTAGAAGATGCTATTAAATTATTAGAAGAATTAAATAACAAAAGTAGTAATTTAGAGAATCTCGATAAGGAAAAAGCAAAAGCTCACGAGCTATTCATTGCTAGTGAGAATATTTATATTGATGCTAGGGAAAAGTTTTATAAACATCAATATGGAATTATTGCGAAGGACTTAGTTGAGGGAGAGCCTTGTCCTATTTGTGGATCTAAGACTCATCCTAATAAAGCAGTGCTTGTTGAAGATATCAATTTAACAAAAGAAGATATTGATAAACTAGAATTAACTAAAGATGAAAAGAAATCTGCTTTTGAGTCTTTGGCAGGTGATTATAACAGTATATCTTCTAGAATTACTGAACTAAAGACAAGTCTAGATCAAATTAATATTTCTTATAGTGCTAATATTAATGAATTGAAAGAAAAAATCGATAATGATAATAAATTTATTGATGAGGCAAGAAATAATTATAACGATTTCAATTTAAAGAATGAAACTTTGAATAATGCAGTTCGCGACCTTGAAACTTCACTAGAAGAGAATAATAAAAAACTAAAAGAAGAAAAAGATTTAGTAGATAAGCATAATGAAGAATTTAGTACTAATCTAAAAAATAATGGTTTTAATGAATATGATGAATATAAATCATATTTAGAAAAGAGGGATGAACTAAGCACTCTTGAAGCAGAAGTTAATGACTTTAATGTGAAATTTAACAATAATCATACTTTGGTTTCTGAATATGAAACAATGCTTAAAGGTAAGAGTAGAGCTGAAGTTGATACTTACAACGAATCTAAAGCACTAAATGAGAAAGATATCAGTGATTTAGATGAGAAGAAGACAAGATTAATCAATTTGATTTCTGTCAATGGAACAATTTATACTGATTTGAAGTTTAATAAAAAGTCTTTAGAAGAAATTAATGAAAAATATGCTTTAGTAAATGATTTATATACTTGTGTTAGTGGTAATATTAGTGGAGAAGCTAAAATTACATTTGAAACATATGTTTTAAGATATTATTTCAAACAAGTTATAGCTGAGGCAAATAGAAGACTTAATATCATCACTAATGGCGAATTTGTTTTAAGGCTTAAGAACGATGCAGCATCTAAAAAAGTTAAAACTGGTCTAGATTTAGAAGTTTATGATAGAAACACTGGCAAATGGAGAGATGTTAACACTCTAAGTGGTGGTGAATCATTTATTGCATCTTTATCACTCGCCCTAGGTTTATCAGACTACGTTCAAGCTAGAAGCGGAGTAGTTAAACTAGATGCAATGTTTATCGATGAAGGTTTTGGAACACTAGATGATGAAGCACTAAATCAAGCTATCAATGTTTTACAAGAATTATCTGATGGTAAAGTATTAGTTGGTATCATTAGCCATGTAAGCGAGCTTAAGAATAAGATATCAAATCAAATTGTTGTTACAAAGAACCAAAGAGGTTCTAATATCTCAATTGAAATCAATTAAAAAAAGAAGCATAACATTTAAATGTTATGCTTTTTGTTTATCTTAGATCAATTTGTGTTTGTTTATCACAAATGATTATTCCATTATATTTTTCTTTTACATAATTACTTACTTCGCTAGATAGAAGAGCATCAGCTAAAGCATCAATTTTAGCACGATAATTAGCATTGTTATTATAATCATTTTTTCTAGCCGCTAAGACATTTGCTTTAACTACAACTTGATTTGGATCATTTTCAACATATACACGTGTTGCACTAGAAATATTACCTGTTAGTGCAGTGTTGCAAGGAAGAAGACCAAAATCATAATCCTTAAGTGAAGCAACTAAAGTGTCTTCAGGAATCAAAGTGACTTTGATGCCATTTGATGAAGTCCATGTGCTACCATTGAATGTGAAATTAGATTCATCCACTGTGTATGGGAAGTTATGATTTTCGTTTTCTAAATCTTTATCTAATACACCACTATTAAATAATAATTGAAAAGCTCTAATACCATTTGATATATCATCACAGATTTCAAATGTTTTACCATTCTTTAATTCTTTCTCTTTTCCTTGATAGATTCCTAAAGGTTCATAGTGAACTTTCACTACCGCAAACAATCCTTTTGCGCTCTCATCTATAGATAGATAAGGGACATGTTGAAAATAGTTGGCATCATAGTCTTTTGCAACTGTTGCGGCATTTTGCTCTTGCCAATCAAGGATAGTTACTTCTAAATTGTAACCTTTCTCTTTCAAGATATCTTTTACAACGCCTTCTAATATTTCTGCATGTGGGACATCGCTAGCACAAACTTTGATTGTTTCT
Source organism: Bacilli bacterium (assembly GCA_918272565.1). Classification (GTDB taxonomy): domain Bacteria; phylum Bacillota_I; class Bacilli_A; order ML615J-28; family CAG-698; genus Tener-01. The sequence goes on from CAKJYW010000001.1 coordinate 6,161, forward strand.
AGTTTTTCACCTTTACAAGATGTAAGTACGAATAATAAAGTAATAAATAATAATAAGATTAAGTGTTTTAAGTTCTTCATTTGTTTTTTCTCCTTTTATCAATTTTTTTAGAAATAAATAAACCTAATTCTTGAGTAGATTGAACGAGCACAATAACTAAGATGATTAAAATCCAAAAATAGATTTCTTTCATATAGCTACCGCTATTACGTCTATAGAAACTATAGACTCCTGATATTAATCCTCCTGCTCCTATGTTATAAGCAAAAGAAGTATAACCGATTATATTAACCATCACCACCGCAATCCCACTGATTAGACTTGCTCTAGCCTCAACTAAAAGCACTTTAGTTATTAGTTGGAAGTCGGTAGCACCAAGGGATTTTACAGCTTCGATTTCTCCATATGGCACATCTATTAGTGATTGCTCTACCATTCTTGCTGTAAAGCCTAAGGAAGCAATAACTAGAGGAATTAAAATAGTATACCAATATCCTGTTCCATAATTAAATACACCTCGTGTTATAGGAATACAAATAACAATTATTATTAGACAAGGAACACTACGTAAGATATTTACAATTCCTCCTAAAATGAAATTAACTGTTTTGTTTGGTCTAATACCATTTTTACTAGTTACACTTAGTAAAACACCAACAGGAAGTCCTATTAAATAAGCGAAGAATGTTGATATAACAGTTATGATTATTGTTTCATAAAACATTTTGAATATTTCATTAAAAGGCATCTTCACCAACCTCCTCGTAATGAATGTTATTTAATTTGAGATATCTTTCTAGTTTTTCGATATCTTCATCATAATATGGTAATTTAAAGATCATTTGTCCATACATTTTATCTTTGATAGCACGACTATCAGCATAAACGATAGAAACTAAGATATTACAGTTTTGAATGATGTTTGTAATAATTGGCGTTTCTACTTCGCCATTAAAGATTACTTTGATGAATTTCTTACCATCTAATTTAGTATTGATGTGACCTGAATAAATAAGTTTCTTTGTGATGTCTGATTTAGGAGATAAGAAGACGTTATAGATTTCTCCATCTTCAATGATTTTGCTTTTATCGATTATTGCAACTTTATTACAAATCTTTTCAATAACGTTCATTTGATGGGAAATGATGATAATCGTTAATCCCATCTTTTCATTTAAATCTTTTAATAAATCAAGAATTGATAGTGTAGTTTCAGGATCGAGGGCTGATGTTGCTTCGTCTGATAAAAGTATTTCTGGATCAGTCATTAAGCTTCTAGCAATTGCAACTCTTTGCATTTGACCACCAGATAGCTCACTAGGATATGAATTATATTTATCTTTTAAATCAACTAAATCTAATAATCTTTTGGCTTTCTCTAAAGAATCTTTATCTTTAACAATGTCCCCCGCAAGTTTAACATTTTCTAAAACAGTCTTTTGACTAAGAAGGTTAAATGATTGAAAAATCATTGAAACTTTTCTTCTATAGTCACGATTAAAAGTGACTTCCTTATCATGAAATAAGATTTTCCCACTATCAAATTTCTCTAACCCATTGATACATCTAACTAATGTTGACTTACCGGCACCAGATAAGCCTAAGATTCCATAGATGTCACCTTTATTAATTGATAGATTAATATCTTGTAATACAACATTCTCGTTATATTTTTTATTCAAATTAACTATTTTTAAAATTTCACTCATTTTTCCTCCTATAAAAAAAGTCCTTAAAAACAATAAAAAATTGCTTTTAAGGACGAATGATTCGTGGTACCAACCTTAATTCAAAAACTAAAAAGATATTAGTTTTCCTATTTTCTAGTCGCATAGATTTGACTATTTAAACTATATCGCTTTAACGGGCGAACGCGTCATTTCTTAAGTGTAGACAGTTCGGAAATGATTGCTCCTAGACCATGTTCATAAATCTCATCTTGCATCATTCCACCAAACTGATGCTCTCTATAAAGATTTAACTTACTACTCATCTATTCATAGCACTATTAAGTTACTTATATTATATCTTTATAATTTATCTATATTCAATATAAATAAATATGTAAATGTTTACATAAATTAAAAGGCTGCAATAAGCAGCCGTTTTATTATGCTATTATTTTTCTTCAATAGCTTCAACTGGACAGTTTTCTTGACAAACACCACAATCAATACATTGATCTGGGTCGATAACGTAAACGTCACCTTCTTTAATACAATCAACTGGACAGTTTTGAGCGCATGTACCACATGCGATACATTGATCAGTAATAAATCTTGGCATAATATACCTCCTATAGGATGATATAATTATATCATATTATTGGTTATTGTAAAGATGTAAAATGAAAAATGATGAATTAATAATTGACACAATTATCTATTTTGCCATAATCATTAAGTTGCTTTTTTTCTTTATTTATAGTAAAATATTACTAGAAAAAAAGAAGAGGTGTTAATTATGCAATTATGGTTAGCAATCGTATTAATTGTTGTGGCATTACTTGCGGGTGCTGTTGCTGGTTTCTTTATCAGTAGAAAAGTATTTACTAAATATTTAGAAAAGAACCCTCCAGTAAATGAAAAGATGATTAGAGCGATGTTCCAATCAATGGGAAGAACTCCATCTGAAAAACAAGTTAGACAAGTTATGGCATCTATGCAAAATGCTAAAAACTAAGCGCGTAATATGCGCTTATTTTTTTACTTTTTTTTAATTATACTTGTTTTTAAGTTAATATCGCTAATCATTATCAAAAAGCAATTATGAATATGATTAAAGTGTGAAAAATAGATTTGATATTTTATTAAATATATGCTATAATATGTATAATGAATAGGAAAGGGTGAATTTTATGGCAACTAATAAAGCTAATAATTACACAAGTGATCAAATACAAGTATTAAAAGGATTAGAAGGTGTTAGAAAACGTCCGGGAATGTACATTGGTTCTACTGACTCTCGTGGTTTACACCATTTGATTTGGGAAATCTTTGATAATTCAGTTGATGAAGTATTAAGCGATTATGCTAATCAAATTAGAATAATTATCCACAAAGGTAACTCAATTGAAGTTATGGATAATGGTCGTGGTATTCCTATTGGAATGCATAAGACTGGTGTGCCTACTCCTCAAGTTGTATTTTGTGAACTTCACTCTGGTGGTAAATTTGATGATTCATCATATAAAGTAAGTGGTGGTTTACATGGCGTTGGTGCTTCTGTTGTAAATGCCTTAAGTGAGTGGATGGAAATCACTATTTGTAGAGATGGAAAGATTTACACTCAAAGATTTGAAGATGGTGGTAAAGTCATCAAGAAACCTAAAGTTGTTAGTGATTCATCAAAAAGACGAGGAACTACAGTTCACTTTAAACCAGACCCTTCCATCTTTTCAACAACCTTAGTTGACTATAAACTTTGTAGCCAAAGGATTAAAGAAACTGCCTTCTTAACTAGAGGATTAAAAGTTGAACTAATTGATGAAAGAACTGGTCAAAGTGAAACATTTAAATATGAAACTGGTATTATTGAATATGCTAAAGATTTAGCAGGAGATAAGAAAGCTTTATGTGACCCTATCTATTTATCAGGTGAATTCGATGTTACACCTGAAGAGACAAATAGCGATAAAAAAGTAATTATTACAGCTGAAGCTGCCCTAGCATACACTGCTAAAACTTATTCAGAACACATCTTATCATATGTTAATAACGTTAGAACAACTGACGGTGGAACTCATGAGACAGGATTTAAGAGTGGTCTTACTAAAGCTTTTAATGAACACGCTAGGATGGCAGGTTTATTAAAAGAAAAAGATCCAAATCTAGATGGTAGTGATATTAGAACAGGATTAACTGCAGTAATTAGCGTTAGAATTCCTGAAAAGATTTTACAATTTGAATCTCAAACAAAATCTAAACTAGGAACTGCTGAAGCTAAGAGTGCTGTTGAAAGTATCATTTCTGAAAAGATGAAATTCTTCCTAAGCGAAAAAGGTGAAATTGCTAACCTATTAATTGGTAATGCAATTAGTGCTTTTAAAGAGCGTGAGCAAATAAGGAAAGTTAGAGAAGATATTCGTGAAATAAAAGAAAAGGTAAGTAAGCCATTTAACATGAATGGTAAACTAACTCCTGCTCAAGCAAGAAATCCAGAAATTAATGAGCTTTTCTTAGTCGAAGGTGATAGTGCTGGTGGAAGTGCTCGTCAAGGTCGTGATAGACGCTTCCAAGCAATCTTACCTTTAAGAGGTAAAGTAATTAACGCTGAAAAGAATTCTCAACAAGAACTTCTAAAGAATGAAGAAATCTTATCGATTATTCATGCAATCGGTGCTGGTATTGGAAAAGATTTCAATATCAATAAATGCAATTACAAGAAAGTTGTAATTATGACCGATGCGGATACCGATGGAGCACACATTCAAATATTGTTACTTACTTTCTTCTTTAGATATATGAAGCCTTTAATTGATGATGGTAGAGTTTATATCGCCATGCCTCCTCTTTATAAGATTAGTTATAAAGGAAAAGTAGAATATGCTTGGAGTGATGAAGAATTAAGAGAAAAGTTAGCTGAAGGCAAACAAACTAACGTTCAACGTTTCAAAGGTTTAGGTGAAATGAACTTCACTCAACTTTGGGAAACTACAATGTGTCCTGAAACAAGAACTTTAGTTAGAGTTAATATTGAAGACTTTGGTGAAGCTGATAACTGTATTAATATCTTGATGAGTGATGATGTTGAACCACGTAGAGAGTGGATTGAGAACAATGTTTCTTTCGAAAATGTTGACAATTTTACATTAGAGAATGTTGAGGTACTTGGCGATGAGTAAGAAGACAACAAAACTAATTGAAGAATTTGTAAATGAGAGGATTTTAAACGACAATCTTGAAGAGATATTTGGTGATCGTTTTGGTCGTTATTCTAAATATATCATTCAAGATCGTGCGATTCCAGACGTTAGAGATGGTTTAAAACCTGTTCAAAGAAGAATTCTATTTGCTATGTATCGTCTTGGTATCTTTTATAACAAGCCTTATAAAAAGAGTGCGAGAATTGTTGGTGAAGTAATAGGTAAATATCACCCTCATGGTGACACTTCAGTTTATGATGCTCTAGTTAGAATGAGTCAAGATTTCAAGACTCGTTTTCCTCTAATTGACATGCAAGGAAACAACGGCTCAATCGACGGCGATGGTGCCGCCGCAATGCGTTACACAGAGGCGCGTCTTAGCAAATTTAGTGATTATCTACTTAAAGACATTAACAAAAAGACTGTAGGATTTGTTCCTAATTTCGATGATGAGGAATATGAACCCGTTGTCCTTCCTAGTGCTTTCCCTAACCTTTTAGTAAATGGAGCAACAGGTATAAGTGCTGGGTACGCAACTGAGATTCCACCTCACAATATCGACGAAGTAATTAATGCCACAATCTATCGTATCAACAATCCTAATTGTAAATTAAAAGATATCATGAGAATAATCTTAGGACCAGATTTCCCTACTGGCGGTATTGTTCAAGGAATCGATGCCTTAAAACAAGCTTATGAAACTGGTCGTGGCAAGATTGTTGTTAAGAGTAAGACAGAAATCAAAGATTTAGATAAGATTTATCAACTTCAAGTTACCGAAATTCCATATAATGTCAATAAGAGTCAACTAATTAAGAGAATGAGTGAATCTGTTGAACAAAAGAACATCGATGGTGTACTTGATATTAGAGATGAATCTGATAAAGAAGGTTTAAGTATTGTTGTTGACATAAGAAAAGATGCGAACCCTGAATTCATTCGTAATTTCTTCTTTAAAAACACTGAGCTTCAAATCAATTACAACTTTAATGTTGTAGCTATTTGTAACAAGCGACCTATGCAACTTGGTTTACTTCAAATGCTTGATGCCTACATTGAGCATCAAAAAGAAGTAATCACAAATAGAAGTAATTTTGAATTAGCATCAGCTAAAAAGCGACTTCATATTGTTGAAGGATTAATAAGCATGACATCTATTTTAGATGCTGTTATCCAAACAATTAGAAATAGTGCTAATAAAAAAGATGCTAAAGAAAACTTAATTACAATGTTTGGTTTCACTGAGATTCAAGCTGAAGCTATCGTTATGTTACAACTATATCGTTTAACTAATACTGATATTGTAGCTTTGATGGATGAAAAAGAGAATTTAAGTGAAAGAATCAAGGAATTAGAAGAGATTCTTTCTAACGAAGAAAGTTTGCTTAACTTAATTAAAAAAGAATTACTTAATACATTAGAAGAATTATCAACACCTAGAAAGACAGTTATTGAACATGAGATTGAAGATTTGAATGTTCAAGAAAAGGTAATGATTCCAAAGGAAGATGTTATAATCTTAATTACTAAAGATGGTTACATTAAGAGAATGTATCCAAAGAATTATTACACTGATGATGATACAAAGATCAAAGAAGATGACACAATCATTGCAACATATAACTGTACTACACTAGATACATTATTACTATTCTCTACTGAAGGTAATTATGTATATTTACCAGTTAGTAACATCCCAGATTGTAAACATAAAGATATGGGTAGAAACATCTCTACTTTAGTTAATATTGGTGCTGATGAACATATAATTTATGCTGTTCCAATTGATGACTTCTCTAAAGAACGTTATCTACTCTTCACAACAAAATCAGGTTTAACAAAGCGTACTTTAATTAAAGACTTAGAGGCTACTCGTTTTGGTAAAGCACTAAAAGCTACTAAAGTTAGACCTGGAGATGCGGTTGTTAGCGTTGATATTTGCGATGGTGAAAAAGGCGATGTTGTGATGGTTACTAAAGAAGGATTCATGACTAGATATCCACTTGATGAAATCAGCTTATTTGCACCTGCTTCATTTGGTGTTAAGGCTCTTGAAATGAAGAACCGTCCAAATGATGAAGTAGTAAGTGGTTATTATGTTAATGATAAAGATGTAATTGTAGTACTTACTGGAAGTGGTGTTATTAAGAGATTTAAACCTAGTGAAATCGTCAAAGGTCACAAGACTCATGTAGGTAGACAGTACATCCAATCAGCTAAATCTAAGACTAATGTCATCGATGTTAAAATCGTTCATGCTCCTAACATTAAAGAAGGATATGTTGAATCATACATCGAAGGAACAGATGGAATTGCTCCAATTGATCTTGGTTTAGTTAAAGGAACTACTAAGACTAGTAGTCAAAGTATGAATGTTGGTAAGCCTAAGAAGATTATTATCGTAAGAAATAACAAGGACTTTAATACAAAATAGGAGTATTTTATGAGTTGTGTATTAAACATTAATCGATTTTTAATCCCCAATGATGTTATAGTTGACTTAAGTGATATCTACCAATATATTGGTGAGAATACTGAAGTCAGAAACACCGCATCAAGTGATTTAAATACGATAATAGATCAAACAGTAGAAAAAGATGCTTACTATTTAAGCAAAATTTTAGGCTTAGACATTAGCGATGCTAGAACTAGATTAATATTAAATAAGAATTCTAATCCAAGAAATAAAGAGGAAAATACCCTTTATAATCTAAAAGATATCTTATCAAGTTTTCAAAGAGAAAGTGATAGATTGCCTTTACAAACAAATGAATTCTTAAATGAGATTAATTATGTATTTAATCACTATTCAAAGGTTCGCTATGACTTCGTTTCAACAAAAAAACGTAGTGTTTTACAAGGCGAAGGAGATAGAAGTAAGAGACTTTTACTTGATGAAATCATCCAAGAAATGAATAATATTCTAAGAACTAGGAAATTTGAACGAATTATCCTCTATCTTCATTTCTTTATCGATTTTTATAATATCAAGCCATTCTATAGCTCTTCATATAATAACGTTAATGATGTAGCTAGTTTATTACTTCTTTATAATCTAATGATTAAATCTAATTTAGAGTGTTTCCACTATGTTAGTTTCTTTGAACTAATCTATGAAGAATTACCTTTATTTAAAGAAGAGCTTTCTAATATTGCTTTTAACTGGGATGAGGGTTATGCTCAAACACTTGGCTTTGTAAGGTTTATCATGAATATCATCTTAACTGCTTATGAGAGAAATTATAAGCTTATGAAAGATTATAAATTTGATAAGAATTTCAAAAAGCAAGAAAACATTGAAAATACAATCATGGGCATGACTAAAGAATTCTCTAAAGAAGATATTAGAGCTATTCATCCTTATGTTAGCGAGTCTACAATCAATCGTAGCTTAATAAGCTTAAGAGATAAAGGATTCATCGCTCCAACAGGAAAAGGAAGAAGTGCTAAGTGGATCAAATTAGAAAGAAAGCGTAAGCATAATAATTATGAAAAAATGTAATGAAGGTTTTAAATTTATTCATAATTATCATTCACACTGCTATTTATGCGGTCATGCAACAGGAACTGTAAGTGATTACTGCGATGAAGCTTATCGACTTGGCTTTAAGGAGTGGGGAGTAAGTGACCATGGGGCTCTAGCCCCACAGTGGAAAGCTAGAATGTCTATGGATGATTTTATCTTAAAATATTTACCTGAGATTGAATTTAATCAAAAGAAATATGAAGGTAAAATGAAGATTTATAAAGCAATAGAGATTGAATATTATAAAGAATATGATTTGTGGTATAGGGAATATTTAGATAGATATCACTTAGATTATCTTATCTTAGGTCAACATGCACTTTATAAAGATGGTGAGTGGATTAGTCCTTACAAAGGATTCACTTTAGATGAAGTCATTGAATACAAAAATGAGATAATTAGTGGCATGGCTACGGGATATTTCAAGATCTTAGCTCACCCTGATTTATTCATGTTATCATTTGCAAGAGCTAACCAAACATGGGTTAAGGAACTTGATGATATATCTAAAGAAATCATCGAAGCTGCTATTGAATATAATGTTTATCTAGAAGTAAACATCAATGGCGCAAGAAGACCTAAGACAAAGAATGATTTGGGTGAAGAAACTTACGTTTACCCTTTCCTTAATTTTTGGCGCATTGCTTCAACTTACAAAGACGCTAAATTCATTTTAGGTAGTGACTCTCATAAAGTTGAGTATCTAACTGATGGTAAGGATCAAGAGGTAATTGAATTTTGTAATAAAGTTGGTATTAAATTAGAAGAAAGAATTATTTTATAATAACGGTTTAATTATGAGAAAAGGAAGATTTTGGTTTTTATTAATAACAGATATTTTATCTATTTTATTGATTGTATTTACGATTATTTATCACACTAGATATGATATCTATTTATATATTATTGCGGGGATGATGCTTATTCCTAATTTCACTATGCGTAACACAGAACGTAGTCAATTAGTTCGAATTATTGGTGAATATGCAATGAACGCAGATGCTTTTAAATATTATGATGATATGGTTGCATTCTATAAAACCCTATATCTAACTAAAAAAGCTAGAAAGATGAATAATATTATCCTAGCAATGATTAAAATTGATATGGGTGAAATTGATGAAGCTGAAAAGATGCTAACTGAGTTAGAATCAATCATTGATAAAGCTAATTTCTTTAATAAATATAATTATTATCGTGCTTGGTGTAGTATCTACTACGAAAAAGGACAAGCCAATCATTATAAAATATTGCTCGAAGAATTAAAGAAAATAATAGAAGCTGCTAAACAACCTACACTAAGAGATCAAATGATCACTAATTACAGGTATATAGAAGCTAAATACTTTATTATGAATGGAATTTATCTAGATAAGGCTAGGACTTTATATGAAGATACTTTAAGTATTGATAGTACTACTATTATGAGACTAGTTTCTAATTATTATTTAGGTGTAATCTATGCTAAAGAAAACAATATCGCTAAATCTATCGAATATTTCAAGAAAGTAGCATTCAGTGACAAGAAACTTCATATTGTTAATAAAGCAATTAAATATATTGAAGCTTTAGAGAAATAAAGGTATAATAAAATTGGTGGTGAATTATGTATAAATTAGTAATTGTTGATGATGAATTTGATGTTCGTAACCGACTAAGCCAATCTATCAAGAAGCTTGATACTGGCTTTGAGATTGTTGGGATGTACGAAAATGGGTTAGATGCTTTAGAGGGTGTAAATAATTTGAACCCTGATTTAGTTATAACTGATATTCGTATGCCTTTTATGACTGGTATAGAATTAATATCAAAAATCAAAGAAACTAAACCTCTAACAAAAGCCATTATTATTACCGGCTTCGATGAATTTGATTATGCTAAAAAGGCAATCGATTTAGGTGTTGTTGGTTTTCTAACAAAACCAGTTTTAAACGATGATTTGAAGAACATTTTAATTAAGACAAAAGAAGATCTTGATGAAGAGTATTTTAGAAATACTAATCTGGCCAATATGGAGCAGTTCATTAAGGAGAATCTTCCTGTTATCAAAGAAAATGATATTCATACATTGTTAACTAAGACATCAATCGATTCTAAATTCTATAAGAAGTTAGAACATGATGGCATCAATATGGATTACAAATATTTTGCGGTATGTATTACTGATATTGATTCTGAAACTGAAAAAGATGATGTTGATAAACATGAAATTGACTTGCTTACTGTTAGAAAGAACGTTACAGAAGCTTTACAAGGTCGTTTCTTTAATGAAACTATCACTAGAAATGACGCTATCGTTTCAATAATTAAATCTAATGAGGAAATTACAGTTAATCATCTAGAAAAAAGCTTTGAATATGTTCAAATGAAGACAAAGAAATATAATAATTATTCTTTGAGCGTAGGTATTAGTAATTTCTATAAGAAGCCTAATTTCAAAGAGATGTATCAAGAAGCTCTAAAAGCGTTAGAATTTAGAAATGCTATGGGCGGAGATGAGATTTATTTTTTTAGTAACATTCATGATCTTAATCAATCTGCTAGAACAATTGATGATAACGAATACAAAGATTTAACATATGCTATTAGATATAAGACAATTGACGAAGCTAAAGAGCTATTATCTGAACTTAAGAAGAAGATTACATCTTTAGATTACATGTCAACTTATGCTTATAACATCTCTAATATCTTAAATGCTATTTTGAAATCTTGTGATAACTTCCCAATGCTATATGAAGATGGAATCAATTATCATCAAAAGCTATTAGATTTTAAGACTAGTGATGATTTATTTAATTGGTTTGAAGCGTTAATTACTAGGGTTAAAGTAATTAATGGTGAAATAATATCTGATAATATTCAAAAGAACTTAAATAAGATTATAAACTATATTGATTCTCACTATACGGAAAATGATTTGAGCTTAGAACTTTTAGCTGATAAAGTTGATATTAGTGTTAGTTATATAAGTGCGATTTTAAAGAAAGAAAAGAACACTACATTTGTTAAGTATTTAACATCACTAAGAATGGAAAAAGCTAAAGAGTATCTAAAGAATCCTAATATGAAGATCGTTGATATTGCGGAGCGTGTTGGTTTTAGTGAAGCTTATTACTTCAGCCATAGTTTTAAGAAATATCAAGGAATTTCTCCAAAGGAATATAGAGAGCAGGAAGACAAATAATGTCTGAAACAAAAACGAATTTTACGAAAGGGAGAAGCTTACAGTTTAAGATTGCTTTTTATGTCTTATTGCTAATGATCATATTTACAGCTTTTGTAATGTTTTTCACTATTCGTAACTTTCGAAGTTATGTTGAAGACAGTGCAACAAGTAAAAGTAATGAGATTAGTAAACAAATCGTATATAATTACGAAAACTATATTGCTAGTATCATCGAGACATTTAATATTGTTGTTGATAAACTAGACAATGAAGATGTAAAAAACAACATTGAGGAAACAAAAGAATATTTTGAGAGTGTTCTAAGCTTTAGAACTGATATCAATAATATTATGTTATTTAATATCGATGGATCGATTCTCGTTTCAACAAACGAAAACTTCGATTCACCAAGCGATGTTATTAGAACGATGTTTTGGTTCCAAGAACCAATTTTACAGCCTACTGCGCATTATTTCTCTCCACCTTACACTAGTGAAAGTGGAGAAAATATGATTTTTGCCACAAAATACCTCGATTATAATTTTGGTGAAGATAGTGGTGTTTTGATGATTGAACTTTCATCAGATAAAATCGTTAATCTTGCTCGTAACACTAATCTAGGTAAATATGGTCAAATTGTTATTTTGAATAATGTTAATAGTTTAATTTTCTATAGTGGCGATAGTGTTAACGATGAGATGCTTCAATCAATTCGTAACCAAACTCTAGGAACATCAACTATTTATTTAGATGGTAATCAGTTCACATTAAGTATTAATCCGATAACTAATACTAGATGGAAAATCGCTATCTTTATTAATACTAATGATAGTCGTATTGCAATTAATAATTTCACAATTACTTTAGGAATTATCTCAGCTATCGCTTTAGTTTCTGCAGCAATCATTGTTACATTCGTTGTACGTGGTATGATTAACCCTCTACGTAAGTTAGAGCGTGCGATGAGTGACATTGAACAAAGTGACTTCTTACAATTTAATGAAGTAAAAGTAAGTGGTCAAAAAGAAGTTGCATCTTTAACTAATACCTTCAACTTGATGATGAAACGTATTAGAGAATTGATGGATAAGGTCGTATCTGAGCAGATTAGTCAAAGAAAGAGTGAACTTAAAGCTTTACAATATCAGATTAACCCTCATTTCCTTTATAATACCTTAGATTCTATCGTATGGTTAATTGATGATGGACAAAATAATGAGGCAAGTAGAATGGTTGTGGCACTGGCTAAGTTATTTAGAATAAGTATTAGCCGTGGTCGTAACATCATTACTGTTAAAGATGAGCTAGAACATGCTAGAAGTTATCTATTAATTCAATCAATTAGGTATTCTAATGGATTCAAATACGAATTCGATGTTCAAGATGAAGTCTTAGAGTGCACAACTGTAAAACTTATCTTACAACCATTAATTGAAAATGCTATTTATCATGGTATTAAGAATAGGATAGAAGAAGGAATCATCAAAGTAAAAGCTTATATTGAAAATGAACGTATCGTCTTCAAAGTTATTGATAATGGTTATGGAATGAAAGAAGAAAAAATCAGTCAAATCTATGAAACATTCAAAAACCCTGAAATCAACGATGGCGTAGGTGTTAAAAACGTTTATTTGAGATTAAAACTTTACTATGGTGAAGACGCTGATTTAACAATCGAAAGTGAACTCGATGAAGGCACAACAATAACTCTTTATATACCACTAAAAACATCAATTGGAGATAAACTTGAAGAATAGAAGAACTTTAATTTTTGTACTTTTTATTCTATTGATTATTGTTTTAAGTGGATGTAAAGAGAAAAAGACTAAAGTTGGTGTTTTGTTATATTCATCTGATGATAGTGCTTTAAATATCATTTATGAAACATTCAAAAATCAATTAGATAATAGTTTTGAAATGATCGTTAAAGATGCTGAAAACAGTCAGATGTTACAAAACGACCAGTTTTTAGAGTTGATTGATGAAGGTTGCGAACTTATCATTGTTAATTTAGTTGATAGACTAAGTGCTTCAGTTTATGTTGATAAAGCCAAAAAGCAAGATATTCCTTTAATCTTCTTTAATCGTGAACCAATCTGGGAAGATTTATATAATTATAATAAAGCTTATTATGTTGGTAACGATGGAGAAGCTATCGGTTTAATGCAAGCGAAGATTGTTGGTAAGATGTTTAGTGATCCGAATGATTTATCAATCTATTATGATACAAATGGAAATAATATCATTGAAATGGTCATTTTAAAAGGTGAACAAGGACACCAAATTACTGAAACCATCTTCTCAACTTGCATTAATGAACTTCATAACAAGGAATATGCTACATCGATTCTAGCAACCGAGTACGCTAACTGGAATCGTCAAAATGCTAAAGAAGCTATTAGGAAATTATATTATTCTAGTAAATGCCGTGACAGTCGTGGTAAAAGCAATATTGAAGTTGTCATTTGTAATAATGATGAGATGGCTATGGGTGTAATCGACTTCATTTTTGAAGAAGAGATTTATTATATCAGTAAAACTGATGGCTCTTATATTATGCCTTTTGATATCATTGGTGCTAATATCACGGTAAGTAGCCTTGCTGCTATTGAATCCAAATACCTATTTGGTTCAATTACGGGAGAAGAAGCAAAACAAGGAGAAGTTATTGCTTATTTAGTTAAATCATTAGCTAAAAGAAAAACTCCTGATTTAACAATCTATGATGCAGCAATTTATGAAAGTGGCGAGCACATTTACAAATTAAACAAGAATTTCATTTATGTAAATGGTGAAATTGTTTATTCAAAAAGACGATGATTATTTCTTTCATCGTCTTTTGTATACGTCTAATTAAGATTTGTCATAAAAATAAATATTTATATGTTTAATTTAGATAAATTCATTTATAATATTGTTATAAATTAAGTTTTTGAGGTATTCTTATATGCTTGAATTAAAGAATATTACTAAAAATTATATAACTGGAGCAGAAACTGTTGAAGCTTTAAAAGGAATAAATCTAATTTTTAGAAAAAATGAATTTGTTTCTATCTTAGGACCTTCTGGATGTGGGAAAACTACAATGCTTAATATCATTGGTGGGCTTGATAAATACACTAGCGGTGATTTAGTTATTTCATCAAAATCAACTAAAGAATATAAAGACCGTGATTGGGATAGATACCGTAATCACTCTGTTGGATTCGTTTTTCAAAATTATAATTTGATTCCTCACCAATCTGTTTTACAAAACGTTGAACTTGCTTTAACTTTAAGTGGCGTTAATAAAAAAGAACGTAGGTTAAGAGCAAAAGAAGCTCTAGAGATGGTTGGCTTAGGTGATCAGTTTAAGAAAAGACCTCAGGAGATGAGTGGTGGACAGATGCAACGTGTTGCTATTGCTCGTGCTATCGTTAATAATCCTGATATCGTTTTAGCTGATGAACCAACTGGTGCCCTAGACACTGAAACTAGCGTTCAAGTTATGCAAATCTTAAAAGAGATTAGTAAAGATCGCTTAGTTATTATGGTTACCCATAATCCAGATTTAGCCTTAACTTATTCAACAAGAATCATTAAAATGGTCGATGGGTTGATTATTAGTGATTCATCCCCTTTAACAAATGAAGAGCTCAAAATCGAAAATGAACTTGATAAAAAAGAAGTAGAGTCAAAACCTAAAAAGGTTAAAAACCCTTCTATGAAGTTCCATACTTCATTTGGTCTTTCTCTAAAGAATCTAATTAGTAAAAAAGGTAGAACGATTCTAACATCTTTTGCGGGGTCAATTGGAATAATTGGTATTGCTTTAATTTATGCTGTTAGTCAAGGAACTACTAATTATATTAATCAAGTTCAAGAAGAGACTCTAGCAAGTTACCCTATTACTGTTGAAGAAGAAAGCGTAAGCTTAACAAGTCTACTAGAAAGTTTTATGGGTAAAGCTGAAAGCATCGATGAACATGATTTAGAATCGATTTATCAAAAAGCGATGCTTTATGATTTACTTAATTCTATAAGTAATGTTGAAACGAAGAAAAATGACTTAGAAAGCTTTAAAACCTTTATTGAAAATGAACTAAAAGATGAAAATTCAAAGCTATATAGTAGCCTAAATAGTGTTCAATACGGATATAATGTCGATTTGATGATTTATACAAAGAATGTTGATGATAATATCATTAAATCTGATAGTGGACAGTTGGTACTAGATATTTATAAGAATTATTTAGGAATAGATATGTCAAGTGCTCTAAATTATTCATCTAGTTCGATGATGCGTTCAATGATGAGTGCTTCATATAGTTTATTTAAGGAACTGATTCCTGGTAAAAATAGAGAGCTTATTAGTAATGTTACTGAAAGCCAATATGATGTTATCTATGGTAGATGGCCTCAAAGCTTTGATGAAGTAGTTTTGTTTGTTGATGATAAAAATGAATTAGATGATATGACTTTATATGCTTTAGGTCTTACAGGAGAAGAAGAGATTAAAAAGTTAGCTGAAGCTGCACTAAATAAGACTGAAATCGAATATGAGATTAAGAAATGGTCTTATGAAGAGATTTGTTCAAGAACTTATAGGACAATTCTATCTAGCGATTGTTATAATTACGATAGTAAGACTGAAACATATACCGATTTAAGAGACACTGAAGCTGGTATCAAATATTTATATGATAATGGACTTGATTTAAAGGTTGTTGGTATAGCTAGACCTGCTAAAGGATCAGTTAGAGGAAATAGCGGTTATATCGGATATACTTATTTACTCACAGAATATATCATTAATAAAGCTAAGGAAAGCGATGCAGTTATTGCTCAAATGGCTGATCCAACAATGGATATTTTCACTAATTTACCTTTTAAGACAGCTGATAATTACTCAGATAGTGAAAAAGCTGATATTTTTAAAGATAAGGTTAGTGAAATGACTATTCAAGAAAAGCAAATCACTTACATGCGTATCGTTACAACTCCTAAAGATGAAGATGTTAAGGCTTATGTAGATACTGAGATAGAAAAAGTAACAAAAGAAGAGATTACTGAAGCAATTGTATCACTCATGAAGAGTCAAATGGGGCTTGATGAAGAAACTATTAGATCATATATTGCTAATATGAGCGATGAAGAATTATATAATTATTATCGCACCATTTTAGAACAACGCTATAAGACACAATTTGCTAGAGAAGTTGCAATGCGCCTTGCTAAGATGAGCCAAGATGAAATTTTAGCTGAATTTGATGATTTACTTGCTTCTTCAAGCGACGCTGACGTTGCTTTAATGTATGATTTAGTTATCGAATACAGTGACTCAACATACGAGAAGAACTTGTCTAAGTTAGGTGTTGCTGATATTGAGAGTCCATCTATGATTAGCATGTATGCGGTTAGCTTTAATGATAAGAGTGTTATTGAAGATGAGATTACTAGATATAATGCTATAGTTGATGATGAAGAGAAAGAAATTGAATATACTGATTATATCGGTATTATCATGTCATCTATCACAACAATCATTAATGCTATTACTTACGTGCTAATAGCGTTTGTAGCGGTAAGTTTAATTGTATCATCAATCATGATTGGAGTTATAACTCTAATAAGCGTCCAGGAGCGAACAAAAGAAATAGGTATCCTTCGTTCTATTGGAGCAAGTAAGAGAAACGTTAGTAGTATGTTTAATGCGGAAACTATTATTATAGGACTTAATAGTGGCTTAATCGGTGTAGGAGTAACTTATTTACTTTGTATACCAATTAATCTAATATTACACTACTATACATCTATACAATCATTAAATGCTACACTACCTCCACTAGTTGGATTAATTCTAATTGCTATCAGTTTATTATTAACTTTAATATCAGGAATTATTCCATCTCGCTCTGCAGCAAAGAAAGATCCTGTTGTTGCTTTAAGGACAGAATAAAGATAGATTTTATATCTATCTTTTTTTTTATTGACATATTATTTATCATTTGATACATTTAAGTTGTAAAGGAGTATTTATGTTAAACAAAGATTTTGAATTAAATTTCACTAGAAACGAAATATCACTTAAGATGAGCGATTTAGAAATTATTTATAAGGGCAAAATGACTAAACATCCACCTAAAGTACTTAATCCTGATTCTAATGTTGATTATGGTGGATTTGTCTATAAAATAATTGATTTAGAAAGAAAGAATAACTTTGTCTTCCACGATTTTATTGATACTGATAGAAGAACAAGTGAAACAAAAGATGTAACTATAACTTTTGATCTTCCTGATATTTATTCTATTAATCCTAAAAACAAATATGATGGAAGATTTTCTTTCCAATTTCAAGATATGAAAATTAGTCGTAAACCTAACTATCGTAGGATTTTATTCTTCTATTCCAATGACACTAATGTTAAGTCTATAAATGATTATTTTAAAGAAGGTCAAACAATTGAATTTGGCACTTATAAAATGAAATGTTTCTTAGATGAAGAAGGACTACCTCAAGGCTTTGCGTATATTTATGATAAATCAAATCGTTATTATTATTTTGCTAATTTCAAAGATGGCAAGCTACAAGGATTAGTATTCAAATTCACAAACAAGAATAATAAATATGTATTTGTTGACGCTATAGTTTACTATGATGATTATAGAACTAATTTATTAAAAGATACATTAGAAAGAATAGATGAATACAATAATAAATACGATTTGACAGTAATTAGTTGGAGTTAAGGCTCTATAAGCCTTGTATGAGAAGATTATCTTTTTAAGATGGGTAATTACTAATCTAAAGTTATCATAAACGCGTTATGAAGTGTAAATAATATATAAATTATAAGATTCTTATATATAGATGATTTAAAAGAAGTGGATATCTGTGTTAATAAATATACTAAATAACCTACTTATCCACTTCTGATTTTATTGATATATTGCTTCCTATAATATATATTATGTAAAGTAGAATATCAAAAGGCAACGGGCTTTGATATATATTGTATAATAAAAAGGTGAATAACAATGTAGCTACTTCACCTTGTATTCTTATATTGATCTATCTCAAACAAATCCCCACCAATCATTTCTTATAGATTATCCATGTTTTATTTGCTAATCTTCTTGTATAAGCCTTATATGAGACGTTTATCTTTCTTTAGATGATTAATTATCTTATTGGATTCTCTTAATGGCTTATGATTCTTTTTATATATTTATTTCCTGAATTATATTGATAAACCCTTATCTGAGAAGATTATCTTTTTAAAGATGGTTAATTATCTGTTTGCTTTCTTAAAAAAGGGCTTTATAAGGCTTTTTTATTATATATTCCTTACTTGATTACTCTTTTTCTTCTATAAGCTTTATTAGAGAAGATTATCTTTTTAAAGCAGGATAATTAATCATTTAACGTTTTAAAAGAGCTTTGTAGGAGGGGGTTATTAATGAATTTTCATTTAATGATCCACCTAATCAGCCACAAAAAATCTATCTAAATATCTTCTATTTATAATTCTAAAACAGTTATTAAAAAAGAGCACAAGCCCAAAATTTCACTTATAATGATTTTTGATATAAAAATCGAATAATTAATCATTTGATTGATTAAAAGCGATTATAGAGGGAATTTCAGGCTTGTTTCTTAATAATAGCTTAATTACAGTTTTATTTTTCTGAAAAAAACTATTTATACTAGCTACTGATCTGTTTTCGTATTGTTTTTTTATAAAAAAGAGGCTCGAAAAGCTTTAATATATTCATAAATCAATTATGATAATGATTATTTGCTTAAAATTTATATCATTTTTGTCTGTTTTTAAGCATTTTATGGATGATAATTAATCTGAAAACAAAAAAATCCTCTTATACTTAAGAGGATTATCTATTAGATTTGGCTTGAGAACGAGTCTCAACTTCATCTTTAAATGCAAATGTTACTTGGAAGTTTACAACACGATTTGCTTCGTTTAAAAGCTTAAATGTATAGTTCTTCTTTTGAGTTTTTTCTGTAATTAAAGTGTAATCGATTGATTTTTTTTCTTCATCGTTTTCATCTAAGAATACGTTGTATTCTTCAATTAAGATGTAGCTACAATCTTTACTTGCTCTATATTCACTAACGTCTGTTGTAAGTTCAGTTTCAAGAATTATTTCGTTATTTTCATTGAATTCTTTAACTAAAATGCTCTGAGGTGTAGCTATTTTAATGAAATTAATCTTGTATGTAAATACATAATTAAGGTCATTTTTAACAGCTTCACTAGCAAATGTTAGAGTTTGTGTGTCTCCAACTTCGCTTGATAAATTGACATCAGCTTTATATTGAACTAGATAAGATCCATCTTCAAGCATATAAATCTCATATAAGAACAATTTATAATTAACGTTTTGAGATTGATAATAGTTTGCTGTAATGAAGAGGCAGACACTGTTTAAGGTGATCATGTCACCTTGAAGTTTTGATGTATCTGTCTTTGTATCAAACAAAGAGTCACCTTTAACTGATACAAATGAATAATCATCTGAAGCGTAGATTCCATTAATCTCTATATCGTTAAGTTTATCAAATTTTTGACTTTCTCCTATCGTGTTACTTTTCTCATAGATTGTGAATCCGATTAACTGTTTTTCGCTATTCTTCTTTTTCCCACAACCCACTAAAGTAAAGCAAACCACAAGGATTAAAAGTAATATAAACTTTTTATTCATAACATCACCTTTAAAATGGTTGTATTTATTATACCACATTTATTAAGTAAATGGCAAGTTTTATAATCTTTAACCCTTATAAACCCTTATAGGAGAAGATTATCTTTTTTAGATGGGTAATTACTAATATAAAACTCTCAGAAATGAGTTTTCTGAGAGTCTATTCACCAATTATTTTAATTAATACGCGTTTAGGGCGCATTCCATCGAATTCTCCATAGAATATTTGTTCCCATGGTCCGAAGTCTAGCCTTCCATTAGTCACCGCCACAACAACTTCTCTTCCCATGATTTGACGCTTGATGTGAGCATCTCCGTTATCTTCAAAGCCATTATGTTCATATGCTGAATAAGGCTTTTCAGGAGCAAGGCGTTCTAGGAATCTTTCAAAATCATGATGAAGACCAGCCTCATCATCATTAATGAATACTGAAGCTGTGATGTGCATCGCATTACATAATAATAAACCTTCTTTAATATTGCTTTCCTTTAAAGCTTCATTAACGTAAGGTGTGATATTAATAAAAGCGCGACGGCTAGGTACATTAAATGTCAATTCTTTTTTATAGCTTTTCATTATAGATGTTTATTTAACCAATTTAAGCAATCATTAAATGTTTGTTCGTGATCAAGCTCTAAAAGTATTTCATGACGAGCATCTTTGTATAAAGTCAAGCTTATATCATTGATTCCGATTTTCTTTAATTTCTTATAAAGGTTCTTAACTTGTTTAGAGTATCCTCCAACTGGGTCCATTTCTCCACTTATTAAAAGAATTGGGAAATCTTTAGGAATTAAGTCGAAACTATCTTGGATATCTTTCATACATCCAAAGAAATCATAGAAGAAACTAACAGTAAAGATTCCTCCACAGTATGGATCAGCAATATATTTATCTACTTCTTCTTGGTTACGGTTTAGCCAATCGTATTCTGTGCGCTTTTCAAATTTATTGTTATATGAACCAAAAGCCATGTTATTAATGAAATTACTCTTATGACGACGTCCTTTAGAGTTCATAATCATTTTAGCAAAGAATCTACCTAAACCTAAGATTCCTTTTGGACTCATTCCTGTTCCACAAACGATTGCTCCATCTAATTTGTTTGGATGTAGTTCAATGTATCTTTGAGTTAAGAATGATCCCATAGAATGACCAAAGATAAATACTTTCTTATCAGGGTTTTCGTCTTTAGCTTTGTCTATAACTTTATCTAAGTCTTCTAACATCGCTTTAAAGTTATCTTCATCGCTCATATAACCATAATCTAAATCAGAAAGGATTGATCCTTTGTGACCTCTGTGGTTATGACCGTAGACTTTAAAGCCTTGACTAACTAAAAATGTGGCAAATGGTTCGTAACGCTCGATGTGTTCAGCCATTCCATGGCTTAAAACGACGATTGCTTTAGGATCGTCTAATTCCCAAATTAAGCCAGTTACCAAAGCGTTTTCGCTACATGATAATTTGAATTCTTGTTTTTTAAGCTCCATCTATTTAATCTCCTTTAAATCATTTAAGAAACTCTTACCAATTATAGGTAATTCTACATTAAAGTTATCTGCTACTGTTGCTCCAATATCGCTAAAACTATTTCTTAAGCCTAAGTCAACACCTTTAAGTTTAGCGTTATAAACTAGTAGAGGAACATGTTCACGAGTGTGGTCAGTACCTGTATGAGTTGGATCATTTCCGTGGTCAGCTGTGATTATTAACAAATCATCACTACGCATTCCTTTAATAAATTCAGTCAAATCTTCGTCAAATTCTTCTAAGCATTTAGCGTAGCCCATAGGGTCCCTTCTATGACCATACAAAGCATCAAAATCAACTAAATTTACAAAGCACAGGCCCTCGAAATCTTTGCTTTTTTCGATGTCAATTGTGAGCATCATTCCTTCGTGGTTGTTTTTACCTTTATAAGCTTCAGTAATTCCTTCACCATCGAAGATATCTTTGATTTTACCCACGCTAATGACGCTATAATCGTTTTTCTTGAGATTATCAAGTACTGTTACCCCACAAGGTTTAACTGCATAATCGTGGCGATTTGGGGTCCTTACGAAGGTTTCTTTAGTGCTACCAACAAATGGACGAGCAATTACTCTACCAACCATCCAATCAGGATTTTCTAAAGTCAAATCACGTGCTATTTGGCATGTACGATAGATTTCAGAAAGTGGGAATAACTCTTCGCTTGCGGCAATCTGTAAGACACTATCAGCTGAAGTATATAAAATCATCTCGCGAGTCGCAAGTTGTCTTTCACCCATCTCTTTGATGATCTCAGTTCCTGAAGCACTAATGTTACCCATAAATTTGTGTCCAGTTCTTCTTTCTAACTCACTAACTAACTCTTTAGGAAACCCAGTATCTGTAAATGATGGAAAGCGTTTCTTTACTTCTAGGCCCATAATCTCCCAGTGACCAGTTAGAGTGTCTTTACCAACACTTAATTCTGCCATTTTACCAAAGGAAGCTAGGGGAGCTTTAGTTGGCGCCGCATTATTTACATCAGTGATATTACCAATTCCAAGTTTTTCTAGAGTTGGAATATTAAAATCATCTTTTTTGTATGATAAATGTTTTAAAGTGTTAGTCCCTTTATCTCCATAATTACTAGCATCAGGTAGTTCACCAACACCAACACTGTCCGCCACAATCACAAATATACGTTTAAATTTCATTTAAATCCTCCGTATTACACAATTATTATATTATAAATCATTAAATTTTACTATTTTTCTATCTTTTTACCTGCTCTAGGATGAGCATTAATATATACTTCTTTAAGTCTTTGATTATTGATATGAGTATAGATTTCGGTTGTGGAAATAGATTCGTGACCTAAAAGCTCTTGGATGAGCCTTAAATCAATTCCACGCTCAAGTAGGTGAGTTGCAAAAGAGTGACGGAGCTTATGTGGCGAAATCTCTTTTTCTATTCCTGCTAAAGCTGCTTTTTGCCTTATAATATCAAAGAAATTTTGTCTAGTCATGTTTGTTCCGCGTCTAGTTATAAAAACATAATCTTTACTTTTAATGTTTTGATAAGCAACTCTACCTGTAGAAATGTATTTATTAAGTAGATCAATTGCTACTTCTCCAACTGGAACAATACGTTCTTTAGATCCTTTACCAAAGATTTGAATAAAGCCACTTTCTAGATGCAAATCCTTTAATTTCAAATTGACAAGTTCACTAACACGTAATCCACTAGAATAAGCAAGTTCTATCATCGTTTTATTTCTAAGTTCAATTGGATTATCTTCCGTTAAAACGTTAAGTAAATTTTCAACTTCTTCAATTGATAGGACTTGTGGCAAGTGTTTTTCTTGCTTAGGATTTTGAATTAGTTTAGCTACATTCTTACTAGCATAGTGCTCTAAAGTCAAAAATTTATGGAAACTCTTTAGGGCTGATAGTTTTCTTGATTGACTAGATGAAGCTATATTCTTCCTTTTTAATGATTGTAAATAACTTCTAACGTCATCAATTGTTATAAAATCAGGATCAGTAATATTACGATATTTCTCTAGAAATTCGATATATTGATCGATATCCATAACATAAGAACTGCATGTGTTTTCTGATAACCCTGCCTCAGTAGTTAGATACATTCTATATTCACTTGAAAGATGTTCCATACCATTCATAATGCTTACATTTCCTTTATCATATTCATTTTTAACTTTTGAATATTTTTATTTGTTAATCCTACTTCAAATAAAACTTTTTCTTTCCCTAGAAACCCTATTACATATAATAAACTAATATCTCATTCATCACAAAAAGGGCACTTCTAGCCACTTTTAGAGAAGATTTATTAATATTTAGCACACCTTTATCAATTAAATTTCTCGTAAACGGGTATTTCTCCATAAAATCAATATTAAATCTCTCTTTAAATTCATCTAAATCGATTCCATCTATCTTTCTTAACCCCATCATGATAAATTCTTTTATCTCATCTTCTTCTTTTAACTCTTCAACTAACGAATAAATTAATTTATTATTATCAATTCCTTCATAATATAAATTGATATTATTGATGTTAGTTTTTCTTGACTTTGAAATAAACGATGAAGCACTAGCTCCTATTGCACTATAATAATTAAAATCCCAATAGATTAAATTATGGAGTGAAGCAAAACTATCTAAAGCGAAATTACTTACTTCATATTGTCTAAATCCATTACGTTCTAATAATTTAATAATCTTATAATAGATCTTCTTTTCTTTTCCTTCACTTAATTCTTTAAATAAACCTTTTTCTTTTAGTTTATATAGAATAGTTTTCTCTTCTAGAATTAGATTATAACAAGAAAAATGAGTGACATATTTCTTTAATGTCTTAATATCTTTTTTGATGACATTAAAAGATTCATTATTAAGCCCATAAATTAAATCAACATTGATATTATTAATATTGTTTTCTTTTAATAACTTTAAAGCATTTATTACTTGCTTTTTGTTATGTTTACGGTTTAATAATAAAAGTTTTTTCTTATCTAGGCTTTCTACTCCTAGGCTTATTCTATTAACTTTATATTTTTTGATTAAGTTTATAAAGTCAATTGTTACATCAGCTGGATTAGCTTCGATAGTGAATTCTTTGATTTTACTAAAATTGATTTTGTTATGTAGTTCAACAAATAGTTTTTCTAAAATAGAAAGTTTTAATACTGAAGGAGTTCCTCCTCCAATATAAATTGTTTCTAGGTCTTTAAATTCATCTACCTTTAGTTTTAGTTCTTTTATTAGATAATCGACGTATTTATCTTGAAAAGAGGGGCTAACAACCATCTTATAGAAGTCACAATAAGTACAAATCGATGAACAAAAAGGAATGTGGATGTATAAACCTAAGATTTTATTATTTATCATCGATAGATAATACTGCTAAGAAGGCTGATTGAGGGATAGTGACACTACCGACAGCTTTCATTCGTTTCTTTCCTTCTTTTTGTTTTTCTAGTAACTTCTTCTTACGACTGACATCTCCTCCATAACATTTAGCAAGGACGTTCTTACCAACGCTTTTAATATTAGTTCTCGCTACAATCTTACCGCTTATTGCAGCTTGGATTGGAACTTCAAAAAGTTGACGTGGAATTAATTCTTTCAATTTCACCGCAATCGCTAGGCCTCTTCTGTGAGCATCAGCGCGGTAAACGATAGAACTTAAGGCATCTACCCTATCACCATTAATTAAAATATCAAGTCTAACTAAATCGCTTCTACCATAGTGAGAAAGTTGATAATCAAACGAAGCATAACCTTTAGTGCTTGATTTTAGTCTATCGAAGAAATCGAAGACGATTTCTGATAGAGGAATATCATAAATTAGAGCGACACGGTTAGAATCGATATAAGTCATGTCACTATATGTTCCTCGCTTGTTTTGGCAGATTTCCATTATTGGACCAACATATTCGTTTGGTGTCATAATCGATGCTTTAACAAATGGTTCTTCGATATATTTGATATATACTGGATCCGGCATCTTTGATGGATTTTCTACAGTTAGAACTGTTCCATCAGTTAAATATGCTTTATAAACTACGCTTGGAGCAGTAGCTATGATATCAAGGTTAAATTCACGCTCAATTCGCTCTTGAATGATGTCCATGTGAAGTAGACCCAAGAACCCAACTCTAAAGCCAAAACCTAGTGCTTGGCTATTTTCCGGCTCAAAAACGAGCGATGCATCGTTAAGTTTAAGTTTATCTAGGGCATCTTTTAAATCAGTGTATTTAGCATTATCAACAGGGAATATCCCACAATACACCATCGGATTAAGTCGTCTATAACCAGGGAGAGCCTCTATCGCCCTGTTTTCATCTAGAGTAATCGTATCACCAACATGAACATATTTGATATCTTTAATTTGTGCTGCGATAAAACCAACATCACCAACTGTTAAATAGTCACGTTTTTCTTCGTTAGGAGTGTACACTCCTACTTCAGTAACTTCGAATGTGGCATCAGTTGACATCATATGAATCTTATCACCACGTTTAACCATTCCGTCAACTATTCTAATTGAAGGAATAACGCCACGATAAGGGTCAAAATATGAATCAAAAATTAATGCTTTTAGTGGAGCGTTAATATCACCAGAAGGCGCAGGGATTTTAGAAACGATTTGTTCTAGGATTTCTCCAACTCCTTCACCAGTTTTAGCACTACATAAAACAGTATCTGTTGTATCTAGCCCAATCACATTTTCGATTTCTAATTTAACATTATCAGGATCAGCACTAGGTAAATCGATTTTATTAATAACTGGAATTATTTCTAAATCGTTATCCATTGCTAGATACACATTAGCTAAAGTTTGCGCTTCGATTCCTTGAGTTGCATCAACTACTAATATTGCACCCTCACACGCAGCTAGGCTTCTACTTACTTCATAAGTGAAATCCACATGCCCTGGTGTATCTATAAGATGGAAAATGAAAGTTTCACCATTTTTTGCTTTATATTTTAATTCTACCGCATTTAATTTAATGGTGATTCCTCTTTCTCTCTCAATATCCATAGAATCTAGTAACTGATCTTTCATATCATGACTACTAACAGTGTTAGTAAGTTCTAAGATTCTATCAGCTAGAGTACTTTTACCATGGTCGATATGAGCGATTATGGAAAAATTCCTAATATGTTTTTGTCTTTCGATTAATTCTTCTTTTGTCATAAAGGCACCTATTAATAATTCTACTTTACATAATATTTTATAATATTTATTATATTTTTTCAATAATTAAAAATGTCAATTCATGATATAATATTATATGAGGTTATTAAATATGAAAATAAATTACCCTAACCCATCAATTAAAACAACAAAAACGAATTCCATTAGAACTTATGGAATGCTTTTTGAAAATGTTTTAAATGAAACAAATGAATATTACAAAAATAAAGATATCGCCTATATCTATAAAAAGCCTACTCCGATTCAGGTTGTTAAAGTGGACTACCCAGCCAGAAACAAAGCCAAAATCACGGAAGCTTACTACCGCACCCCTTCAACAACCGACTATAATGGCATTTATAAAGGAAAATACATTGACTACGAAGCTAAAGAAACAACCGAAACTTCTTTTTCTTTCACTCACATTTTCCCTCATCAAATTGATCATTTAATTAATGTTAAACGTCACGGAGCAATATCTTTTGTTATAATATACTTTAAAAAATATAACGAAGTAATAATCATCGATATCGATGACTTCTATAAACTATACGATGATGGTGTTAACCATGATGGTAGGAAAAGCATTCAATTTGAGAAAGCAAAAGAAATAGGGCGCATTGTTCCTAAAGGATACACACCACTTCTAGATTATCTAAAAACAGTCGATGAAATGTATTTCTAACCCTTATTAGAGAAAATTAATTATTTATAGACGTATAATTATAAATAAAAATGCTTAAAAGCAACTTAGAGAAGCTTTTAAGCATTTTTTTATTCTTTATTTTTTCATTTTCTTTATTTCTTTATTAACTTTATTTAGTGTTAATGTTTTATAGCCATCATCTATCTTAGAAAAATATGATGAAACAAATTCAGCTTCATATTCATGGTCACCTAAATATTTTATTTTAATTACAGCACAGCCTATTATATCTCCATCCATTTTAATGATGATATCGATGTAGGCTTTTTTGATGTTTTTATCGTGCATCTCTTCGTATTTAACTAAATCTTCAGTATAAATAGGGCACCATGATAAAAGGCTGTTAGAATCTACTGAAACTTGATTAGTCTTATTAAAACTATAAAAAGAACCTCTATCAGTGCTGCATTCAAACCTAGCACCTTCTAGATTAAAGATGAAAAATATACCAACATAACCTTCATTAATATTAAATGTTTCACCAAACGGAAAATAGACAAGGCTTTTAATCTCTTCTAAAGTTTTATCTATTTTTGTTTCTTTTGCTTCTTCTATTTTATTTAGGGTATATTCTAGTGAGATATTATCTAAATAATTATCTCCTTCTTTAAATAACTCAACTGTATGGGTTTCATATTTATATAGACTTTTTTCAATCTGATACATTTCAATTATTAAAAAGCCGATAATATTATCATCCATCCTAATAATTACATCCATGTACGTCTTATCTATTTTATTAACATACAGTTCTTGAAAGATATAATCATCTAAAATATAAACAGGAGTCCATACAATATCTTCATTAGAATTAAATATACTTTTTTTTACTATATTATAACGATCAAATGAGCCATATTCTATTTGGCAATCAAATGTAGCTCCTTCTAAAGTAAAGTGTATAGGGTGTATGCTACTCATCCCATTATTAAAATAAGGATAAGAATACGAAACGATGTTGTATGGATCAACTATTTCTTCTTCATCATTTTTAATGCTTTCATTGTTACCTTTGCAACTAAAAAGGATAAAGCAAGAAGCTATTATTAATAATATAATTATTTTTTTCATAATTTCACCACTTTATTAATCAATATTTTCTTAATTAGATTTTATCATTTATCGTTTTATATTGTCAAATCTAAAGAATTATAAATAATATTTATTAAAAAAACACATTCAAAACTCGTTTTTGAGAAGATTAATTATAAAAAGGCGTATAATTATAAATAAAAATGCTTAAAAGCGACTTGGTGAAGCTTTTAAGCGTTTTTTTCGTTCAAGTATTTCTCATACCAGCCATAGACGCATTCATTATTGAATGGGTCTTCTTTTTTCTCTATCATCTCTAGTAAGATCTTTAGATTCTTTTCGATGATGTAGATTACTTCTTTGGAATAATGTAAATCCTTGATATTAAAATCATATTCATCTTTATCTAGGATGATTGTTTCTCCATTAGGGAAAAGCTTAACATCTAGATCATAGTCGATATATTTTAGGCCTTCAGAGTCTAAAACATATGGAGAGCTTAGATTACAATAATAATAAATATCTTGGGTTCTAATCATTGAAATGACATTAAACCAATATTTTTTAAAGAAATAACAGATTGCTGGTTCACGAGTTTTCCAAATTCTTCCATCCCCATCTATGACATCAACTTTATTGTTAACAATGACAACTAAATCTTGATCTTCATAGATTTTCGCCACGTTCTTCCAAACCCGATGGAGTTCACCATTGTGTTTGTAACTGATGATATCTAATATTTCCATTGTTATAGATTAATACACTCCTAGTATTATTATAACAAAAAAAATAACAAAAAGTAATAAAAAATAAAAAAGGTTTAAACAAATATCTGTTTAAACCGATGTTTTTATTCGATATCATTTGCACAATACATTGTATTATCTTTAATCTCTATCTTTTTGATTGAGTTTAATTCATCAATTGACACTTCAACAAAAACATAATAATAACTATTATTAACTTTTGAATCTTCTTGAGTTTGGTAATTAGAATTTAAAGTGTCCCCATTAACTCTAAATTTAAAATAATGTCTATATTCACTATTATCTTGTAATGCAAAGAGGATTATTCCATGATCTTTATAGAAGTCAGAACTAAATGAAACATCTTTTCTGATGTTTAGTTTTGTACAAATTAATTGTAATTCTTCATCATTTTTAGCTTTATAGAAATTAGTGAAGTCACTACATTTAGTATAGTTTTGGGCAAATTCTGAATAATTTAGTGCATAACTATTTAAAGAATTATCTGTTTCATAACTCTTAATGGCGTTACCAAAATCTTCTAAATTGATTGGATTACCAGTTGATATAAATTCATATTTTCTTTTGTTATTGAAGTATGAGAATATTATTGATCCATCAGATAATAGATTTATTGTATATTGATGATCCATTGTATCGACTATCAATGTATAGCCAACTATTATAAAATTAGTCTTTAATCTCTTTAGTAGATTTTGGTCGTTTGTTACATTGATATTTTTAAAATAATTATTAAACAATTCAATAGAGTCTTCAGTAGATAAGTTATTAATAAATGTAGTTGATGAGCGGTTTGTTCCTAAAAACGCTTCAATTCGAAGGATTGCCTCTACTTTAGATTTAAGATCAAAACTTATTAGTTCTTTGTTTAATAGGCGAGCTATTTCTTTTAAGTCTTTCTTTGTTAGAATCTTTTGATTGTAAGCTTCTTGTAATGTAAGAATATTATGTCCAATTAAATAAATTCTATTAGAGTTACTATATCTGAATTTGATGCCATCAATTTCTTCAATACTCTCTTCTTCTAAATATTCTAAGCCACATCCATCAACTATTACCGCATAATAGTTATTAAAACAACCGAAATAATCGCTAATATAGCCACTAAACATTGTACCATTTATGTAATGATCACTAAGAGGACTAAATGTGCGAATGAAACTCTTAATTACATATTCTTGATTATATTTAGAAAATGCGGGATCGTTTATGTATGTTGTTACTACTGGAGTTTCACACCACCATTCGTTTTCCGGGTATCCCATAACACAAAAGTTCTTAAATAATGAATATGTATCTTGATTTATAGCATTAAAACTATATTTTAACTTTCCATCTTCATAATAATTTAACATTACTTTATGACAATCATTGATATTTATAGAGAAAGCTTTTATCAAACGATTATTAGTTAGATTTATCGTAATTGATGGGGTGTCAATGTAGTCATCTTCGTTATAAGCTAAAATATCGTTTTCTTCAAAATATTTAATATCTATTAAACATCTTAAAACATAATAAACTAAATCATTATTACTGCTTTGAAAGATTGTAGAACTTAAAAGTGAATGAAAACCAGTCATGCTTACTACTTCATCGATACTTAACGATAATAATTCATTAGGTAGATCTATTTCTTTTTGATCATCAATTGGCGTAGCATCATCATTTGGGTCAACTTGTGACTTATCGGGGTTAGATACTTCATTAGGCTTTTCATCTATTCTTTTACATCCCCAAAATAAAAAAATCGATAAATAAAATATAACAATTAAGAGAATCTTTTTCATAATAGTCTCCATATCTATATATAATTATAACAAAAAAATAGTTTTTTTTTCAAAAAACTATTTATTTTGCATAATAAAAATATTATAGTTCGTTTACTTTTTTGTTAAATAATAGAGTAAAAGCTGTTATTAATAAACCGATAGAGCATCCAATTAATAAAGCAGATGATCCTAGGTAGTTAATAATATACCCTGCCACAAACGATGCAATAGGTGTTAAGCCCATTGAAGCCATAGATATAAGAGATGATACTTTACCTAATTTCTCTTTGTCTACTTTTCTTGTAACGGTTGTGGAAACGGGGATGTTGATATTAACAATTAATATTCCCATCATGAAAACAATAACCAAAAATGAGATTAAAAATACATTTAAATTCTTATTTAAATCAATAAAGAATAGATATAGTAGACTAGCTAGTAACATTACCAAAGCAAAAATGATAACTATTATCTTAACACTTTTAGAAACTTTCTCTTTTTGTTCTTTAGCACTCAAGATTAAACTACCTATTAAGCTACTAACACCAAAGATAATAGCGATAATCGCTGACCACATTTCAGGTTCTAAAAATGAATTAAATAAATAATCTGGTGTTGTTTTAATTTCTGTATTAACAAAATAAGTTAAGAAATTACTTGTTATTGGTGTTAAAAAGAAATTAATAAACAAAAAGAAAGTGATTAGATAAAAGATTGCTTTTTGACCAACAAAATATTTAAAACCATCTTTAAGATCAGTAAATGTTGTCCTTAATGTCAATTTATCTTCTTTCTTTACGTGATTATATCTAATAAAGATTTCACTTATACCACTTAGGATATAACATACGCCAATTACTAAAAACATGTTAGGCATTGATAGACTTGAATACAAGATTCCTGCTAAAATCATACCGACGATTCCTTGGAAGCTGCTTAAAACTGAATAATAGCTTTGAGCTTGTTGAATCTGGTAATCTTCTACTATTAGTGGTAGCAGGCTTGCACTAGCTGGTGAAAAGAATGCTGAAATAAGTGAAGTAAAGAATCCCACAACAAATATAAATATTACTTGACTAGATGGATTATTAAAAACTAAACACAAAACCATTAAAGATAAAATCAAGAATCCTTTTAGAAAATCACAAAAGCTCATGATTTTAGCTTTGTTGAACCTATCAGCTATTACCCCACCAATTGATGCTACTAACACATGAATTAGTCCAGTCATAAAAAGGTATAAACCTTGTAAAACAGCATTATTGTCTGTTAAGTTTAAAATGTAAAAACTAACAGCAAAATCATAGAAAATAGCTCCGATATTACTTACTAAAGCACCTAAGAAAGTAAGTGTGAAGTTTTTGTTTTTAAAAACATTTTCTCTTTTTACAGGTTCAGTAATTTTTACTTCTTCTTCCATAATTATTTATAGATTTCTGTAAATTTATCTTTTAGGTACTTTATATAAATATCTGGATCAAAATCTATTTTACATACATCTTTAACAATTTCTAGATTCTTCTTTGTCCCACTGAATTTATGAATCTTTTCAGTTAACCAAATGTTGATGTTTTTGAAGTTTCCTTTTCTTAAGTCAGCGTCAACATCTAAATCTTTCTTCATCTCTTGATAAAACATTGCCCCATATGCGCTACCTAAAGCATATGTTGGGAAATATCCAAAGCCACTTGACCAGTGACTATCTTGGAAGACACCAATCAACTTATTAGGAGGAGTAATTCCTAAATATTCCTTCATATAATAATTAAATGTCTCTTCCATCTTATCCACATCAATTTCACCATTAAATAGTTTCTTTTCAACATTGTATCTAATTAATACATGTAATGGATAAGTTAGTTCATCAGCTTCACATCTATTAAATTGAGCTTTAACGCTATTAACATAATAATAAATGTCATCTACTGTAATTCCTTCTAGTTCTTTAGGGTAAAGTTCAACTAATATTGGATATAAATATTCAATAAATGCTCTACTTCTACCTAAGTAGTTTTCATAGAATCTTGATTGAGATTCATGAGTGATACAAGTGACATTATTAAAGATGTTAGTGTCATTGTATTTATCATCCATATGAAGTTGGAATAAAGCGTGACCAATCTCATGCATTACTGAATATAAATTACTAAATAGTAAATCTTCTTGATAACGAGTTGTGATTCTTACATCTTTGTTATTAGCCCAATTAGTAAATGGGTGAACAGTTTCACGAATACAACCAACATTATCATCATATTCCATAGCAGAAGCAATTTTCTTAGTTAACTCTTTTTGTTTAGAGATATCAAACTTTAAAGTGTCTAATTTCTTGTTATATTTTTGTTCTTTAGTTAACACTTCTTTAACAAATGGTAATAAGTCTTTCTCGATCTTTTCGAAGAATTCATCATACATCTTTTGATTATATCCTTCTTCCATATCATCAAGTAGAACATCATAACCTTTTAAAGTATCTGTTTCTTCCCATTTGATGTATTTCTTATTAAATTCCACTAATTCTTTTAACTCAACCAAAAACTTAGAATAATCTAAAGTCTTTCTAGCTTCTTCCCATTCGTATGCTGATTTATAGGAATTTGTGATGTGTTTTTTAAGTTCATCTTTAGGGATTTTATTAATCTTAACTAATTCTTTATATTCGATTTCAATATCTAATTTAGTTATTTCATCAAGTTCATCTTTCTTATCGTTTAATGCATATATTAAGTTAATATAGTCATCGCTTAAAGTGATTTCTAGCTCTTTATTATATAACCATTCTTGAATCTCATCAGAATATGGTCTATCTAGCTTTGGACAATCAGTGATGGCATCATAGCTTAAGATAAATTCACAATAAGAATATTTCTTTAATAACTCTTTATATTCTTTATATTTTTTTAATAATTCTTCCATAAAATACCTCTTTAGTCGTCATCATCTTCATCGTCGTCCTCATCATCCTCATTAGGATCATCTTCTGGATCCTTAGCTTCATTTCTTCTTGATGCTATCGCTTTATCGATTGGATCAAAGATAATATAATAAATAGGAACAGTTAAAAAGATAATCCATCCTGGATGCCACATTTCAAAATAAAGTCCTAAAATAAAGAACACGATTGTTATAGCTACAGGGTAAGCAAATGGTGTGAATCTTCTTTTCTTAAGACAATCTAAAATAGAAGCAATAACAATAGGTGCTAAGAATACAATCCATAGTTTTGCCCATTGAGTGTTATCTTTGCTAGAAATTAGGAAATAAACGATTGCGGCGGCTATAAATAAAGATCCTGTAATAGTAGATGAAATAACATCATAAACTTTATATCTTTTCTTTTCTTCTTCAGTTAAATGATTGTAGCGGCCTTCAACTTTTTTTTTAACCTTTTTCTCGAATCGCTCTTCAATCATATCGCAAAGATCTTTTTCTTCCTCTTCCTTTTCTTTAACTTCTTTACTTAATTCTTCTAAGCTTTGATCTGTATTAAGTAAATCATCTAAGCTAATATTATAAAGTTTAGCTAAGCAGATGAGGTTGTCTGTATCAGGACTACTTTCAGCTCTTTCCCATTTAGAGACAGCTTGACGTGATAAACCTAATTTATCTGCAAGTTCTTCTTGAGATAATCCGTTCTTTTTTCTTAATTCAACTAATCTGTTTGCAATTTCAATATTCATAATTTTCCCTCCGTTTTATGCTACCATTATAGGGCGCAACCACGCCTCTTTTCTACAAACTCTACTTTTCAATCGCCGCAACTTTTAGTTGCATAACCTTATTTTAAGAATATTATATTCTTTTTTTTATGGTTTTTAAAGAAAAAACGCTGAGAATAAAGCATTTTCAGCGTTTTTGTGTAAAAAAATATTATTTTACAATAATTATATCATCATCAATTTTTCTGAATTTTGTTGTTATATCATCAACACTTCTATTGACAATCCACAAAGGTTTATTAGGATTATCAGTTATATTTTTTATATAATTGTACTTCTCTAAATTACTAATAAATATATCAACAAGGTCAGACTTGTATTTTAAAACTTTAATTATTTCGTTTTTAGTGATTAGATTATTATTTGTAATTTGTTTAAGTATCTCTACTTCAGTTCTAAGAAGAGTTCTACTTCTTATAACATCTTCCTCTTTTTGAATATTCAATTTCACTTTGTATAGTTTTACAATTACTTTATCAATATATTTTTTATATGTCTTCGGTTTATTTTTCTCTACAAATTTAATTACAACAACATATATATTTCTTCCTTTAAATTCATAATATAATTGTTTTGCTATTCTATCTTTAACAATAGTTTTAGTTAATAAAATATCCATTGTTTTAATTTCAACTATATTTTTAGAATCAGACAGATCACATAGGGAAAGTACTTTTTTATCGTCAGAAATACATAACTCTTGACTCATTATTACATCATCATTAAATATTCTTTCTCTTAGATAGTCAGCTAATGGCTTGATACACTCCTTAATAATATCAGTCACATTATTAATAGTTTCTATATAAGTTTTATCTTCTTCATTTATAGCAGATATAGTTCCGTCTTCTTCTAAGTTAATAGGAATCTCATTAAGAACACTAGGCAACGCTCCAACGAATTCTAATTTTTTTTTGTTTTCAGATAAGAAAAATGTATTATTTTGCTTCGTCACATTAAGTATGGTATTTAGCATATGCTCAATTGTAATACCTGTAATGTTTGTTGGAAATTTTTTAATAAATTTTATATTTTTTTCCGGAAAAGAGAAAGAAAATACTTCTTTAGCTTTTCCTTCGATAAATGGAATACTTATATTGGCTAACCTCTTTAATTCCGGAGTAGTCGTTAAATAAGTACATGGTATTATATAATCAGGGTTAAATTTATATAATTTATTATTTATAAAAAAATAATCATTCATTGACACTTTTTCAAACAACTTCCATTCTAATATACAGTCATTAAGACTAGTATGCTTTTCCCTTATTCCTTCGATGCCAAATAATTTACATAAATAATCTTTAGTTAAAAATCCTTCACTTCCATATGGCGCTTCAGGAAACTTGTTCTTAATATTCTCGATTTTTAGATTATCGAAGCCAAAGAGATTATGCCTTTTACAATAATTGTTTATAAAATCGAAGTCAAAAGTACCTTTTCCACCACTATATGAAAGAACTATTCTTTCTTTTAATTTAAAAAATTCTATTATAGAATCTAATTCAACTTGATCCAAATGACATTCATTTTCAATCATATTGTCATTTATGCCATTTATATATCCTGTCAATACTAGTGGTTGCAAATCTAGCGGGAGAAATCTATTGTAGCAAATTCCTGTTGTTGGATCATAAATTGATATTGATAGTAAATCATCATTTGCTTTTCTAAGACCATTTGTTTCAACATCAACTACAATATATTTATTTTTCAATTCATCAAATTCGGTTTTATAATCTGTTTTTATTAAGTGTGATTCAAAATGTTTAATTAATAGCGTTTTTCGATTATCAAATGGTGGAAGCAAGTATTCTTTTAAGTACAACAATTTTAAATACTTATTTTGTGCTGAATTAGATTTACCAATGTATAATTTTTTTAATTTATCATCAATTAAATTGTATTCAGTAAAACCATCTCTATAAGCTACATCAATTTGTTCTAATTTCTCTTTTTCATCCATTCCATAATTTACTGTTTTTACACCGTAAATTATTCTTATTAATTTGTCATGAGTGAATCTATAATATGTACAATTAATTTTAGGTACTGTTTTATCTTTGAAAATGCTTGTCTCAGAAACATTGCACAAATAATCAGTGGCACTCATAAAATCATTAAGTGTTAGGAGATTAATTTTAGAATCTTTAGAGTATTTTTTAGCCATTGATAAGTCCTCTCATTCTTCTTATATATAGATATTTTATCATAAAATAAAAAAAGATTATAGTTAAATAAAACTATAATCAAATCTTAATATTTACTTAGTAGATTCCTTAATCCAAGATAATAATCCAGCTTTAGGGATAAAACCTAATCTACGGGCAATCTCTTGTTTGTTTTTTAAAATTATGAATGTTGGAACGGCGCTTATATTAAAGGCTTCAGCTAGCTCACCTTCCTCGTCTACATCAACTTTATAAAACTTAACGTTTTTAAGTTCAGCTTCTTCACTTACTTCTTCTAAGAATGGTGCCATCATCTTACAAGGACCACACCATGTAGCAAACATATCAATTAAGATATATTCATCTTTTAAATTTTCAAATTCTTTTTGTGTTAATTTTTTTACCATAATTATCTCCTATTTATTTTTAAAATATACGATTGTGGCTCCTTGGCCACCTTCTCCTTGTCCACCATATCTAAAGCTTTCAACATTCTTATTTGTTTTTAAAGTATTTTGGACTAAGGTTCTAATTGCACCAGTTCCAAATCCGTGAATGATAGCTACACTTGCTAAGCCAGCATACAAAGCATCATCTAAATATTTATCAAGTAGATCTTTAGCTTCTTCGTATCTAGCTCCTCTTAAATCAAGTGACATACTAACATGTTTTCTTGGAGTAAAATCAGTAGGTGTAGATTTAAACCTAACAACTTCTTTTGGCTTAGTACTAACCTTTTTTAAGTTATTTAAATCAATAGTTAACTGAGCGTTACCAGCTTGAACTAAGAATTTATCACCCTTAAGTTTTTTAATAACTTCCCCATTAACTCCATAATTATTTATGTAAACTATTGAACCAACTTCGATATTAGTATCATCTTGATAAATCTCTTCTTCAATATTTAGGGCTTCTTTGATTTCCTTTAAATCGTGCTTTTTAGAACTGATTTCATGAAGTTTAGTTTCTTTTAACTTCATCTCTTCTAGTTCACTAATTAAAGCATCGATTTTCTTTTGATTCTTTTCTAATAATTTCTTAGCTTCTTGAGACGCTTCATTTAATATTTCGTTTTTACGAAGTGCAATATTATTTAATTCTTCTTTTTGCTTTTCAATTAATTCATTAAGCTCTCGGTTCTTTTCTTTTGTCTTTTTAACTAAACGGTTATAATCTTCACTTTGATGAATTAATTTCCTTAAGGCTACATTTACTTCATCACTATTTTCGTTAGTGTAAGTTCTAGCTTTATTAATTACTTCTTCACTTAAACCTAAGTTTTTAGAAATATATAAAGCATTAGATTTACCAGGAATTCCTAAAAGTAATCTATAAGTAGGTTTTAAAGTCTTAGCATCAAATTCAACACTAGCATTGATGATGTTTTCTTTTTTTAGTGCGTGTACTACCAAATTAGAATAGTGAGATGTAGCACAAACTAAGCAATTCCTTTCAATTAAGGTATCAAAAATAGCAATAGCGAGGCTGCTTCCTTCAACTGGATCAGTACCACTTCCTACTTCATCAAGTAAAACTAGAGAATCTTTAGTTACTTTATCCATTATTTCAATGATATTTTTCATGTGAGAAGAGAATGTTGATAAATTTTGGGAGATATTTTGATCATCTCCAATATCCGCATATACTTCATCAAATATCATGATAGAGCTTTCAGGGCTTGCAGGAACGAGTAGGCCAAACCTAACCATGAGTGAAATAATACCCATAGTTTTTAAAATAACCGTCTTACCACCAGTATTAGGGCCAGTAATTATTATTCCTTTATAATCTTTTCCTAAAATGATGTCATTATTAACGATGTTTGGAGTATTTAAAAGAGGATGATGACAATTATATAATTCAATAAAACCTGAATCATTGATATTTATCATATTTCCTTCAATATAATTTGAGTAAGATGCCTTAGAATAAATCAAATCAAGATGACAAATGATATTATAATCTGTCATAAGTTCATCGTAGTGAGCTTTAAGGCTTAAAGAATATTCTCTTAAGATTTGATAAATCTCTTCCTTTTCTTCTTCATACAAATTATTTAATTTATTATTTAGTTCAAAAATAGCAGTTGGCTCAATATAAACAGTTGAACCAGTGTTACTTGAATCATGAGTTATTCCTTTAATAGAATTCTTGAAATCATTTTTAACAGGAATAACAAAACGATCATTACGAGTTGTTACAATTGCTTCTGATAGAATAGAAGAATATTTACTAACAAGTTCGTTTAATTTACTTTGAATATTTTTCTTAGTATTAATGATATTACGTCTAATATCAAATAGTTTTGAACTTGCACTATCTAAAATCTCTCCATAAGGCGTCATAATCTCACGAAGTCTAACATTTAGTTCCTTAGGATAAGAGAAATTAACGAGATTTTTATCAAAATAAATATGGTCAATATTGTTTTCTGACAATGTTTCACTATAATTTATGATATTTCTTATCGAATCTAGGAACTTTTGGACTTCTATTAAGTCAGCGATATTTAATACTCCAAATTTATTAACTTTATCAAGTAAATCGCATATTTCAGAGTCAAAATAAAGAGGGAAAACGCCACTTCTATAAATTAAGCGACTTGCTTCATCTACTTCAGACAGTTCTTCTTTTATTTCATCGATATCGCTCTTTAGTTCATAATTATCTAAGATATTAATCGTATTAATTAGACGAGCATATTTTTTTATCTCATCGATGATTATATTGAATTCTAAAATATTATGATATTTGTTTTTCATTTTTGTTTTTAAACCTTTTATATGATATAATAAGTAGTGGCGAGAGGATAAATCTATGAGCTATAGCACTAACTTAAAAGATTCTCAAATTGATGCAATCATTGATAAATACAAAGATTACGTTCTACCTACTACAAATAATTATACACTATTTCGTGCAAAATACAAGAGTGTCACAATTACCATCTTTAAAACCAAAACAATCCTTTTCCAAGGATTAAATGAAGGTGAAGTTGCTAAAGAAATAAGCGATGAATTAGGTTTAACTTTCGAAAACGAAAGAAAAACTAATTCTTCTCTTGCAATAGACTTATCACTAATTGGAACTGATGAAGTTGGTACTGGCGATTTCTTTGGAGGGGTTGTTGTTTGTAGCTGCTACGTGCCTAAAGAAAAAATATCAATTTTACAAAAAAATGGAATCAGAGACTCAAAAGAGCTAACAGATAACAAAATTATGGAAATTGCACCATTTTTAATGGAAAATCTTCCATATAGTGTTCTTCTTCTTGACCCAATTAAATTTAATTATGTAACTAAAGTTAAAAAAATGAATATGAATAAAGTTAAAGCTTACTTACATAACAGTGCTATTAAATCATTAAAGAAAAAAGGAATCGAATATAATGGCATCGTAATTGATGCGTTTACTACAGAAGAAAGATATTTCGATTATTTGAAAGATGAAGCAGATGTAGAGCGCGACGTAAAGCTAATCGAGAAAGCTGAGAACAAATTTGCTTGTGTTGCTAGTGCTTCTATCATCGCTCGTTACATCTTTTTAAAACATATGGATGAATTAAGTAAGCAAGTTGGTTTTGACTTACCTAAAGGCGCTGGACCTAAAGTAGATCTAGCAATCCAAAAGATTTTAAAGACTCATCCGATTAAATATTTTGAAAATATCGCTAAAACTAATTTTAAAAACTTAGAAAAGATAATGAATAACTAAAAAATAGAGCTAATCAAAATTAGCTCTATTTTATTTGTTTCTTAATTCTTCTAGCTTTTCTTTAAAATAATCAGGTAGTGGACTATCAAATTCTAGCAGTTCTTTTGTTCTTGGATGAACAAAGCCTAATGTTTTAGCATGTAAATATTGGCCGTGCTCTCCTTCTACTTTCTTTGGTCCATATAGTGGGTCACCTAAAAGTGGGAATCCAATATATTTCATATGAACTCTGATTTGATGAGTTCTACCCGTTTCTAGTTGTAATTCTACTAAAGTGTATCCTTTAAAACGCTCTAGAACTTTAAAATGAGTTACTGCATGTTTTCCGTTATCAACTACTGCCATCATTTGGCGGTTCTTAGGGTCACGCCCAATTGGAGCATCGATTTTACCTAGATTGTGGTTAATTTCCCCGATACAAATCGCATAATATTTTCTTTTGACAGTTTTATTGAAAAACTGCTGTGACAAATCTTGGTGACTAAAATCATTCTTACAAGCAACTAAGAGTCCGCTCGTATCTTTATCGATTCTATGAACGATTCCGGCTCTAATTACGCCGTTGATTGCTGATAAGTCCTTACAGTGATACATTAGGGCATTAACTAGCGTTCCGTGAAGATTACCAACAGCTGGATGAACGACCATTCCACTAGGTTTATTAATTACAATAACGTCGCTATCTTCATAATAAATATCTAGTGGGATATCTTCAGCCACAATGTCATCAGTAACAGGATCAGGCACTGAAATCTCAATTTTATCCCCTAATTTTAGGATATAACTAGCTTTTTCGCACTTGCCATTAACTAACACGTTATTTGATTTAATAAGAATCTGAGCCGAATTTCGGCTCATTTCTTCTATTTCATCGCTAATAAATTTATCTAAACGTGTATCTAAAGCATCTAATTCATATATTAAGAACTTTTTGACCATAATTTACCTGTAGCTCCAAATATGAAATCGATTATTAGCATTATTACACCAACCGTTAAGCACATGTCCGCAAAATTAAAGATCGCAAATTCCATGAAATCAAATGTTAGAAAGTCACGAACAGAACCGTAAATTACTCTATCGATAAAATTACCGATTGTTCCGCTTATTATTAAGCATAAACAAACTGTATAAATTGGATATGCTTCAAAACTACAGTCTTTCATCAGGTAACCAAAGCCACCTAAAGCTAAAACAGTAATAACATAGAATAACCATTGTTTACCTTCTAAAATAGAGAAAGC
The DNA here is from genome assembly GCA_918272565.1 of Bacilli bacterium. Classification (GTDB taxonomy): domain Bacteria; phylum Bacillota_I; class Bacilli_A; order ML615J-28; family CAG-698; genus Tener-01. The sequence goes on from CAKJYW010000001.1 coordinate 48,250, forward strand.
AGCTCCATCGTTTCTAACTAGAGAAAACTTAAATAAGTGAGGGATAGCTTTTACGGTCACTCCTTCTTCTAGATGATTAAATGCTAATATTTTAGTTAATTGGTCAATGCCAATTAAAGCTAATATGATACAAATTGCAATTATTATGTCTTTTAAATGTTTCATGATAATGCACTCACTCCAAAGAATATTAATACAGCTAAAAGAAATAAACCATAGAAAATGTTTGTTGATTGGTAAAAGAATACAGCGTATTCATTTACTTCTTGTAAATCAGTCATATCTTTGTTTATCGCTTTAGCCATTTTAACAGTTATATAATTACTCATTCCATTACAAAGCATCAAAAGTCCCCAAGCAATAGCTAAGAATATTACCATTGTCTTTTCATTAAACCAATATATTTCAACAATTTCAAACACTAAAATAGCAATAGGTAAAACTAGACCAGCGGTAAAAAGGATTCCAAGAAGGAAAGTTACAGTACCAGTTTTTCGTCCTAATGAGATATTATTGAATTTTTTGCTATCTTCTTTTCCTATTTTCCAAAAGCTTTTCTTAATTTCCATTTTTTGCCTCCAGATTAGATAGGTAATCTAAAATATCAGTGAATTTCTCGATTCTTACAAGTTCAAAGCTGAAGTTGTTGGTTTTATAGAAGTCGTAATATTCGTCGTAATCAGCTGCATCAAGGAAGAAAATATCTACTTTATAAAGATTAGCTGTGTAAAGCTTTTGTTCTAAACCACCGATTCTGCCACTACTTCCATCGATATTAATAGTACCAGTTCCGGTAATCTTATAACCTTTAGTAATATCTTCAGCTAATAATGTGTTATAGATTGCTAAAGTAGCAAGTAATCCTCCACTAGGACCGATTGAAGAATAATTGGCTTTATAAGTGTATGTTGGTGAAGTGACAGGTAATGAAAAGTTAGAATCAAATGAAAAAGCATAAGTCTTTTTATCATCTGAAGTTGTGACTAGATTAGCATAGCAATCTACGTCTTTTTCTCCTCTTTTAACTTTAAATCGAACGTTTTTACCTTCTTTTAAACCTTCTCTTATTAATTCAATTAATTCATTTCGAGATGAAAATTTATAATCGTTGATTTCATAAATGATATCGCCATATTCTAAACTAGTATCACTAAAAGAATAAATAGCAATAACGCTCTCACCTAAATAAGCAGCTTCTTCGTCGATTGTAATATTTGAATCAACCTTGCTAGCTTCTCTATAAGCATTTATTAAAGCAATAGCTAATGAATTATCTTTCATGATCTTTCCTTGAGTAGTTTCTTCTTTTGTAGTGATGTAATATTCTTCATCAATATCAACAACATTAAAGCTTTCATTAGCTTTAGAAAGCCAATATTGAACTAAAGAAACTTTCTTATATGTAAAGATACCAATAGCAGCAATATATCCTCTATCGTTACCATTTTCAATTTCTATAGGGGTAATCGGATTATGCAAAGTTCCTGGAGTTAACACTTCAACATTTACTTTAAAAAAGCAAATAAAGAGAATGAAAACTTCTACTAAAAAGATAAATACAAAGAAAATCTTTTTTAGTATTGACGCTTGCTTAATACGATTAAATAAGTCATTAAAATATAATTTCATATTATTTTATTTCTAAAGTGATCTTATCGACTTTACGATAAGCAACCTTTGCACTATCAAGCATCATTTTAGATGCGATATCACTTTCTGTGCCGCTATATTTATCATCCATGTAAACTACTTCTTTGATTCCACTTTGGATGATTAATTTAGCACATTCGTTACATGGGAATAAAGTAACATAGATTGTGCAGCCTTCTAAATTAGCATTGCTATTTAAAATAGCATTAGGTTCAGCATGAACAACATATGGGTATTTAGTGTCTAGGTTGTCCCCAGTTCTACCCCAAGGGAATTTATCATCATCACAACCATAAGGCATTCCGTTATAACCTATACCTACAATTCTTTTTGCTTTGTTTACGATGCAAGCTCCAACTTGAGTTGAAGGATCTTTACTACGCATACTAGACAAAACTGCAACACCCATAAAATATTTATCCCATGAAATATAATCGTTTCTTTTCATTGTTTTCTCCCCTATATAATCGTTTTATTTATTTTATTATCATTTTTATAATATAATCTGCGAGTAAGAGCCCTGCAGCTGATGTAACAGGCATGTATGAGCCTAAATTATCAATTTCAGCTGGTTCTTCAGTTGAAGCTAGGCAATAAAAATCATTTAGATTTAATTCTTTAGCTTTCTTACGAATCACCTTAGCTAGAGGGTCATAACTAGTTTTTGATAGCTTCATGATATCTAATTTCTTGATGTCCATCTTTTTAGCTGTCCCCATACTTGAGATAAAACATTTGTTATTATCTTGACACTTTTTTATTAATAATAATTTATCATTAACTGAATCGATTGCATCGATTAGATAATCAAATTCATAATTAAATAGCAAACTTTCTTCATTGAATTTTTCAGTTAATTTAGTTACCTTACAACTTGGATTAATATCATAAATTATGTCAGATAAAACATCAGTTTTATATTTACCTAAAGTTGAAGAAAATGCTAAAAGTTGACGGTTAATGTTAGATTCATTGACTTTATCAAAATCTAAAATTATTAAGTTCCCTACGCCGCACCTTGCAAGTGCCATAGCTACTGTTGCTCCAACCCCACCAAGGCCAACGATAGCCACTTTAGCGTTTTCTAGCTTCTTAAAAGCATCATCACCTAATAATGATTTTATTCTACTAAATCTTTCTTCCATAAATATTTATTTTTTAATTGATAATTTAAGTTCGTTAAGTTGGAAGTCACTAACTTCTGTTGGAGCTTCACTCATAGGACAAATGGCATTTGCGCTCTTAGGGAAGGCTATTACATCACGAATTGATGAAGCACCACAAAGTAGCATAGTAAGTCTATCTAAGCCTAGAGCGATTCCACCATGAGGAGGAGTTCCAAACTTCAAAGCATCAACGAAGTAACCAAACTTAACTTTGATTTCTTCTTCTGTTAGGCCAATTGCATCAAACATTTCTTTTTGAACTTCTTGATCATGAATACGAATTGATCCACTAGCTAGTTCATAACCGTTTAAAACAAGGTCATAGCATTTAGAATAGCATTTCTCAGGTTCTGTTAATAATTTACCCTTGAATTCGTCTTTAGGGTCTGTGAATGGATGGTGAGCAGCAACGTATCTATTTTCTTCTTCACTCCATTCAAATGATGGCCAGTTATTTACCCACAAATAGCAATATCTGTTAGGGTCGATTAGTCCTAATTCTTTACCTAATGTGTTACGTAAATAAGCAAGTGATTGATTAACAACATTCTTATTATCCGCTACAATCAAAATCAAGTCTCCATCTTCGAAATTAGCTTTTTCGGTGATTGCTTTAAGGTTTTCTTCGCTTAAGAATTTAGCAATTGATCCACTTACTACGCCATTTTCTTTCTTTAACCAAGCAAGGCCTTTAGCTTTAAATTTCTTAATAGCATCTAGTAATCTGTCTAATTCTTTACGAGAATATTTGAGCGCTGCTCCTTTAGCATTTAATCCTTTAACCAAGCCACCAGCGTTAATTGCATTTAGAAATACACTAAATTCAGTTTGTTTTGCAATTTCAGTAAAGTTAATTAATTCCATTTCAAAACGCATATCTGGTTTATCACATCCAAAGCGTTCCATACATTCATCAAATGGGATTCTAATAAATGGAGTTTTGATATCTACTCCCTTTACTTCTTTCATGACTTTTTTAACCATTGCTTCAATTACAGCATAAATATCTTCCTCATCAACAAAACTCATTTCCATATCGATTTGAGTGAATTCCATTTGACGGTCAGCACGCAAGTCTTCATCTCTAAAGCAACGAGCGATTTGGTAATATTTATCCATACCACTAATCATAAGTAATTGCTTATAAAGTTGAGGAGATTGAGGTAGAGCATAGAATTTACCAGGATGAACACGGCTTGGAACTAGGTAGTCTCTAGCGCCTTCTGGTGTTGATTTACCAAATACTGGAGTTTCTACCTCAATAAAACCATTCTTATTGAAGAAATCTCTTACGCTAGATACGATTTTGTGACGCATAATTAAATTATTTTGCATAACTGGACGACGTAAATCTAGGTAACGATATTTCATTCTAAAATCTTCTAAAGCATCAGTTTCATCCGCAATAATCATTGGAGGTTGGTTAGCAGTTGATAGTACTACTACTTCACTAGCTTCAATTTCAACGTCCCCAGTAGGAATGTTAGGGTTTTTGCTTTCACGCTCATTAACAACGCCTGTAACTTTTAATACATATTCGTTTCTAACAGCGTCTAAGGCTTCATATCCTTCATGTTCAGGACGACAAACGATTTGACAGATTCCGCTTCTATCTCTTAAGTCAACAAAAATTAGTCCACCTAAATTACGTTTTTTACTGACCCAGCCACAGACAGTGACAGTTTTTCCTTTATCAGATAATCTTAAATCACCATTATAAATAGTTCTCATACTCATATTATTCACCTTTGATAAAACTAACAATTTTATCTAATTTAACCTTTTCTTCTATCTTATTAATTGTATCTTTTACAGTATAAATTCCACTTTCTCTTTCGGCTTCCCCAATAATTACAATAAATCTTGGATTAACTCTATCACTTAACTTAAATTGAGGTTTTAATGAATTGTTTTTATAATCCATTTCAACGCTTAATTTCTCTTTACGTAAATTATATGCTAGGTTTAGTGCACTAATCTTACTATCATCATCTAGTGAGATTATAACAACATCGACGCATCTTTCTAGATTAGGGAACAAGCCCTCTTCTTCCATGATGTCTTTAACACGCTCAACTCCAAACGCATAACCGATACCAGGTAGGTCTGGTCCATTAAAACTCTTAACTAAATCAGCATATCTTCCACCAGCACAAATTGCTAGCCCATCAAAGTCGCTAATAAATTCAAAGACAGTGTCAGTATAATAATCTAGGCCTCTAACTAAAGAACTATCAACAACATAAGGAATCTTAAGCTCATCTAAGCATTTTAAAATCGTATTGAAATAAGCTTTTGCTTCATCAGTTAAAAAGTCCTTAATCTTTGGAGCATTCTTTAAAATATCAGAATCGCTATCAACTTTACAATCTAGAATTCTCATTGGGTTTTTATTATAACGGTTCTTACAATCATCACATAGTTTGTCAAGTTTATCTTTAAAATATTCTTTTAGTGCTTTTGAATAATTTTCACGACTAATAAAATCGCCAATTGTATTAATCTTAAGTTTAACGCCTTTAATCTTAAGTTCAGTTAAGATTCTATAGGCAGATAAGATTACTTCAGCATCTAAATATGGACTAGCATCTCCGTAAATTTCTGCACCAAATTGGTGGAACTCTCTAAAACGACCTTTTTGAGGACGTTCATAACGGAACATTGGTCCAAAATAATAATATTTCTTGATTCCAGGAGTGCCAAACAACTTGTTTTCAACAAAGCACCTAACGATTGCGGCAGTGCCTTCTGGTCTTAAAGTTAAGCTACGTTCTCCTTTATCTAAGAATGTATACATCTCTTTAGTTACGATATCACTTGCTTCCCCTACACTACGCACAAACACCTCAGTGTTTTCAAAAATAGGAGTAATCATCTCACTAAAGCCATAGTCTTTAATAATATTAGTAACAACTCCCTCAATATAGCGTAATTTCTTACTATCTAAATCATAGAAGTCATTAGTTCCTTTTACTTTTTGATAAGCCATAATTTTATCTCCTTTATAAAAAAAGTCCCTAAACAAAAATGAAATTTTTGTTTTAAGGACGAATAATCATTTCGCGGTGCCACCTTAATTCAAAACACAAACAAATTTATTTGTTTTGTTTTGCTCTTTATTTTATCTTAACGCGATAGCTACGCCCTAAAGGGATCTCCAAAGTGTCTTTCAGCAAATCTAATAAAATTCTTTCACCAAACGAATTCTCTCTAAATATTTAATTTACTTACTCTTCTTTTTCACCGATTTATATGTATTTATTATAGTCTTATTATATTTATTTGTCAACTTAACTATAATAGTACAATCTTATCTTCTAATTTTTCAATTAATTTTTCTTTTAATAAGCCACCTATTGCATGTTTGAAACTGCTTTTACTCATATGGAAGTTATGACTAATGAGTTCAGCTGGAGCATCTTCAGTAATCATCATAACGCCATTGTGACTCTTTAGATATTCTAAGATCACTTCTTTATCGTTTTGAATTTGCTCCTTCTTTTCAACAAGCAATGATCCACTATAATCATTTTCATTAGCAAAGATAATTCTAACATTTACCTTTTCGCCAATTCTAAATGTTCCTCTTAAATGAGCTTTATAAACAAAGATTACTTTAAAGTCTTTTGTAACTAGGTTAATTCCTTCATCAGTGATTCTATAAACAAAGGCATCAACATGCTCATCGATTGCATATCTTATATCGTTAACATGTTTTAAGAAGTCGTTCTTACTAGCTAGTTTAAGTATAAGTTTATCAGCTCTAACTTTCATAAGACAACTTACTTCGTCCCCTTCTTTTGGCCACATTCTAAATGAAGGAGGTAGTTCATCTTTAGAAAGTAGGATATCTTTACTAATTCCAATATCGATAAATGCACCCATTTCGTTTTTTACTGTCTTAACTACTCCAAAGCCGATATTATCTAGGGTGATTGAAGGTAGATGAAGAGTCGCAGCTTCCCTACCTTTTTTATCTACATAAATAAAAGCTGAAACTGTATCTCCACTATTTAAGACTTTAAAATTACATTCGTTTCTATGAAGAAAATATTCTTTATTCTCATCAACTAACATGTAACCAAGTTGAGTTTCTCTTTCTACTTTAAATTTACTAATATGTCCTAAACTCATATAATCATTTCCTTTTTGTCTTTTTCTTCAATATAGTCTATATTCTATCACAAAAACCCATTTATGAGAAGTTTATTTTAAAAAGGTGATACTTTACCAACTTAATCTTCTTATAAATAGATTTATTTCTTATTATTTGATGTCTTTATAATAAAAATCAAAAAGAGTAGCCAAATGTTATATATGAAATATATTCCATTTAGTTACTCTTATAACTATTAAGATAAACTGAAATCTTGATCGTAATTAATTATGATTTTGTAATCAATCATTAGTGCTTCAGTTTCTTCTTTTATTTCTTTTATTGTTTTAAGTGGAGTATTATCATCAAATGATATTACTAAATCAAAGTTGATTATCTTTAATTCTTTATCGATATAAAAACCATGAGTTTGAAGTACAAAAGGATGTTTTTTGATGATTGATGAGATCTTATTATATGTCTCTTTTGTAAACTCATCTGTGAAGTTTTCCGCATATATTCCCACAGTCATTATTGTATTATATTTCAAATACATTAAAGTAGTTATATTTCTTTCTATTGCTTGAATTTCTTTAGCACTCAAATTGTCGTTTACACCAATATGAACTGAACCGATGTTTTTGTTATGACCATAACTATTTAAAATCAAATCATAGCAGCCTTTTACTCCATCAATTGATAAAATTGCGTTTTTGATTTCATTGATATAGTCTTTATCAAATCGATCTCCTATCATTGATGATAATGACTCTTTTAATACTTCAAACCCACTCTTTAAGATGAATAAACCAATTACAATACCTAAATATCCTTCAATATAAAAGTTAGCGTATTTAGCAATAAACATACCAACTAGAGTTGATGTTGATAAAATAGAATCAAAAAGGGCGTCCATTCCCGATGCCTTTAGGGCATCACTATCAATCTTGTTACCCTTCTTTTTAAAGAATAAGCCAATAGCAACTTTAACTAGGATTGCGGCAGCAATAATTATGATTGAATAGATTTCAAATGAAGGCATTGTGCCATTTTGGAAATAGTCAATGATCGATTTAATTGATTCATAAATAGCCATCGCTCCAGCAAACAAAATAAGCATCGCGATAAGAGTTGAAGTTATATATTCAATCCTACCATAGCCATATGGATGCTTCTTATTAGGCTTTTTACTTGCTAGTTTTGTTCCTATAATTGTGATAATGCTAGATAAAGCATCAGTAAAATTATTAACTGCATCCATAATAATAGATACTGATCCTGCAATCACCCCAACAAAAGCTTTAAATGCTACTAAAAAGAAATTGCCAATAATGCCTATAAAACTCGTTTTGATTATTTCTTTTTCTCTAAAATTGTTATCAAATTGATTTGTTTCCATTTTCAATTAACCTCATTAATTAACCATATTATACAAACTAATCGCAAATAAAACAATTATTTAACTTTCTTCAAAACTAAAACTTCGTAAGGAGAAAGTTTCTTAGGTAACTCATCTCTATTATAGTTAGATAAGACTATCTCGTAATTATCATAGTTAATTTCTAAAGCTGATATATCTTCAAAGTTGCATATTACTAAATATTTATCGTTATCATAAAATCTTTCAAATATAAATATAGTATCATCAACGCTTAAGTCTTTAAATTCTCCTATTGTAAAAGCATCAAGTCTTCTTAGATTTAATATCTTTTGATAGAAACGATAAATTGATTTATCTTTACTTAAATCGTTTTTTAGATTAATTTCTTTATAAGATGTTGATATCTTTAACCAAGGATCTCCTTTACTAAAACCACTATTAAAAGAATCATCCCAACTAAAAGGATGCCTTGGGTTATCACGACTACCAAAATTAAGCTCTTCGATTGCTTCTTCTTTGCTTACTTTTTTAATTCTTTCATTGTAATAATTAATGCTTTCAATATCATTAAAATCGCTTAATTCATTAAATTTAGAATTAACTGCCCCATATTCAATTCCTTGATAAATAAAAGGAATTCCTCTTAATAAATAAGTCATTGAGGCAATGCATGTAGCTGATTCGAAGTAGTAATCGCTACTACCTAGTCTACTAATCATAAATGACTGATCATGATTATCAGTAAATAAGGTGTATATTAAATCGTTATCTTGGAAGGTGCTACACCATTTAGATAAAACATTACGATATTCGTATAATTTTGGATTTCCTCTTTTGAATTTAGTGATTCTAGTTACATCAAAGTGATCAAATTGAAAGAGAGTTGATAGTTCGCATCTTTCTTTAGCAATCTTTGCCTTAATTTCTTCAATATCTCTTGATCCACATTCACCTACTGTAAATACATTAAATGAAGAGAATAGTTCTCTAATGTATTTATGTAAATTAGGACCATTACCAATTCTATTTTCTTTTAAATCTTTTGATATTAAATCGATAACATCGCATCTAAAGCCATCTACGCCAAGATTAACCCAATAAGCGATAACTTTTTTCATTTCGCTTCTTACATCTTCATTATCCCAATTTAAATCAGCTTGGGTGATAGCAAATGAGTGAAGATAGTACTTCTCTTTTTCTGTGTCGTATTCAAAAGCTGAACCACCAAATATAGAATTAATAGGTAGTGGTGAATCAAACCAATAATAGAAATTACTATATTTGTTTTCTTCTTTTTTCCTTGATTCTATAAACCATTTAGATTTTGTAGAAGTGTGGTTCCCAACAAAATCCATAATTAAATACATTTCTCTTCTATGAAGTTCGCTAACTAATGACTTAAAATCATCAAGCGTTCCATACATCGGATCAATATCATAATAATCCTCTATATCATAGCCATTATCATCTTGAGGAGATTTATAAATAGGACAAATCCAAATAGCGTTAATTCCTAAGTCCTTTAAGTAATCAAGTTTATCAATTATTCCCTTAATATCTCCTATTCCATCGCCATTTGAATCATAAAAGCTTTTAGGATAAATTTGGTAAATATTTAGTTTTAAATAATCAAAATTAATCATTATTATTCCTTAAAAGTTCAATTGCTTCTTCCATCGTTACACTATTAACAAGCTCTTCCCACACATCGTCGTTATAATAATTGTAAGTAAGTTCAGCACTCATATAAGGGTTATCGAATGTTGAATTAGTGCCTTCTGGGATAATTACTTCATAACCTTTTTCAAATGCTGATTTGATTGTACAATCGATGCAATAATTTGTTTGTAACCCAATAATCATTAACCTTTTATCTTTTTGATTATCCATATACTCTTTAAAAGATTCGTTACCGAAACAACTATTGATCGTCTTTGTATATACCTTTTCGTTTGGCTTTAATTCAATTTCATCGATTAATTCAAAGTCTTCTTCACCTATAGTTAATCCACTACCACTCCCTGCATCGTGCTTAAAGAAGATTATTTCTACATTACTCTTTCTTGCTTCTTTAATTAATGTTAGAGTTCTATTTAAGAAATTTTGGTAATCGTATAGTTCATCAACGACTAACCCTTTTTGCATATCTATTACAAGTAAAATCATATTATTCACCTTTTTTATCTTTTTCACTAAAAGAATAATATCCTTTTTTAATAGTATCTTTACCAAATCGTTTATTTACATTTGATAAAATCTTTTTAAGTTCTTCCTCTTTTTCGATTTCATTTAAATCATCAAACAAAGATAGTTGTCTTTGCTTTACTTCTTTTGCTTTAAACGTCCTTTGACAGTACCCACAAACGTACCTTATTCCAATATCTGCATCACAGTAATCATCGAACAAATCTTCTAAAATATCATAGATTTCATATTCGTTTGATATTCCTTCTTCAATCGATTTACTCTTTGTTATTGTATAGTTATTAATATCTCGAACTCTTAAGCCGATTGTTTTGGCTTTATAATTATTCTTTTCTAAGCTATTAGATAAAGAGCCGCTTATTAGCTTTATAATTCTTTTGATCTCTTTAATATCGTATTCAATATCAATGAAAGTGTGAGCGTTACTAACTGATTGGAAGTCTTCATGAATCTCACTATCAACTATCGAATCATCAATTCCATTAGCTAGTTCTACTAGATATTTAGCGCTTTGCTCTCCTACTGTTTTAACTAATAGTTCTTTATTTTTAAAGTTAGCTAGATCTCCTATAGTTTTAATCCCAATAGCATTAAGTTTTGGAGCCGTCTTTTTACCTACACCAATCATATCAGATACTTTTAAAGGCCAAAGGAGCTTATCGATTTCTCTTTTTCTTAAAATGGTAATTCCCATAGGCTTTTTCATATCACTAGCCATCTTAGCTAAAAACTTATTTGGAGCGATACCAATTGAAGAAGGTAAATTATATTTTTCATATAATTCTGTTTGCATCTTTTTAGCTAGTTCTACATAATCGCAATTTAAATCTGTTACATCTAAGAATGCTTCATCGATTGAAGCCATCTGAACATTTTTAGTTATTGTTAGTAAGTAATGATAAAACTTTCTTGAGTAGCTCACATAAAGCTCATAATCAGGCTCCACCACAACAATGTTCTTACAGAGCTCAAAAGCTTCTTTTACTCTCATTGGTGCTTTAATACCGTATTTACGGGCTTCATAGCTTGGAGAAACGATAATTGAGCGTTGGAAAGGATCATCATGAGCAATGACAACAGGCTTTCCTTTAAGCTCAGGATTTTCGCTAATTTCACACGAAGCAAAAAAAGCATTCATATCAATATGGAAAATAATTCTAGAAGTTTTCATTTTTTTCTTCCTTTTTTTTATTTAGTGTGGTATAATATCGATAGTATTTTTATAGCTTAAGATAATTGTTGAGGTGAGAAAAGTGAAAAAAGATAAAGAAAACAAGAAAGATCCATATATTAAGACTAAGCAAAAAGCTAACGGTGGAATCGAAGTAGAAATGCCTAAATCTCCATCTAAGACAGTTACTGGTAAAGTATTTGCCATACTTGTTGCAGTATTAACAATTGGCGTTCCTGTTATTTCACTAATTTATTTATTGATCAGATATATGATTGGTTAATAAAAAGTTATTAAAATTCCCAAACATAAGTTTGGGATTTTTTTATTTTTGTTTTAATAACTCTTTCGCAAAATTAATTGATGCTTCAGTTTCTTCTCCAAATGAAGCCATCTTACTTATTTCACTAATTCTTTCATCAATTGAAAGTTCTTTTATCTTAGTTATTGTTCTACCATTTTCAACTTGTTTAGTGATATTAAGTTGAGTTGTAGCGCTTGATGCAACCTGTGCAAGGTGCGTAACACAAAGCACTTGCGCATATTCGCCGATTTCTTTAATCTTTTTCGCAATAGAATACGCTACAAGTCCACTAACTCCACTATCAATCTCATCGAAAATCAAAGTCTTGTTTTTGAATTTATTAGATGAAATGGCTTTTAAAGCTAGCATAAAACGAGAAAGCTCACCACCACTTGCAACTTTATATAAAGGTTTCAAATCTTCACCTTTATTAAAAGTAATATTAATTTCAATATCATCTATACCATTCTTTTTAAAATTATCTTTGTTTGATACTACTTTAATTTCTAGTAATGTGGAAGCTAGTTGTAAATCATCTAAATTAGTTTTTATCTCTTTTTCAATAAACTTTGCTTGGCTAATTCTTTCTTGACTTATCTCTAAAGCAACATCTAAGACATCTTTCTTTAATTTAGTGACTTCTTTTTCTAATTCTTCTTTAATATAGTCAAAATTCTCAATTGAGTTAATTTGTTTCTCTAAATTATTATAATAATCGACTAATTCAACAGTATTTAGCTTATATTTTCTCTTTAGGTTAGAATAAACTCCAAGTCGATCATTGATTTCATCAAACTCATTTTGATTGAAATCGAGTTTTGATATAGTTTGTTTTACTGATTCATAAGTATCTAAGATATCATAATAAGAATCTTCCAATAATTCTTTGTATTCCTTAATACGATTATTATATTCTCCTGCTTTCTCTAAATAGTTAATTGAAGAATAAATGTTATCTAAGATATTGTTGTTATCAAATGTTTCAACAAACTCACCTACATTAGAAGAAATCTTTTCGTAATTGTTTAAAAGGTTAAGTTGTTCTTTTAAATCCTCTTCTTCTTTAGCGCTTAAATTAGCTTTCTTAAGTTCATCAAATTGATATTTCAAAAAATCAAGTTTTTGATTGTTCTCAAGCTCATTTTTAAGTAATGTCTGATATTCTTTATTTTTCTTGTTATATTCTTTTAAAAGGTTAGAATAAGTAACTAGTCTCTCTTTAACAATATCCGTATCAACAAAATCAAAATAATTCTTCGGGTTTGTTAATTTCTCATTATCAAATTGTGTATGGATTGAGCCAAGCATTAATCCAAGCTCATTAAGTAGATTTAAAGAAACGGCTTCGTTATTTATCTTACAAACGCTCTTGCCATTTTCATAAATCTCTCTTTTGATGATTAGAAAGTCATCTAGATCTATTTCGTTATCTTTTAGAAAAGCATCAGTTTCAGTTGTGTTTGTAAATATACCTTCAACAGTTGCTTTGTTTTCTCCTTTTCTAACTAGATCGCTAGATGCTCTATCACCAAATAATAGTCCAATCGCATCGATTATTAAAGACTTACCAGCTCCAGTTTCACCAGTTAGAACTGTCATCTTATCTTTAAATTCGATTTGGATATTATCAATTATGGCAAAGTTTTTAACATACATTGACTCAAGCATATTAGTCACCTATTTCACTTATAATGGTATTAATATCTAGACCTAATTCTTTCTTAATTTCATCGATTGTTCCTTCTTTAATTACTCCATCAACAAAATATGGAATGATCTTGATATTAAGGTTTTGTTTATATATAAAGCTAGATACGGCTTCAAAAAGGGATGCTGTCTTAATAACTTCTTCATAAATTATTAAAGTAGTTCCATCTAACTTCATTATTAATTCTTCGTCAATTGGCTTAATAAAGATAGCATTAATTAAACCAATATCTTTTAAAGCGTCTTGAATAGCCTTATTAAAATCATTGACGTTTTCGCCATAAGTTAAAACATTAACTTTAGTTAAGTTTCTTACAATATTCCATTTACCAAAAGAAACGAAAGAATCAACGCTATTAATTAAAGTATTACGCTTAGGATAGCGAATTACAAATGGATGCTTTGTAATAACCGCTAAATCAAGTAAAGCGTTAAGTTCTGATGCGTTAGATGGCATTGTAATAATGAAATTATTCAAATGATTAAATAAAGCGATATCGTAAATTCCTTGATGCGTTGAGCCGTCACTTGGAACGATGCCACTTCTATCGATTAAAAATATAACGTGGCCATTTACCCTATTGATATCATTGTTTAGCTCGTCGTATGCTCTTTGGATAAATGTTGAATAGACTGAAACAATTGGAATAGTATCAAATCTACTCATTGAAGCTCCAATTAAAACAGCTAATTCTTCATTTATTCCAACATCAATTATTCTATCTTTATATAGTTTCTTTATCTCTTCTAAGCCTGATCCAAAGGACATTGCAGGAGTGATGACTTTAATCTTAGGGTTTTCTTCTACCTTTGTTAGTAAAGTCTTACCAACTAAAGCACTCCAAGAAATCATATTAGGATCTTGTTTTATTAAAGGCTTACCTGTAGTTAAATCGAATGGCGCAACCCCGTGCCAAGCACCTATTTCATCATTTTCGGAATGCTCGTATCCTTTACCTTTTTTAGTCTTGATATGCAAAACTATTGACTCATTATAGTTTTTAGCATATGTCAAATAATTAACAAGTTCTTTCATATCATGACCATCGATTGGTCCTAAATATTTAAAACCTAAAGATGTAAAGATATTATGATGATAAACTAGAGCTTTCAAGCCTTCACGAACGAATCTAAATGTGAATTTTCTAAATAGTTGGTAGGATTTCTTAATTCTAATTCCACTAAATTTCTTAGCTATTCCCCCAACGTTTTTACTAATTGACATTTCATTATCGTTCATAATGATGATGACTTTGTTCTTTTTATTTTCTGCTAAATAATTAAGACTTGATAGAGCTAGTCCATTAGCAAATGATCCGTCTCCAATTATAGAAACTATTTCACCGATCTCGCTTGGATTAATCTTCTTAGCTTCTAAAAAGCCAATTGCAGCACCAATCGAAGTTGAAGAGTGGCCACTTTCCCAAACATCGTGCTCACTCTCAGCGTAACTTGGGAATCCACTCAAACCATCCTTTTGTCTTAAAGTAGAAAATTTATCGATTCTACCTGTAATAATCTTGTGAGTATAATCTTGATGACCTACATCAAAGATTAGTTTATCAAAAGGTGAATCAAAAACATAATGAAGGGCTAGTGAGAGCTCAACTACCCCTAAATTACTAGATAGGTGGCCACCTGTTTTACTAACTTCATCAATTATGAATTTTCTAATCAAGTCAGCTTGATTTTGAAGTTCTTTAGTATTAAGTTTTTTTATTTCTTCTAGGCCTAATATCCTATCTTCCATAGTGACTCACCACCGTATATTTATTCGTTTGCTTTTTTTAATACAACTTCTTTTGCTTCTTCTAACTTCTTAGTACAGTCTTTAGCTAGTTCCATCCCTCGCTCATATTTCTTGATGGCTTCATCAAGTGTCAATTCACCTTTTTCAAGTTCAGAAACGATGTCTTCTAATTCCTTTAATAATTCTTCAAATTTTTCCATTTTTATTTCCTTTTTTCTTTTACTTTAGCATTTAAGCTTCCATCAGATAATCTAATTGATACATCATCATCAATTTCTACTAAATCAACTGAAGTAATTAATTTATCATCTTTATAAACCAATGAATATCCTTTTTTCATTAAATTTAAAGGATTTAGAATAACCATCTTATTGATATTGTTTTCTAAATAAATTTCTTTATCATTAATGAAATTACTAAAATTTACATTTAGTTTCTTCTTATCTTCTTCTAGATAAGCTTTAACATCATCAATTCTTTTTAAAATGTTAATTGCCTTAAGTCGCTTTTCTAAATGAAGCAAATTATCACTAAACCTGTCTATTTTATTAATTGGGCTATTTAGATTAAGACGGTCTATTGTTGATGCGAGATTAAATTCAAGCTTTTCTAAATATTCATTAAAGTTCTTGAAATAGTGTTTTTCAGTTGCTTTTTCTAATCTTATAATTTTACCATCAATTATATTATTAATAGAATTAGTTAATTTTACTTTTAAATTATATAAATCTTTTAATAATAATTCTTTGTCATGAGTTACTCTAACAGCTGCTCCTGTTGGAGTAGGGGCTCTAAAGTCACTAACAAAATCACAAATAGTGTAATCTGCTTCGTGGCCTACCCCACTAACAATCGGAGTATTAGCATTATAGATAGTTCTTGCAAGCTCTTCATCGTTAAAGCATGATAAATCTTCAAAACTTCCACCACCACGAGCAATAATACAAACATCTAAATTGTCTTTATCCATTCTCTTTATAGCACTAATTAAAGAAGCTGGTGCATCAGTTCCTTGAACTAAGGCAGGATATAATGTAAGTGATGCTAGGGGAAAACGTTTAGAGATTGTTGAAGCAATATCGTGTAAAGCATCAGCAGTCTCAGATGTAATTACTCCAATATTCATTGGATATTCTGGGATTGGCTTCTTATGAGCCTCATCAAATAGACCTTCTTTGGCTAACTTTTCTTTTAATTTAAGAAATTCTTGATATAAAAGTCCTAGCCCATATTCTTGCATACTAGTAACGATTAAAGAATATGTTCCTCTTTTCTCATATAGTTGCAATGTGGCTTTAACGATTACTTTAACTCCATCACTAACTTTAAAGTTAAGACTAGCCACATTGTTTTGAAACATGATGGCACTTATTTCGCTATTTTCATCTTTTAAAACGAAATATAAGTGACCTTTAGAGATTCTCGCATTAGAGATTTCTCCTTGAATTGGCATGTTCTTTAGATTGATGTCTGAATCAATTTTAGCAGCTAAGTATCTATTAATCGCCGTAACCGTAAGGTATCTTCTATTTTCCATCTTCTATCCTTTTAGCTATTTTATCTAGTAGAGCATTATTAAATTTAGCAGAATTAAAATCATCTACTTTAGAATACTCATGGCTCAAATTGACAATCTCATTAATTACAATATTCTTTGGAGTATCAGTGTATTTAAGCTCATAAACACCAATTCTAATTAATGCTCTATCAACATAACTTAATCTATCGATAGTGTAATTAGTTAGAGATATCGCAATATATCTATCAATTACATCAAGATGTTCTTTTACTCCATTAACTAATTCATTAAAGAATTCTTCGTCATATTCGTTTTCACTATCAATTAAGCTACCGATGTAGTCGCTTTCTTCTTTCGAATAATCGTTTTTCATGAGATCATCATGATATAAAACAATCATCGCTTTTATTCTTGAAATTGTTCGTTTCATTTTACCACCTACGCAATTTCTCTGGCATTATTAATACGATATAAGACAAACAAATAGTACACCGCAAATCCAAAGATGTAATATCCAACAAAAGTGATATTAATCCACATTATTCCAAATAGGATTAATGTTGGGATAATAGAGGCGATTGCGGCAATATTATAGTATTCTTTGAATTTCTTAAGTCTTCCATTCTTCCTAAAGAATAAAAAGAACATAAAGGAAATTATCAAAGTAAAGACAACAGAGAAGAAAAATGTTGTCATTGAATATTCAGTAACTAATGTTGGGGTGTGACCTTTTAACAGCATTGAAAGTAAATATGTCTTACCAAACAAAGCATCACTTTGAAATTCGCTAAATTTAAAGTCTTTAATAGTATCATAATAAGCTGATAGATAAAGACTCTTTAGCTTACTTCCGCTTCTTTCAACATTAGCGCTATCAATTCCTGTTGGATATGCTTGATAATAGATTCTTTCTTTTCTAAAGATAATTAGATAATAATCTTCATCATCAATATTAGGATAAGCCTCATCTGAATAAGTGAACTTTCTTTCAGGATAATATTGAGCTTTTCCTTCTTCATCAAATAAGTCAATAACAAATTTGATGTTTACTTTCTTATTATCTTCGTTAACATAATTTAGATCTATTTCATATAATGATTCATCCATGTTGCTACATTCAAGCATATGGTCATCATTCGCAAAGCATTCTTTGCTTTCTAGTTCTTTAAAAACATTTGATGTTTCTTCATTAACTACAATATCGTTAATTCCTTGTAAATATAGATAATTGTTTTCTGTAACCATCTTATCTAATGTTCTATTTAAATAAGGCTTAACCGGAATAGTTAATAAATAACTAGATAAAATAAAGATACAAATAGATATTAGGATACTCATAAAACGGTACTTAGCCATTTTAGAAGGTATCACTAATGATTTTAAAAAGTTTAATACAGCCATATTATCACCATAAAACTAATCATTTAATTTATTCAATATTCCTTCATAATAAATATAGTCGCAATTATCGACATAATCATCACTAATGATCATCTTCTTATTATCATTAATAAATGATGTTAGAGTATTGTCTACTTCACCATTTAATAAAGAGATGCCACAAGATGCCACTAAGTCAACATATTTAACTTTATCAATTATTGAATAATCAATTAAATAATTAATGTTCTTTTCTTTTAAATGTTTTAATGATTCGCTATCTTCACTTGTTAAATTAATTAAGAAATAGAAATCCTTATTTAATTTTAATTTATCTAATAAATCTTCTTTAATTAGATAATCAATTAAAAAGATAGACACTGGATAAACGATTAATCCATCTTTATCAATTCTCTTTAAAGCACTAAATTCTAGCTTTATTAGTTGCTCTTTATCAATTAGAGGAAGAACATTATCGAAGTTTTCAATGCCTTTTACGTTTATTTTAATAAATTTTCCAAAATAATCATTGTCATTATATAATTTTGAGTATAATACTTCAAAATCATCATTATTTAAGGCATCTTTGATGCAATCATTAATGTTATTTTTCTTATTGACTATTTTTAATGTTTCGTTATCTAATAAGCTTATATCAGAGTTCTCTTTTTTTAGTAACTCATTAATAATATAAATTAAATCACTAGAATTAGAATAATCAGAAGGATAATTAATTAATGCAACATTCACTTCTTGTTCTTTTCTTATCTTTTTAAGCAAGTGTTTAATTGTCTTAATATCAGTATTATAGATAATGGTATATAAGACGCCATTATCTAAATAAAAGTCATAAGTGTAATCAATTAATTCATTATAGAGATTATTAATAATTCCACTATTCTTTTTATCTACCTTTATTCCAACAAAACAATATTCTTCATTTTGTTTTTTAGCTAAATCTTTTTCTAAAGACGCTTTATCTAAAAGTGTCAAATGAGATTTACGATCTAGATGAATCATCGCTTCAACTGGCATCTCTTTATTGATAGTTACAATATAAAACAAGATATTGTTTTCCTTATCAAAGAACGGAGAACCGTTTTCTGTAATATCAACTAAATTACTACCAATATTTAGTTTATAGCTACATGAATATTTCTTACCTTCTTCAATTGATTTAAGTCGAGAGACAAATTCTTTTCTAAAGCTTTTATCAATTAATTCGATGTAATCATCTTCTTTAATGAAATGACGATTATTGTTAAGTAATTGAGCAAGTTGATTGCTTAAGTAGATGTTCTTCTTTTTAGGGTCATAATAATAAATACCTTCTTGAAGACCATCGATAGCTACTTGCATAATATTAGTCTTTGTTCTTAGAGATTCTTGATAGAATAGATTTACAAGCTTACTTTCTAGCATACGAGATGCAATCTTCAAAGAGATTAAGTTACTACTATCAAGTAAATCAACATTGTGAGATAAATAGATAATTGTAGCGTAGAGATTATTTTCATATACTAAAGGAGTAGCATAAAGATATTTGACTTTTAGATCTAAGTAACTGCGCTTAGTGATTGGATCGATAATATCGATTTTAGTATCGGTAAAATCAATCATCAAATCGTTATTTCCTTTGATTAGTTTTTCAATCAAAGTATTATTTAAGTCATTATATTCTAATTCTCTTTCATACATCCTTTGTTTCTTGTATTGGAACGAAGAAACTGTGTTAAATGAACTTAAGAACTTAGGATAAGCATCAAATGTAGAACGGTTAAAGATAACAAATATTGCTTCATCAAAAGCTACTTCTTTTTCTAACTTCTTAGCGTATTCAAATAAGCAATCACGTTCAGTTGCACTAATTATAGAATAATTGATGATATTAATAATACGTTCTAATTTATTAACGATGTTATTTAATTCTTGACTTAATTCTTTTTCTAATTCATCGTTATTAATTTCTCTTTGTGTTTCTTCTTCATTCTTCTTTAATTCTAAGTTAATCTTTTCTAAATAAGAATAAAGTCTCTTAAATTCAATACCAAAATCTTTACTTAAGTTGATACAAGCTTTCAAGTAGCATGAATAGAAATCACGTTTTAAAAACAAATCTCTACTCTTTTCTATTGACTTAAGGAAAGCGTCTCCTAGTCTTTTAGCTTCCTTAAATTCGTTAATAGAATTAAGCAATAACAAATATTCATTTAAATAACCGATATATTCATCGCTTAATTCTTCTTTGCCTCTAAAGATGTCGCTATAAAGCTTAAGAGCATAACGATTCTTACCTTCTAATTGATAGAGTTTTGCTGAAAGGTAGGCACAATAGATTCGAGCTTCATCGTCCTTAATCTCATAAGAATAAGCAATAGATTTATCTAAATATTCTTTAGCATGCTCTGTATCTTTATTATCAATAAATAATTTAGTTAAGTTATTTAATACAATACCTTTAATCTCGGGTTGAGGATCATTTTCGATGATTGACATTAAACTAGCTAGAGCTTTACTCTTATCATTCATACTATCTTGAATGTAAGCCATCTCTAGATACCATCTATTGACACTATCTTTATCATTAATATCGATAAATTCCTTCTTTTCTTGAGCATATTTGTAAGCTGTAAGAAAGTTCTTCTTATTGATAAAGATATAAATGTATCTTTCTAATAATGAATAATAAATATTCTTATATAGGACTTTATCTAAATCATTGAAATTTCTCTTAGCTACATTTAAAGCATCACTATAAAGCTTTTCATTGATATAGATGTCCATAATAAGAATATTAGCTAGATAGAAATATTCATTATTATTATCTAATTTGCAGTTATTTTTAAATTCAATTACTTCATTAATTCCATCTAATCCTAGATTTCTATTAAGTAATGAATAATAAGTATTACGTGCATCCATCTTTTTTTCCCCTAATGTATTATACCACGAAGGGCCTTATTTTTATAGTAAAAAATAAAGAATAGACACATTAAGTGTCTATTCATCATTAAAACTCTAAAATTATAGTTACTGGCCCATTGTTAAGTAGACTAATCTCCATATGAGCTCCAAAGATTCCTTCTTCTACTTTTAAGCCATAAGTTCTTAATTCATCATTGAAGTTGTGATAAAGTTTGTTTGCTTCATCTGGCTTCATAGCATCAACAAATGCAGGGCGATTGCCTTCGCTAGTATTAGCATAAAGGGTAAACTGGCTAATTGATAGAACAGATCCTCCAACTTGGAAGATGTTTAGATTCATTTTACCATTCTCGTCTTCAAAAATTCTTAAATTGGCAATCTTTTTAGCCATCTTTTTTACTTGATCAATGGTATCACTATGAGTAAAACCAACTAGTAGCATATAGCCGTCATTACAACTTCCAGTTAGTTTCCCCTCAACAACGCATTTAGCATATTTAACTCTTTGTAATACAACTTTCATTATTTAATTACCCTTTCAATTGAGTAAACATCTTCAATCATTTGAATCTTTTTGATTGCCGCATCAAGTGTATTAACATTATCAACTGTTAATTTCAATTTAGTTTGAAGATTGTTTTGTTTGTTTTTGTTTGATGAAATTGATGCAATGGTTAAATTGTTAACTCCAGTAAGTAAAGTAACAATATCAGCAATGATATTTCTTCTATCAAATGAGATAATTAATAATTGAGATTCATAGCGTCTATTATCAGTTGATGAGTCCCAATAAACATTAATCATTCGCTCTTGATTGTTACTAAAGTTATTGTGACATTCGCTTCTATGAACGACGATTCCTTGTCCTTTAGAAACAAATCCAACAATATCATCACCATAAACAGGATGGCAACAGCTAGCAATCTTGATTTGAGCTTTTTCTAAGCCATCAACGATAACACCAAATTCGTTAGTACTTCTTTTGGCTTTTGATTCGAGTTGTTGGTAATGTTTTATTAAAGCTTCATCGTCAAGTTTTTCTTCGCCTCTACCTAAGATACGATTAATTGCAGCTTTACTTGATAAAGATTTCTTTCCTATTTCATAATAGAAATCATCTACATTAACAATGTTAACTTTACCAAAGTTTTTAGCAATTAATTTATCATCAAGTTTGATTGATGAAGCACCTTCTGCTTTGCATGTTCTTTCAAAATCTGCTTTACCTTCAGTAATAAGCATTTCACGTTGACGCTTATTTAAGATAGAAATGATTTTATGCTTAGCATGAGATGTCTTAACAATCTTAAGCCATGATTCAACAGGTCCGTTGAAGTTAGGAGATGTCTTTATTTCAACAACATCACCAGTTTTTAGTTTATAAGTTAGTGGAACAATTCTGCCATTGATTATCGCTCCAACTGTCCTATTACCAATCTCGGTATGAACACGGTAGGCAAAGTCAAGTGGAGTTGAACCAACTGGGAAGTCTAGAACATCACCACGAGGTGTAAATACATAAACACTTGCACTAAAGATATCCTCTTTAACTTTATACATTGGGTCATCGTTATCATCATCAACCTCAGTATAGTTAAGTAAATCACGATACCAACGCATTTTTGTTGAAATCTCTTCTTGTTCTTTTTGTGGAGTGTAGTTCTTATTTTCTTCTTTATAACTCCAGTGAGCAGCAACACCAAATTCAGCTACACTATCCATCTCATAAGTTCTAATTTGGATTTCATAAATCTTACCATTAGGACCAACGATTGTTGTGTGCAAGCTTTGGTAAAGGTTAGGTTTAGGAGTAGAAATATAGTCTTTAAAACGACCAGGAATTGGCTTCCACTCACCATGAATAATACCTAAGACATGATAACAGTCTTCAACTGTTGGAACAATGATTCTAAGAGCCATCAAATCGTATATTTCATCAAATTGAAGGTTCTTACGCTGCATCTTATCACAAACAGAATAGATGTTTTTAATACGACCTTTAATCTTAAAATCCTTAATATCAGTTGTTGATAAAAGGGTATTAAGTTTTTCAGTCATATTATTGATATCTTCACCACGAGCTTCACGTTGAATAGTGATTAATTCTTTAATATGATTGTAAAGTTCAGGATCTAAATATCTTAAAGACAAGTCCTCAAGCTCAGCTTTAATACGATACATACCTAGTCTATGAGCAAGGGGAGCATATAAATCGATAGTTTCTCGCGCAATCTTCTTTTGTTTTTCTACTGGTTGGAACTCTAGAGTTCTCATATTGTGAACTCTATCAACTAGTTTTACTAAGATAACACGAATATCCTTAGCCATGGCAATCAAAATCTTTTGATGGGTTTTTGCTAGGACTTTTTCTTGTGTCATATATTTTAATTTACTAATCTTAGTTACGCCATCAACAATGCTAGTGATGTCTTCACCAAAAAGTTCAACCATTTTATCATATGTTATTTCTGTATCTTCTAAAACATCATGTAATAATCCCGCTGCAATCGTATTAGGTCCTGCATGATATTCAGAAAGCATATAAGCAACTTCTAGAGGATGTTGAATGTAAGGATCATTAGACTTACGGAACTGTCCTTCATGTTGTTTCTTAGCTACTTCGTATGCCTTGATAATAACATCGATATTAGATTTTTTATGTAAATATGAACTCGCTTGATTTATTAAATCATCTATCGTATGTTTTACTTGATCCATAATTCTTCCTCCTTTCGTATATAATAAATATCTATTAAATAATAAATTACTAGTATTGAATTAAAGATTTAACTTCACATGGGATAGAGTCTCTTCCATGTAAAGCTGTAAGTTCGATTAAGAATGCAACACCAACAACTTCTCCACCGAGTTGATTAACTAGGTCGATTGCGGCATGAATTGTGCCACCAGTTGCTAGTAAGTCATCCACAACAACTACTTTTTGTCCTTTCTTTATTGCATCTTTGTGCATGCATAAAGTGTTAGTTCCATATTCTAATGTATAGCTTGATGAAAC
This sequence comes from Bacilli bacterium, assembly GCA_918272565.1. Taxonomy (GTDB): domain Bacteria; phylum Bacillota_I; class Bacilli_A; order ML615J-28; family CAG-698; genus Tener-01. The sequence continues at coordinate 72,520 of CAKJYW010000001.1, forward strand.
AAATTCTCTAGGAAGTTTACCTGGTTTTCTAATAGGAACAAATCCTACTTTTAAAGTTGTAGCTACAGGACAGCCAAATACAAATCCACGGCTTTCAGGCCCAACGATAACTTCAGCACCTAACTTCTTACAAAAATCTGCTAATTCTTCGATAGCAGATAAAAATGCTTCACCATCACCAATTAAAGGAGTAATATCTCTAAATAAAATTCCCTCAACAGGAAAGTCCTTTATTTCTGCAATGTACTTCTTGTAATCCATAATTTTCCTCCTTAAATAAACATAACGTAGTTATTATATCACAAAATTGAACTAATGGCTTCATTTTTTTATTTATTTAAAGATTAAATTATGATAAAATTAATAAGAAGCAAAAAGAAAGAAAGGAGTTTTCATTATGGAACCTCTTGCATATCGCCTAAGACCTTTAACATTTGATTGTATTTTTGGACAAGATCATTTAGTTGGTAAAAATGGAGTTATTAGAAAAATGGTTGAAAAAGGCTATGTCCCATCTATCATTCTTTATGGAACTCCAGGAATTGGTAAAACTACTATCGCCCTAGCTATTTGTAATATGTTAAAAGTTAACTATGATACATTTAATGCTAGTAGTGATAACAAAGCAAAATTAAAAGAAATCATCGATAACGCGGAAAAAACTAATTACACAATATTGATTGTTGATGAGATTCATAGAATGAAAAAAGATACTCAAGATTATCTTTTACCATTTGTTGAAAAAGGAGTTGTAACAATCATTGGAATAACAACCGTTAATCCATACCACTCAGTTTCTCCAGCAATCCGTTCTCGTTGCTTAGTTTATAAATTAAAAGACTTTAATCACGATGATTTAAGTAAAATCTTTGATAGAGCAGTTAGTAGCCTAGATAAAAAAATAGCCTTTAGCGATGATGCTAAAGACTATATTATAACAATGGCAAATGGTGAAGTAAGAACTCTAATCAATATGATTGAAGGAGTAAGCTTAGCATCAATCGATAAAGAAGAAATCTCTATAGATGATGCTAAAGATATCATTTTAAAACCTTCTATTCAAATTGATAAAAATGAAGATAGTTATTACGAAACACTAAGTGGACTTCATAAATCAATTAGAGGAAGCGACGTTGATGCAAGCCTTCATTATCTAGCTAAACTACTAGCAGCTGAAGACTTTATTCCACTTGTTAGAAGACTTTATTGCATTTGCTATGAAGATATCAGCTTAGCTAACCCATCAATGGGGCCAAAGGTTAGAGCTGCATGTGAAGCAGCATTAGAACTTGGAATGCCTGAAGCTAGACTTCCACTTGCTTCGATTGTTGTCGAGATGGCATTATCACCTAAATCTAATTCAACACTTCTAGCAATCGATGAAGCTTTAAAAGACATAGAAGAAGGTAGAAGCGGTAACCTTCCACCTCATCTAAAGAATGTTTATTCTTTTGATGGAAACAAAGATGGATATAAATACCCACACAACTATCCAGGAGCATGGGTTAAGCAACAATACCTACCTGATGCTATAAAGGATAGGAAATATTATAAACCTAAAAATTCTTCAAAATATGAAGAAGCTCTAAAAGAAAGATATGAAGCAATAGAAAAAGCTAAAGAAAAATAAAAAAGGCATCTTACGATGCTTTTTTTATTACTTCTTAGTCTTCTCTTTGTGTAAAGTTTGTTTTCTACATTTAGGACAGAACTTCATAAGTTCTAATCTATCTGGAGTGTTCTTCTTTTCTTTTTCAGTTAAATAGTTTTCTGCTCCACAAACAGTACATTTCATTAAGAATGTTTGACGCATAACAATTCCTCCTAAATATTTTACTTACATATTATACACTAATTAGATTGTAAAATCAAGTTTATTTTTCAAAACCTTAGTTAAATGAACAATCAAAAAACTGCAAATGAAACTGAAAAGTTTCACCTGCAGTTAATATCTTATTCCCATCCAGCGTATACAACAACATCGCCTGATGAACCAACATCAATTTTAGAAATCTTAGTTACACAGCTAGGTTCCAAGTACCAGCCTTTAAATTTAGCACCTGTTGCTTCAATTGTAGGTAGAATAACTTCATCTAAAAATGTATAAGTAAGAGGTTCAGATGGCATTGTAACTGTAATGTTTCTTTCTTCAGTAATATATTTTGCTGGATAAACATCAAATGCTTCAATCTTAGTTCCATTACACCATTGATGGAATCTAAAGAAGATTTGAACACGGTTATTTGATGCTTGATTGAATGTTCTGCTATAGCCTGAATATGCTTTATCTATACAGTTAATTAAATAAGCATTCATTCCTTGATATTTTGTTCTATAAGGTTCAGTATTTAAGAAATAATTATTATCTTCTAATGGGATATATGTTTCATAATTACTGCCATTAATTGGTTTATATAGTGAAGATGAGATTGCAGCTTCAAAAATGTAAACATTCATTGCCTTGATTTCACTAGCGTTAGTAAATGTGGCATCTCCTTGGCTTGCTCCACTCTTTGTAGAGTAAGTTGTTCCATCAAATGAAACTTTAGCCATCTTATCAACATTCTTGCTAATCCAATCAAATAAATCATTATAGAAATCATTAACAAAATCTTCTTTTGTTGCCCAAGATGATTCAGTAACTTTATAAGTATTAGCTACATAAGTGATATTATATGTTTCAAGTTCATATAAAGCATTTACTTCAAGATTAGAATGAACATTAGTATATTCTTTATCCCAACCAATAAATTTATAACCAGGTCTAACAGGATCAAGAGGGCTAACAGCGTTCTTTCCTTCTTTAACATTTACTTTCTTGATAACTTTACCATCGTAATCTTTAAACATTACTTTGTAAGTTGGTAGATCATCACTTTCTGCTTTTGGCAAATTAACTTCATATGGTTTAGTTACATCAACTGTAACAAAATCTACACCTTTATCAATCCAAGATTGAAGTTGAGCGGCATTAGTGTATTGACTAAATGTCCAACAAGACACTAAGCATCCTGCTTCATGATATCTATCAATCCATTCTTGACTATTAGAATACTCAATATTGAAACTAATATCTAACTTATAATCAATACAACGTTGTAAAGCTGTTTCACTTTCACATGAATTAACTAAATATTGACAAGGGATATAATCATAACCATTCTGTCTTGTCCAAATTAGACAGTTATATTGAGAGCCTAAGAAAATAACATCTTTAAGCATGTTACAACTCTTAATTACTTCCATTAAAGCTGCCATTCTAGATTGGTCATTATTAGTAATACCAGATGAACTCTTTAGTTCAACAACAGCTTTTACTTTACCTGCTTTACAAATATTTAGATATTCTTCAAATGTACAAAGGGTTGTTGAATAAGAAATACCACCACGAGTTGCAGTATAAACTTCATTCTTAAGTTCATCCCAAGTATATGAAGCAATTGATTTACCATTAAATGTGTCATCGTGACTAGTTACAAAGACACCATCTTTTGTCTGTTTAACATCGCATTCGATTGCTTGATAATGATGAACTAAATAAGCGTTTCTAAAGGCTTCAGCACTATTCATAAGTCCACTGTAGCATCCAGCATGACCGATGAATTTAACTGTATAATCCCAAACGACATTAATCTTTCTTTCAATTATAGTTCTATTTCGACTATTATCTCTAATTGTGTATTTCAAAGTCTTAGTACCTAGCTTTCTATTATCAACTACACCTTCGATTTCAACTTTATCAGTAATATCACCATCAACATTATCGATAATCTTAAAACCTTCCATAGCATCAAAGTGCTCATTATAACTAATAGTCATATCTTGGCTAAAGCCTTCCTCCCAAATAAACTCAGGAGCAACTTTATCTTTAATAACTTTAACGCTCACTTCAGCTGTTTCTGCTCTATCTTTAATCTCACATTTAATCTTAGCTTCGCCTTCAGCTAAGGCATTAACTTTAATAGATTTAATCGCAGTTAAAGGAAACCATTCGCTTGCGTTATCAACTTCATAAGTGATACTTACTACTGATTCATTGCTACTAGTTAATTTGAAAGAATAAGTAGAGTTATTAGGTTCGATTTTTACTTCGATATTAATTACTTCTCCTACACACATTTCGTTCTTTTCAATAGTCAGGGTGATTGAAGGAGCAACTTCAGGTTCTTGTTCGCCTTGGTTAGGGTCTTCTCCTTCATTAGGATTTTCGCCCTCTTTTTCTCCTTGATTTGGATCTTCTTCCACAGGCTTTTCTCCTTCTGGTTCTTTTTCGTTTTCAGCAGGTTCTTGAGTCTTTGGATCAGGATCATCTACAGGTTCAGTAGCTTTTTCTCCACATGACATTAAAACTAATGTCATTAGAAAAATAAGTAAAGAAAAAAGTATTTTACGCATTGATATTCCTCACTTTCTAGTTAATCTTTTACACTATTATTTTACAATAAATAAACAAAAAATAAAATAAGGAATCACGAAAAAACGTAATTCCTTAAATTTAATCTTATCTATTTTTCAAAAATTCTAAAAATGCACTTAGTGTACCAGAAATAGCCATTATTAGTAATATAATACCCGCAATGATTAAAACACAGAAAAATGATCTAGCATAGTTGCGTTTATTGATATTACTAGCGCCTATTGCATGGATAAATAAGAAAACTAAACCAACAATTGGAATAGAATATAAAATATTTAATCCAAAATAAGCCCAAGGTGATAAAGGAGTACAATCTCTTTCACTCATTTTTTATAATTCCTTTCTAATTAGTGAGTCTTTGCTATAGCAGCTGGGATTACAACTTTGATAGGATCAGTTGTCTTATCATAGTTATAAACAGTTGATGTAACTCTTACTTGATATGTAATTTCCGTTGCTTCATCTGGGAACTTTATTACTTGGCCATTAGAATCAATTAAAGGTGATGAGCAAATTAATTCGAATTTGAATTCATACAAATACTTCTTTGCATAATATTCTGCTTCACACATCTTTTTAAAATATGGCCAACGACCAGCTTCACGCATAGTTTGAGGGCAGTTCTTTCCACTAAATGTGTTATGTTGTAAAATAGCATCTAAGCCTAAAGCTAAGTTACGTCTAACAATTATATCAGCACAAAGTTGTGCGATATGATGCCATGTTACTTCTAGTTCTGCTTCTTCACCAACTTCTGATTCCATTCCAATTGAGTTAGCATTTCCACCACAGTTAGATAAAGTCTTATAAGAATTACTCCACCAAGTACTACCAATTAAATATGTTCCATTTGATCCAATTCGAGTATTAATTCCTGTCATTGGTAGGTCACTTGTAGAAAATCTTGTTGGAACGTTACTTGCTCCATAGTTAGTAGGACGTACTAGTAAGTCAGTTTTAACACCATTAACAACCCAATATTGGTCAGAGCTTATTGTAACTTCAGCATGTTGTCTGAATGGATCAGCTTCAACCCCAGTGTCTGTCCATTCTACTGGACGGTTTCCGTCCCCCGCATGCCAACCAGCCATGTCTTCATCTAATCCTTTATAGATTCCATCACTTCCGACACTATAATGCCAGCTCTTTTGCTCACTTTTAGCACTACCAGCTGCATAATTAGCAAGCGATAATCCTGATGAATTTCCACCAGAGTCATGAACTGTTATATACCATGTATTAACTCTTGGACCATAACAATAATTGCCACTTGCTTGGCCGTATACACCATCGTAAGCTTTAGATGTGATAACTTTATATTCTTCAAACCAATAATATGAAATAGAACCTCTTAAAAGTGTCCATGGCCATGGATCTATATTCCAGGAAGCATTTTGAACCCACTCATTAGCAACTTCACCAACGTTATACTTAACAAAGAATGCCATTGGATCAACATAATCAAGTGAAGTTAGAGTAATTGAAGTTGTTGTACCTTTACGAAGTTTACTTGTACATGTAATTACAACACTTCCACCTTTATAAAAACGTACATTACCATTTTTATCAACTTTGGCAGTTCTATCATCACTTGTAGTCCAAATAACATCACGACTAGCACCGCTTGGTGCAACATCATAGTCAAGTTTAATTTCAGTGTCTACATAAATCACTTCAGGAGCATTACTTGTTAGGGTAATTGAAGTGGGTTTAACAGTATTAGCTTCAATTGTTATAGTAACTTGGGCTTCTTCACCAAATGGTGACTTAGCTTTAATTATTACACTACCTTCAGCGATAGCAGTAACTAAACCATTGGCATCGATTGTAGCAATATTTGGTTCATTGCTTTGCCATGTAGCAGTAGTTTCTTCATCATTTAACAAAGCTTTAAGTTGTAATGTGTTACCCGCAACAATACTACTTGCTCCACTTATTTGAAAAGTATTAGCTAAAACAGTTACTTTAATAATCTTTTGTAAATCACCGCACTTAGCAGTAACAGTTGCACTACCTTCTTTTAAACCTGTAATAACATTACCATTTAGTGTTGCAACATCTTTATTATCGATTGTAAATGTAATTGGATTACCAGTATTAGTTGATGCTTCAATTTCACCAGTCATGCCAACTCTTAAAACAACTTGTTCTGGTGCAATTAGTTCCGGAACTAAGTTTGCTTCAACTCTAATTGTTACGCTTGTTGAAATTAAACTTCCATCTTTAGCGGCTGCTTCAATCATTACGATTCCTTCTTTTAAAGCGATTAGTTTACCATTTTCAACTTTAATAATACTAGAATCATATGAACTCCATTCTACCTCTTTATTAGTAGCGTTAGCTGGAGTAACTGTAACTGTAGCGTTCTTAAGATCAAATTCTTCACCGACTTTTAATGATCTAGGAAGTCCATCTACTTCAATTTTATTAACTTTAACATCTTCTACTACTGGTGGGTCAACAGGCGGATCATCTGGTTTTGGTTCATCGCCACCGCACCCCACAAATAGTAAAGAGGCAAAAGCAATAAATAATATTAACATTAATTTACGAATCATTTTACTAACTCCTTTTTTCTACCCTTATTTTACAATAAATATCATAAAAAATAAATAGAAAACAAAAAGGCTGTATCATAAATACAGCCTTGATTTGTTTAATTATTTAGTCTTTGGGATAGCAGCTGGGATAACTACTTTGATAGGATCAGTTGTCTTATCATAGTTATAAGCAGTTGAAGTTACTCTTACTTGGTAAGTAATTTCAGTTGCTTCAGCTGGGAAGCTAATTACTTGACCTCTTGAATCAATTAATGGAGATGAACAAATCAATTCAAACTTGAAGTCTTGTAAGTATTTTCTTGCATAATATTCAGCTTCTGCCATCTTCTTGAAGTAGCCCCAACGACCAGCTTCACGCATAGTTTGTGGACAGTTCTTTCCACTGAATGTATTATGCTGACAAATTGCATCTAATCCTAATGCTAAATTACGTCTAACAATAATATCAGCACATAGTTGAGCAATATGATGCCATGTAACTTCTAGTTCAGCATTGTCACCAACTTCTGATTCCATACCGATTGAGTTCATGTTACCACCACAGTTAGATAGAGTTCTATATGATGAGCTCCACCAAACATTACTAATTAAATATGTTCCATTAGAACCGATTCTTGTGTTAATACCAGTCATAGGTAAGTCACTATCACTAAAACGCGTAGGAACACCGCTTCCACCAGCGTTAGTAGGACGTACTTTAATAGTAGTCTTAACACCATTTACAATCCAGAATTGATCTGAACTAATTTTAACATCAGCATGTTGTTCAAATGGATTAGCTTCAACTTTAGTATCAGTCCATTCTACAGGTCTATTACCATCACCTGCATGCCAGCCACCATAATCTTCATCTAATCCTTTGAAGATTCCGTCGCTACCAACACTGTAATGCCAGCTCTTTGATTCATTTCTTGCACTACCTTTAGCATAGTTAGCTAATGATTGACCAGTTGAAACACCACCAGCATCATGAACTGTGATATACCAAGTGTTAGCTCTCTTATCGTATGAATATTCACCAGGGCTTGCATCATATGCAGTTGATGTCACAACAACATAATCTTCAAACCAATAATATGAAATTGATCCTCTTAAAAGTGTCCAAGGATATGGATCTCTATCCCAACATGCATTTTCGCACCATTGTTGAG
>CAKJYW010000002.1 GCA_918272565.1 Bacilli bacterium
GCTAAAAGGTAAGTTTCTCTAAATTTATAATCTCTAGAATACAAAGAATTAGCTCTATCAATCATTGTTTTCATTTGACCGCTCATCTCATAATAATAGATTGGTGTTGCCCAAACGATGATGTCAGAAGCACACATTTTATCAGCTATTTCAATTGCATCATCTTTTATTACACACTTACCTATTTTTTGACAAGCCATGCAGCCTTTACAAAAAGCGATATGTTTATCCTTTAAAGACACAAATTCAACATTATTATTAATTTTAGCACCTTCCATAAAAGATTTTGCTAAAGCTTCTGAGTTAGAATTTGAGCGAAGGCTTGTTGAAAGGATTAAGATATTTTTCATGTTTTACTCCTCTTTCTTTGTTATTATTTCTATAATATTATAAATGACATCATAAATATCATCTAGTTCCATAAAAGGTTTATCATTATGATTTTGTTCTTTTATAAAAGGAACATGGATAAAGCCAACTTTGGCTTTATCTTTAGCTTCATTAAGCATTCTATAAAGAACAGTATTACAAACATATTCTCCAGCATCACTAGACTTTTCTAGTTCTAGTCCTTTGTTATTAATTTCACTAATAATTTCATCAATTGGTAAATTAGAATATAAGAAACTCTCTCCACCATCAATAATAGCTTCACCTACTGGCATATTACCACTATTATCAGCAATTCTAGCGTTCATCACATTTTTTGCTTTTTCTTCAATAGTTACTTTACTTCTCCCACCAGCTTGCCCTAGCATAATAACATAACTAGGAGAAACTTTATTATATAAATCTATCAACTCTAAAGGAGCCTTAATAAATTCAACAGGAAGTAATATCTTTTCTATATTAACTCCATTAACACTTTTAGGAAGTTTATCAAGTATCAACTCAGTAGGATTAATGCCATCGCCTCCAAAAGCACTAAATGCACTAATTAATATTGTTTTTTTAGAATCTTTTCGAATCTTCCTTGACTCAATCATTGTTACTATTCTTTTCTTCCCTTCTTTTCTTCTTCACTTTCCTTGTTAGTACACATTCCTTACTAACCTTAAAGTGACTAGCTAAAAAATCTATATCATCATCTACTAAAAAAGCTTTAGGAAGCAACAGTTCCCCCGCAAACTCATTTGCTTGCCACTCTGGGTCTTCATATGCTTTTCTAGTTTCTACTTCATAAAAATCAAATTTAAATATTTGTGCTTGAATATAATGAAATAATTCATGTGCTAGTGTGAAATTAGATCGATATATTCCATTATCTACTTCTTCAATAACACTTTCCTTTAGATAAATGAAATTATCACTAGCATTATATAAAGCAACTGTCTTTTTATCTAAATAATGGTCATTATCATCAATTATTTGTATCCCTAATTCACCTTTATAAAAAAGGTGATTAAGGTAATCTAATATGGGAAATGCTTCATCTAACTTTATGTTAAAGCTCTCCCTTACTTCTTTAGCTATTTTTTCAATAGTCTTTACACTTAGAGGACTAGTTTTTATCATTTTTTATCCTCTATTAAATCTAAATATGTAACATATTCTACTTGTCTATAACAAGCAAGATAGATATCTACCTTATAATCACTATTATCCTCAATCCACTTATTAATAGTACTAAGAGCAATTTCAGCTGCCTTGCGTAAAGGGAAGGCATAAGCCCCAGTAGCTATACAAGGAAAGCTAATTGAATGTAAGCCATTCTCTTTTAATACATCAAGTGATCTTTTATAACATGATGCTAATTCTTCATTAGGATTATCACTAACATAATAAACAGGACCAACTGTATGAATAATGTATTTAGCACATTTTATGTTATATGCTTTAGTAATCTTAGCATCTCCTGTAGCACATCCATTTAATTTAATGCACTCTTCTAGTAACCCAGGTCCCGCTGCATTGTGTGTTGCGCCATCCACTCCTCCTCCACCAAGAAGCGAAGGGTTTGCTGCATTTACAATAGCATCAACATTAGGACTATCTAAGATACTTCCATTAAAGATATTTATTCCCATTATTCTTCCTCTAAAACTTTCTTAAGCTTTTCAAGAAGAACTGGATCAGCATTCTCAATTCGTCTTGCAAATACCATAGAAACTTCTTTTTGTGCTTCGTTCATCTTAGATAGCTCCAAATCAACATGTTGATTAGTCTCTATAGCTTTAGAATATAACAAATTATAATCTTCACTACTCAAATTATAAATCTCTTTAATCTTACCCACTACTTCCATTGGCACCACTCTCCTACCAACCTCCATAGCAGATAAATAAGGTAGTGATATCTCTAACTTCTCAGACAAAGTCTTTAGAGTATCATTGTTCTTAGCTCTCAAATCCTTTAAAACCTTTCCAAAAGCACTAATCATAGTTTCCTCCTTTTATAAAAAAGTATTAAAAATAACACTTTATTAATCTATTTTCGTCTCTTTATATAAAAATTATATCAAACAATCCCTAACTAGGCAATTACTTTTTTCTACATAATTGAATAAGTGCTTTGTTAAAGATATAAAAACTCCATTGCATAAAACGCAATGGAGTTTTCTTAAAATGGGAGGGAATAATTTGAATATCAAATCTCACTTCTTTTTCTTATTAATCTTCCTCTTCATAATAATATGAGTAATCGATTCCTTTAAGGAATAGTTCTCTATCATCGATGTTATCAGCTAAAGCATTGTTTAGAAGCTTATGGATAGCTTTAGAGTCATCTACACTAGCCACCATAGCCTCTAAGTAGTTCTTCTTTTCAATCTTCGACCAATCAATGCACTTAGATAGCCTATCTTTCAATAACAAATCTAACCAAATTCTAGTTGACCTTCCATTTCCTTCCATAAATGGATGAGCAATATTCATTTCGATATATTTATCAACTATCTCAGTAAATGTATCATCAGGCATATTGTCAATATCAGTTAGTACTTGTGGGAGGAAATCACCATTAGCAAAAGTAAAACCACCTTTAGAAATAGTTTTAGTTCTAATCTTACCTGCAAATGGATAAAGCCCTTCAAACAAATAAGCATGAATCTTTTGTAAAGCTATAGTTTTTCCAATTTCATCTTTTTCAATAAGTTCCGTCTTATAAAAGTCGTAAGCTTTTTTCTTGCTCTGTTCATCAATTGGATCTAATAATCCTTTTATCCAACCTTGAATCTCCTTTTTATATTTTGATGGAATAATTGAAAGGAGTAACCTAACACCTTCTTCATTGATCACATCAGAAAGGTATTTTTTACCATCATTAGCATATAACCTAAGTTGTCCACAAAAAGGTGACAACTCATGGTTTCGCATCTTGACATTATTCCAGTACCTTCTAGGCGAATTAGGTTCAACAAGAATTGAAATAAAATCAACCGCAGAATACCACCATAAAGAGTTCTCGTTATCCCAAACAGCACGAATTGGTTTATTATTAAAATATCTAATCGAATGTTTTATCATATTATTATTATAGCACATATATATTCAGTTGTCCACAAATTGTGGACAACTGGTTTAAGAAATTAGGTCACAATCTGTGACCCATATTTTTTTAATGATTTAGTATATGCAATAAGTTCTTCTTTTAATGATATAGGTAAGAAAAGATTCTTTATGATGAAATTAGAAAACATTACAAAAGAAATGATATTAGAAAATAAAAAAAGTCTTGATAACACTATACCAAGACCATTTCTTCTATTATGTGTAAGGTAAGCAATGATGATACAATGCACCCTCTATAGATGAAGGTGCACCCTCTAAACCTATATTTTTAGGTATGATATGCATGTTTTATACAACAAGAATATTTAAAAACAAATTTATTACAAAACAAGTAAATATTACTTCAACCTAATATAATATGTTGACTTACCAACGCCTTCTTTTCTTATTACACCTAAATCACATAATTCTTTTAAACTTCTTTCAATACTTGTTGAACTAAGTGACGGAACAAGTTCTAATATATCACTTTTTTGTAAATTTCCCAAGTTTAGAATTAACTGCCATTCTTACTACTTCAATACTAGGTTTCTTATCTGATACTAATTCTACTCTTTCTTCAAAATCATTATATGCACTAATAATCGTACTAACTAGGTTATAAAAAGAAAAAAAAGCGATCTGCTGACCGCTTCTTAATTTGTGACTTTCTTTACAATTTTTATTACTAGGAATACAACAACATAAGCTGTAAAAACAATTGTAAGAATATTAAGATATTTAACAGTATAGAACATCTTAATAAATCCCCACATAATTTCCAAGAAAGCCTTAAATAAAACCCAGAATCCTTGTAGGAAATCCATTTGCATCACCTCCTTGGATATAGAATACACCCATATTTTATATATGAAACTCCCCTAAGTCCAAGTCGGAAATTATAGGCCTAAATTATCGATTTTCGGAAATTATTTTTCTGTTTTTTAAATAAAAATTACAATCAATCATACGTATTGTAACATATAATAGCATTAATTCATTAAACACTAGCGTAATATATGTAATTACATTAGCATCAGATATTTGTAATCCATATGCTATTAATGAACCAAAAACAAGCTCTATTAATAATATAATAGATTCAAAAATATATACTTTAAATCCACTAGTTTTATTTGCTTTTTTAAATAGATTTATACCAAATATAGTAATAAAAAATTCAAACAAAATCATAAGGAAATAGATTAAGATTACAGATACCTCTACACTAATTACGCAGAATAATATAAGAACAAAAGTAAATCCAATAGAAATCATAACTTGAGTCATAATAAACTTAACGATAGGATGCTTTTCTTTTTTTTCGCATATAAATTGAACATTCTTTCTATCTTCAACAACTTCATCAACATAATTTTCTGATGATGTCCATTGAATAATAAAGAAGATTAATTCTACTACTAATACAAGTGCTACAACACCAACAGACCACATCATTAAGTTATTATTAACATTTAAAGTTGATATTATCTGTAAAACAATTACAGGAATTATTAATAGTCCCATAAATAAAGAATATTTAAAATTAGGAACTTTATATCTAAAAGGAACTTTATGCGTATCTTTTATAGTTGGAACAGCTAAGTCTTCTTTAAACAAAATAGTTGACATATCTATCTCTAATGATTTGCAAAATCTTTCCACAAATTCCAAGATGTTCTTTGTTTTTCCTTTTTCAAATTCTGAGACTCTACTTGCATTACTATAATGCATGAGTTCTGCGACTTTACCCTGTGTTAATTTTTTATCTTTTCTTATTGATTTAACACAAGCTATTATTTCTTCATCTGTTCTTTTAATAGCCATATAATCCTTTCTATTTAAGTGTCAATCACTCTACAGTTATTTGACCTTAAATTTATTAAATCAAAATTTACACATAAACGACAGGTTTTAACATACCTTTTCCATTACTTTCAATTAAATGTCATTTTGAGATACAAATAACTAACATTATTTACTATTAGAATTAATGCTATTTATACTTCTCTAAAAGAGGTAATAACCACTTTAGAATCCAGCGTTTAGTTGTGTCATAATTTCCTGAATCATAATATACAGCTCCAACCATAGCTTCAATATATGGATCATGTGCCTTATGCACAACTTGCTCATGGTCAGGAATATTTGGATCTTTGAAGAAATGTAAATCGTTATAAGAATAATCAATTAAACCTTCGTTAATCATTACATCATGCATTGTTGCATTGTCTTCTATACCGTTCTTTTTAATTGTGATCTCACCTTTGGTTCTTATTCCTTCTCTATAAAACTTATCAGCAATAACTGATTTTAATATAGTATCACCAACAGTCGCCAAGCCTTCATTAGAATATTCAGAGCCGTTCTTTCCTTGACCTGGAACAGGTATTTTTATAGAACCCATAGCTTTAGCAAGCCAAGATATGTCATTGAAATGATAATGAATTTTAATCTCTAATTCTCTCATTTCACTTTCTATTCTTTTCTTTTCCATTACTTATCACCAACCAATCTAGCTATATCTTCGGTTAAAAATCCATTAACATCCATATTACCTTCTTCATCAATGGTTAATATTGCTGTTGTAAATCCATCCTGAATTTTATAACCTTTATATGGTCCATTGTGAGTATATACTCGTTGATTGGTTGAACCTCTAAATTGAAGATTAACATTTCTTTTCTTGATTTGAAAACGACCTGCCACAACAATGTCAGAAATATTCCAAACTTTTAACTGTTCGTTATTAAGTTCCTTTTTTAGATAACCAGTGAATAATATCGCTGTATACTTTTCATTCTTAATTGTCTTAACAACATCATATAAACCATTTGCTTGATCTAATGGCTCGCCTCCATGTATTGTTATTCCTTCTAAGCTTTCTTTTTTGCAGATTTCAAGAATATCACTGGAGTTCATAATTGTTCCGCCTTCAAATGGCCATAAGTGCTGATTAATACATCCTTCACAATGAATACTACAACCTTTAAGGTAAATTAATAATCTTTTACCTGGACCATACAAATGCTCATTTTCAACGATCATTAACTTGTGGACTCTAATCATGAATTCTTAGCCTTTATTGTGTTATCTACAGTTGTTCCTTCTTTAAAGAATTCTTCTTTTTTAGTTGTAGTTGATTCCAAAGCTAAATCTTTAAGAAGTTTGTCTAATTCTTCCAAACATTCTGTACCTTCCATACCGAATGTTTCAGCATTTATTGAACCTTTATCATCAATATCAATAACTATTTTTTTATCAGCCATTATTCACACCTCACAAGTACTAATTGAGTTTGAGTACCTTTCTTCACTTCTTGAACTGCATATCCCATTTGTCTAGCTCTAGCATAAATCAATTTAGCTGTTCCATCTCTTAACTGTGAATTTGTTTTATTAACTGTCGTTTGAGCATCTTTAGAAATCTTCATGAGCTTATTTCTAATTTCATTAGCATCAGTTACCCATTGACCTTCTGAACGACCAATTAATCTTCCATCCTCAGTTTCTTCTGTGATAGTTCTTGTTCTTGTAGTCACATACTGGCCATTTTTCTTTATATTTCTAACCATTTCTAGAACATTTAAATCGATATTTCTAGTGACACTGTTTTCATTAAGGATCTGACAAATAACATCTGTTAATTCCTGATTTGCAATATTAGTTCCGAAGTCGAATTCTCTTTCAAGTTGTTTTAAAACAGTCAATAGTTCATCAGTAATGATATAGTTTTTACCTTTCAATGAACATTGAACTTGCTTAATATTTAGTCCAAATGCCTCAGCAACAGTCACTAAGTCCGAACATATATTATATCTATCATTAACTAATATCATTCCATTACCAGAATATACATTGCAATTTTTAATTAAGATATTAAGTTTTTCAAGTTTCTGCTCAATAGAAGAAATTATTGTTTTTTCTAGCTCTTCAAGTTCCTTTTTATCACAGCATTCAATTCTAACTTCTTCAACTTGCTGAAATGTATGAACCCTTCTTTCACAACTCATAGAATTACCTCCTTGTAATGCACTTTAATCTAAATTCAGTACATATAGATTTTGTTTTTTCAAATTCATCTAAATTATTAATTATGATGTAACGTTGTCCTTTTTTATCATATACAGCATAATCTTCCGGTATACTTTCCTTGGATAGTTTATCCAAAGTTACCAAGCATTCATCATCATATTTTTTTATTGAAAATAAATAATTCTCAACAAATGCTTCAAGCTTTGCTAGTTTTGTTTCTTCTTTAGGTTTCACTATATTTCCTATTGAATCATCATTAATAACCTTATGTTTTCCTTCTAGCAATTCCTCGCAATGCTTTATAAATGTATTTAGATTCTTATCATTTCTTGATCCTGAGTTACTTTCAAAATGCTTTTTCAATTCTAATAGATCATTAATTTTCTTTGTTAAGATTTCTACTCTTCTCTTATTACTTAAAACATCAATACCTTTTTGAATTAATGCATTTTTTTCTTTAATTGTTTGTTCATATCCAGCAATCTCATTATCAAACTTATCAAATTTAGTACCAGAACTTTCTTTATTAAGAGAATTAAACATGCATTTGCAAATATCAATTAAACTTTCTCTATTTTTCTTGTATAAGGCAATCATAGAGTCAATCCAATTATAATAGTCTTTGTAATTACAATTCTCTACTCGATCTTGAAATTCTTTTGTAAATCTCTCAGTTTCTAATAAAAACTCAATGAAACCATAATCTTGTTCCATAAATGCATTATAAGAATTCAATATACTTTTTATTTTCAAGATCTGTTGCTTGTTCCAAGCTGAATTTAATTCATGTATTCCTTCATATATATTTGATTCAGAATATTTAGAATCAAATAATGGTGGAATAAGTGTAAATTGGTATTCAACTTTTTTTGCTTCGGCAGAATAATCATTATGCTTCTCTACTATTGATGAATCAAATGTCTCAGAAACAAAATCACTCATTAATTCAACATCAACATTTATTGATAATACTTTCTTTTCAATTATGTTGAGCTTTTCTATTTTGCCATTATAGCAAGAAAATATTTCACCTTTCAGCTTATCGGTTTCTATTGAATCCTTATAAAATCCAGATTTATATTCCATACCTAAAAAAGATGAAATTTTTTCTATTGGATATGATAAATAAAAACCGCTATTAGTCATAGTGACACATGATAATGTATTATTTTTATAAACAACAACTATCCCGTTTTGAGTAAAGTCACTAATGAGTAATTCAAGTTTGTTTTCTTTAGAATAATTGAATATTCTATTATTAAAATGCTTAGTATTAACTGCATAATAACAAGAGATTTTATTTTTAAATGCAGCATTTATAACCATCGAATAATCTTTTTGGCCATCACTATCAACAATGATTAATTCACTAGCATCATTTAAGAACGAATAATCACCTTTTAGATTCTTATTTTGAAAGTACACTTTGTATAGTGAATCATCAATTTCAGTATAACCATCTGCAATCATAAAATGGCCATTATCTTTTCCAATTATTCCTATGTAATTAAAATCAATACTTTTATCTATTTTTTTACTATTATATGAGAAATTATTATAGCCTTTAATAATTGAATCATCTTTTGCAATGATATTTAATTTGATATATTTATTTGCCCACTCTATTTCATTAATTATTCTACTAGATAAACATGAATCACATAAAATTAGATTAACTTCATTTGAATGAGTAATTAATCTAATAACATCAGATATCATTGTGTCCTTATATAGTCGATTCTTATTAATGCCTAAATCGAACGGATGAAATAATGTCCATCCCTTATCAAAAGTATTTTCTTTTGTAATTATTACTTTTTTATTTTCAATCATGCTTATCACTTCTTTTTCTTGTTTTTCATTAATAATAGGTTCTACTTGAATAGGCTTTGATTTAATATCTTCTTTTGGCTTCAAAGCATAATCATCAAAAATATACTTATCAGCTTGTAAATATTTCTCACTTAATTCTAAAGCTGGTCTTGATAAAACTATTCGAAGAATGATTGGTGTTCCTACTAATTTGGCATACTTTTTAGGTGAGTAACCAGATTTTAAAGATGAAGTTGCAACAAAAACATCTGCCTTTTTCTTGTATGAATGAAGCAAAAGCCCATCTTCTCTAGCTTCTTTAATTTCAATTCTAATTAACTCACCTTTTTTCATACATTAAACGTCCTTCTTCTTTGTTATAAATGGATTTTTGTATTCTTGCTGTAATCTTGGTACTTCAGCACCTAAATCTTTTACATCTTCAGGAGCATCAGTACTTGCCAATCTAGCTCTTTGTTCTGCCCATTTTCTTAAGTTAGCTATTGTTTCTGCCATAGTTCTTGATAATGGTGAAGTTGCAGCAATACAATCAAGTAAATTTTTCATTTCAAGATCTTTTTGACCATTTGCATAAGCATTAAATAATGCTTCATTTACAACCTCTTCAATTTCAGCGCCAGAGAATCCTTCACTAGCTTTTACAAGTTTTTGCATATCTAATTTAAGCTCTTTTGCATCTCTATTTTTATTTTTTAAATGGATATTAAAGATATTTTCTCTTTCTCTAGCAGATGGTAAATCAACAAAGAATATTTCATCAAATCTACCTTTTCTTAGTAGTTCTGGAGGTAAAGCGCTAATATCGTTTGCAGTCGCAACAACAAATACTGGTTCTTTCTTCTCTTGCATCCAAGTTAAGAATGTACCAAATACTCTGGCACTAGTTCCACCATCAGTTCTACCACTTGATTGTGTTCCGCTTAGTCCTTTTTCAATTTCATCAATCCACAACACACATGGTGAGATTGTCTTAGCAACATCTAATGCATATCTAATATTTCTTTCTGATTCGCCAACAATTCCACCAAACACTTTACCTAAATCGAATCTTAGTAATGGGAACTTCCATTCATTTGCGATAGCTTTTGCTGTTAATGATTTTCCACAACCTGGAACACCCAGTAATAAAACACCACGTGGAGTATTTAGACCAAACTCCTTAGCCTCATCACTATAAGCATTACCACGCTTATGAATCCAATCTTTTAAGTTTTCCAAACCACCAATGTTTGTTAAATATTCTTTTGGATGGAAATATTCAAGTAATCCACTCTTTTTGATTATTTGTTCTTTTTCACTAATAATTAGAGGAATTTCATCTTCTGTTAACTTTCTATTAGTAATAATAGCTTTCGCAAATGCCAATCTAGCTTCCATTACAGTTAGACCAAGCGCAGATTCAAGAAGTTTAGGAGTGATTTCACTTTCCATGCAGTATTCGGTGTATTCTTCAACAACACTATTAGCTATTACCTCAATTGTTGATCTGTCTGGTAATTCGACTTCTATAACAGGTAATTCTTTTGAAAGTTCTTCTGGGACAAACTTATTAGGTGAACTTAATATAATTGCTTTCTTGTAGTTTCCTTGATAGTTTTGAGCACGCATCATCTCTCTAATATATCTAATATTAACTGGATTATTAGTCTCACTATAAGGATGGAAATCCTCTAGCACAAGTAGCATGTCATTTTCATTTTTTAAATAATAATCTAAAACTGCAGGCAAAGTTACGCAATCAGGATTAATAATTTTAAATCCATTACCTTCCCAAACTTTTAATCCAGAAACGCTGCTCCACGAATACCAATCTACATTTAAATCTTCTGCTACATAGTTGGTAAATCCATGTACTCTTTCCCATTCGAACGAAGCAACTTCAACAACTTTTGCTCCTGCTTTAATTAAAGTTTCTAATTCTTCTTCATAATATCTCATGTGGTAATCCTCCTAAATCTTTATGAACATCTCATTTATTATTTTTCCATTACGATCTTCTATCTCAAATTTAACTTCATATGATAGATAATTATTTAAATCGTTAAAAGTGTGATATGCTTTATTTCTTTCCACTTCAACAATATCTATTTCATCGTTTCTAAGATATAATTTCAATCTATAGCATGAAGCTTCATTAGATTTAGTCCACCATACCATTTTCCCTTTGCTATGAAGGGTGACTCCTTTATTAGAAACAGTGCATTCTTCTTGAGAAGAAGTTAACTTTTCCAATTTCATATTGATTGATGCTAATTGAGTTTTTACATCTGCTAATGCTCTACCTACAGCACCACTTATAATGTCACCTTGACTTATTACTGGCATAATCTATTCCTCCTCTTTTAATAAAATAATGAATAAAAACCATTTTCTAAAACAAATACCGAACCCTTTTCTTTGTTACTTTTAGAAATTATTTTTCCATTTTTATCTTCTGCTTCAACATAGATATAATAATTTTTCCCCGTTGAATAATCCTTTGAATAGCCACAAAGGCCATGTCTCATACGTTCATCTGGATGTTTTTGATCTATTTTTCCTAAATTATTAAATGAACAATATCTAATATTTCTTTCCAATTCTATTAAGGCAATCTCTTTAAAAGTTTCTTCCCCTTCTACTAAAGTTTGTCTTCCATTGATAATATGCATCTCCAAATGTTTATCACCTATCAATAGATGAACATAATATCTAGCTGCATCTTTTTCTTCATCCCAATAAGCCATTAACCCATTTAATAAACTTTCGATATATATATTCATAAAATCCCCTATCTTGATACTATTAAAGTACCATTATATGTATTACTGAATGTCTCAACAATAGCACAAACTTTATCAGTTTTTGAAATGATCTTGCCGTTTTTGTCCTCCGCCTCAACATATACATAATAATTTTTACCCGTTGGACTAAGACCATTATTATTGTTTCTAACTTTATCAATTTTAGCTAAATTATTGAATGAATAATATTTTGTATTTCTATCAACTTCAACTAATCCTATTTCTTGATAAGTTTCAATGCCAGTTGTTTGTACTCTTCCTGATAAATCAAATGCTTTATGTTTATCACCTATCAATAGATGAACATAATATCTTGCCGCCTCTTTTTCTTCATCCCAATAAACCATAAATCCATGTAACATTGGCCCAATATATGCATTCATGACTATTTCTCCTCAACAAAATATGTTGGATATCCATTAACAATCCCACGACTCAACGCAATAGTTTTGCCACTTCTATCTTCTGCTGCAACTTTAAAAACAAAAGTATTTCCTATTAAACCTGAAATAACTAGAATGTTTTCATTTCTATCGACTGTATAATCATTTAAATGATACAAATCTTTTCTTCCGTTAACTTCAATGATTTTATATAGAGAAACAATATAATCTGCAGCATCGTCTACTTGCTTCCAGTAAACGTTAAAAGTTTGTCCATCTCTAATAACATACGGTAACAAACTCAATTCATTTTCACATTTATCCAGAATACACAGTTTACTCTTAGGAGTATCATAAGGAAGATAATATAATCCCTCTAAAGTTATATCCTTTGTAATCCTCCCTTTTGCTGTATCTAAATCACAAATCAAATTACTTTTATTAGGATACTTGTATACTTTTACAACTTTTGCAAGTCCATAAGATACGAGATAAAACTCTTTATCCATCTGAATATCTGAAATATCTGGTTTCATTAATTTTCGCTCATTAAAATCTTCAAGCAACCATACATTATAATCATTCATCTGTTTTTTACTATCAATTGTAATTTCATATGATTCATTTTGAGTATATCTTGAAGAACCAAAACTAGTAAAATAATTAGCTTTAAAAGTAATTTTAATAGATTTGATTTTTACAGATTTTTCTTGACCTTTCACTAAATTAGAATAGCCATATCCATAACCATAATAATTATTTCGATTTGTTTTGCTTTCATCTTTAATATAGTACGATTCTTTATCCCATTCTTCTTCATTTAAGAAAGAAAGCATATCTCTATTGCTTAATGGTTCAAACCGATTATCAATCTCCTGAAACACTTGATTCATACTGTATTGTTTGTTACTACCTATATTTAAACTTAGATTGCTTATCGAAATAGTTGAAACCCCAAATCTATCCAGAAAAACATGCATTCCTATTGGCTTAAATAAATTAACTTTTTTGCTCTTCATACCATTAGTCTCCTTAGTAATTACTTTTTCTTCTTGTGTGGCTCTTGCTTCAATCTGAGATGATTGCATTAAACTAGGACTATTTCCAACCGGTTTGTTAATCATTCCCCATCTTCTCAAATTTCTATTACTTGGTCCAATTACTCCCATAATTGTAGCCTCCTATAAATCTAGCGGATTGATAATAGCATCAATTTGGTCTTGAACTACTTCTTCAAAATAATCATCATAATCCCATTGAGCATCATCAGCATTCTCATTAAAAGCTCTCGCACATAATTCATCAAAGAATAAATGTAAGTTATCCAAACAATCTAAGATGAATTTCTCATCTAGCTTAACAACAGAAAGTGCAGATTCACCATTTTGATATCTATCTTCTGGGTCCCAAACCATATTAGGATACCATTGTTTCAAGATCTTATATGATCTAAGAGAGTTATGCTTTAGAAAATTCCAAACAGTAAATGCTCTATCATAAAGTTTGTAATTATCATATTGTCTGAATGATATTGCATTGTTACCCTGTAAACCTTGCATATAAATATCAAATTGTTTCTTAGTATAATCTTCTTCTTTATAACCACAGGCAGTTAACATCTTTAAGCATAACGCATCAATACTGGACATTAATTGATGGAAAAATTGAGCGTATAAAGATTTAATAATTACTTTATAATCTTTTGCTCTTTTAATACCTGCTATAAATGCTTTTTCATTAGCCTCTTCGTAATCAAGCACTCCATCAGCTAAATGTGCAACTCTTGCATCATCTTCTACTTGTTTTGGAGTTTTAATACTATCAATGAAGCTTTTATATTCTTTAAACCATAATTGTTTATAACCTGTTAATAGATCTCTAAACCAATTACATTTATATTCAGATCTATGTTGCTTGGTAGGAAGATAATAAACAGAATGTCTATTTTCAATTTTACTATCAGGAATAGTAAAGAATTTTTTATAACGTTTTGTGTCAATTTTAATTCTACCATCTTTAGCGATAAGACCATAATAATCGATTCTATCACATAGGTTTTCTTGTTCTAATTTATTATAGTCTTTGCCTATAACTTTGCTCTTTTTCTTCATGTTATTGACACCTCCTTAAAACGAAAAAGTGACGGTAGGTATTAGCCTATCGCCACTTCAATAACATTTATCCTCTTCATATGTTATTTTGTTTAGACACGCAATACCACTCTTGAAATTTAGCTTTTAACTATTGGTTTACTCCTCATATGGTATATCCCAACCATAAGATTCGCTCCAACATTTCATATAGGTAAAGTTCTTACTCCACTGTTTCAGAACATGCATTTGTATCTAGGCTTAATTATACCATAATCCTGCTAATTTTAGCAATATTATGAGCATAATTGCCTAATTTGTCCCTTATATTATAACAAAGCAATTCAATGTTAAAAATGTACTATAGTTCAATTTAAAGAAAAAGAGGCTTATCTCATTACGAGTAAGTCCTCCATTTTCATATTGAATATTAGAGCAAGATTATACAAGTTTTCAGCATTAGGAATTTTCATTCCGCTTTCCCAATCGTATATCACTCTAGGTGATTTTAATTGGAGTAACCCAGCTAAATCTTCATGAGTTAGAGCTGATTTACAACGAAGCATTCTTAGCCTTAAACCAGTTGATACTTTATCTAATATGGCTTTTTGATAATCCATAAACAAGTACCTCCTTCGAGCCCTTCCTCGACTTTCTGGTACTTTAAATTATCGATTTAAGTATACACCATAATTAGAAATAAATCTAGAACTCTAATTATTCTTACCTATTTTAAATTAAGTGTAATCACAACATCTTCATCACCAAGTAAATCAGTTAATTCACTTTTAGATAAATTGATGTGTCCTAATTTCGTATAAGACCATGTATTAGAATCATAGAATAATACTATTTGATTTGATGAGTATAAAACTATATCTCCTGGATTAGTAGTAATTCTAGTATCAGCTGATGGTAATGTAGAACCAATTGAACCTACCTGCTCAAATCCACCATACTTACTCATATTTATGGTTAATCCATCTTTAGCAAGATTCTTCAAAGCTCTTACCGAATCGTTATCAGCCCATATTACATCTACTTCTATATCATTAATTTTTAATGTTAATTCCATATTGGCAGTTTCATCTTCCTTAGTTGTTTGATTATCCCCTGATGGAGTAGTAATTATTGTACTAGGCTCATCAGTAGTTGGTTGAGTTGGTGAATTATCTGATTTGCCACAAGATGTTAGTGCGATAATCATAATTGCTAATAATAATGTTAGTACTCTTTTCATAGGCTATACCAATGGATTAGCTAAGTATTTAGCAATTCTATCTTCTGTATCAACGTTATCAGCATTTTGATTAATAACCAAAGCCTTTATTTCGTTATCGTCTTTATCTTTTAAAACAAATCTATCCTTTTCACAATAGATATATTGACCATTGATTACAAGTCTTTGACCATATTTTTCACTATCTAGGTGAGTTGCATCTATTTCCTTTAAATATGGTTGGAAGGCATTTTCTGATACTTTTTGTTGGGTCCATAACGCATACATACAATACTTACTTTCTGCTTTTATCCAGTATTTTCCAAATCTATTAGGCCTAAATATAGGATATTTTATAAAGTAATATCTCCATTCATAAAGCGAATTTGATTCACAGTTTGTAATAAATGCATTTATTGTATTATCTAAAACAGTATTATCAAAAGTTTGTGACGAACTTAATAATTGTACAAGACATCTTTTTGTGTCATCAAATCTTGCAGCAGAACTTTGGTGGAATATCATTCTCCAAGATTGAGAATCATTAATTCCAAACGAATAACGCCATCCTTTTTCGACTCTAGAATAATCTCCAAATGTCAGAAGTGCACATGATATTTTATCTTTATCACACCTGAATAACTCAGTGAATCTATCAAATAAACCATCATTTTCAAGTCCAACTACTGATATTTGTCCATTTAATAAATCATGGTCCTCCAACTTGTTTAATGAGGAAATTTGATTAACATGAGTCTCCCTCCATGCCAACTTCTTATTTTCTTCATCTAATTGTGTTGAATTATAGTTAATTGAAATATTATCTAAAATAACTCCGTTTACGATTATTGACTTAGTTTGTTCTAAAATGCTAGGTAATCTATTACCACCAACACGGTTCTCGCTATCATTCATCTCGTCATTGGAATTAGAAATTAAATTATTAATTATTCTAATTCTTTCGCTCATTTGTTCGTCGCTAATATTAGCTTTATTAAGAGCATATTGAATGAATGCATATAATAGAATAAATTTTGCAAAGGTAAACGATCTGCTTCTACGCTCAGAATATTTATCATAGAAGTTTTCTAGGCAATCTCTTAATAAATCAGTGTTAGTAACATTCACTAATTTTGCTTTATTATCTTCTGATTTTGTAGAAATAAATTTATCAAACAAATTTGCTTTTACATTGTCACCAAATTGGCTCCAACAATCAAAAGCTTTTTCAAAGAATTCTAAATGTTGTTTTCTGTTAGGATTATTCTCACCAAAATATTCATTAATTAAATCAAAATCATCGTAACTTCTATTTTGAGGAGAATGTTTTTCTTCATAGCAAATAACATCACAAATATATTTAAAATAATTTAAGAATAATGTATCTGTTAAACCATCATTATTTCTAAAATTCCATAAGAAATCAGTCCAATTTAAATCTATTTTATTTTCTATAATTTTCGCTTTTTCCTTATCGATGCTTTCTATTTGACGCTCAAATTCAGCTTTAAAGTGTTCAAATGGTGTTAGTGGTTTCCCTCTCGAATTCATCTTTATATACAATTCGTCAGTTAACCCCATATTTTTAATCGGAAGAAAATAGAACTTTATCTTCTTTTCAACAGTTAATTTATTCCATAAATCGTTAATTGTCTTAAAATGCTTATCAATTTCATCTATCATAACAAGCATAGAACTAATAGTTGGATCATTTTTCCAATCAAGTGGAAACCACGATTGATTAATTATCTGTTCAGATAAAACTATTTCTATATTAAAATCAGGATTAAATTTTATTAGTTCGTGACAAAAATCCCTCGAACTATATCTGGTTTCGTAAGTAAAATTGCTTAAAAAATCATATTCAGTACTAATTATCCCACTCCTCTTTGCAGAATACCAATATAGCAAGAATAATGTTGTTAATCGTTGCTGACCATCCAGTGGAGTCAACTTGCCTTTATTATCTATATCACCATAAATAAAGTCTAAACATATTCCTTCACTATTTACTGCAGAAAGCAATGAAGATAAAAACCTATCTCTTATTCTTTTTACTTCATCATTTTTTCTTCCTTGAGCATAGTCACGTTGAATTATAGGAATAGCAACCTGTTTTATTTCAATTTCATCATTCTCATTATTTAAATGAAACAATTCATTAAAACTGCATAAATATGAGTTTGCCATATTACTCTTCCTCCTTAAAAATCACAATTGGTTCAATGTAATCTTTCAAGACATCGTTTATAGCCTTAACATATGAATCTCTATCAGCTTGTCCCCAAAAATGAACTTGATTAACATTTGAAGGTGTGTAGTACTTTAAAAATACCATTTGAGTGCAATAAGGTATAAACTTTCCTTCTTTTATCATTTCAACAATCTGATTACGCTTAACATCGAAAGTTGAATTATTTAAAGCAGCATTATCTTGAGTATTTAATAATGCCAAATTTGAAATTGAATGTAAATAATCAACGCTCATACTTTCAGAAAAAATACTTTCAACTTTTTCTCTCATTTCATTGAATTTTTCACCATATCCCTCTGTAGGATAATTATCAGAAAGCATATCTTCAATTTTGTCCTTTATATCATTCAATTCATTGACAGTTATTTTCCCTGCCTCAACTTGGATTTGGCCGACTTCATTTAAAGATTCTTTATGTAGTTTTAGCCATTCTTTCCAAGCAGCTACAGTTTTCATACCTTCAGATTGTTGAGCATGAATATGTTCTAAACTCCATTTATTACTTTTATATTTGTCAAACGGGAACCATTGACTTTCTTCTCCGTGTAATCTTGTTGATTCAACATTAAAAAGTAGTAATAATTTACTAATGTTTCTATAGTCAGTTTGATTCTCATAGCTTAATTCGCCGTAATTCTTATTATTTAATTTTACTGATTCTTTAATTTTATCTATTAATAGTTTATTAAACTCTTTTTTAGTTTTATTAATAGATAAGTTATAGATATCTTCAAGCTTATATTCAACACTAATTAAATAACCAATTCTATGATATAAATCATGATTATTATACCAATCTTTTAATATTAAAAATGTATGTTGAATATCATTCCATATTTTTAATAGTTCTGTTGTTTTTCTCAAATTATCAAAATAGAAAAATGTTGCATATTTATCATTACTATCTTGAGTTTTAGATATCAAATTAAGAATTAAATCGATTCTTGTTTGATATGTACTTTTAGTGTTATTAGTTAAAAAATACCAAAGCGAACTATTATGAAGTTCTTTTTCTATATTATCCCATTGCAAAGATATTTCTTCTTGCCTATTTTCAATGGAATTCTTACTTGATTCTGATAAAAAAATAGCTTTCACTAGTTCTGATGAAGTTAGGGGTATTTTTCCAATATTTAATCTTTGGAAAAGCGAATTCCCATCTTCTTGACTATCAACCTCATACCATATAACATCAACTTTTTCAGATATTTTTTTATAAAAGTTTATTGCTGCTAACATAGGGTCAGATTGTTTATTAAACCAGTCTTTTATTGAAAGATAGGCCTTTTTAATAAAATAGAAATCAATATTATCTTCTGATGAATCATCACTGATGTTATTTAAATACTGTTCAGAACGTGTTCTAACTTCATATGATAAACAAAATTTAGGCTCAACTGAAGGCAAATAACTTTTAATTACCTTCAATATTAAAAATATAGTTGTAAGTCGTTGCTGACCATCTATTAATTCAAGTAGATTTTCATTTTTCTTTACAACAATAGGCTGTAAACAATATCGATAATCTCTCTTATCATCAATTTCCGAAATATCGTCTAAAAGCTTTGTAGCTTCTTTCCCCCATCTATATCCTCTTTGATAAGCAGGGACAAAGAAATTACCATTTATTTCAGATACTTTTTTCGTTTCTAATACAATTGTATTCATTGCTTACACCTCCTATTTTTGAAATCCCCAATATAGTCTAAATATATGGAGAGATATATAAATTGCAAACTTTGTCTTATATAAATCAACTGATTTTAACCTATGTGATATTTTATCCCTAATATCAAAACCATATTCATCAGTTAAAAACCATTTTAATGTGAAATAATAATCCTCATCGATTATTTTTAGTAATTCGTCTCTAAAACTATTTTTCTTATTATCATTAAATATATTATTTAGGCCAATATAATCTCCACTACCATCACGTTTCATTATGTTCAAGCCGCATTGTTTCAAATAATGTCTAACGGATTCTTCTAACTCAAGTATAATATCAAAAATTGAGTTTTTATAATCACCTTCAAAAAATGAAATAAATAAGTCAGACAATAGTTGTGTTCTTGATTGAGCAACTAGCTTGTTATTTGAAAAAATATCTCTTATAGTTTTTTTAGCCTCATCATCCATTTTAAATGTGTTAAAAAATGGATTAAAAATCAAATCAAAATAAATATCAACTCGTAAGCCAATGTTTTGAGTAACTTTTAAAGAAAAATTTTGTTCTTCAGTCAATTCATTAAAATTTATAACTCTGCCATCTTGATCCAAAATATTATCTTTAAATAGAGCAGATAAACCTTTTTTAGAATCCTCGTAATTTTTCTGTAGTTCTTCTAATGATAAAGGAAATGTTTCAAAAAGCAATTTATATAATTTGTTACTATTGCTTAAAGATTCGTACATTTTTGTATTAGCTTCAATTTGTTTTTTTATCTGCTGAAATTGCTCATCAGGCAACGAAATACTATGATGCTCCAATTTAGATAATTGTTCTTTGTTTACACGTTCTAATTCGCAATCAATAATCTGATAATCCTTATCTTCATATTCTTTCAAATCATCCATATACTGCCTTACTTTTTGTAATTCAGTCTGTTTAAGATAATCATCAATATTAGCTAAATTTGCAAATATAAAGTCGCAGTATTTTTTCAATAATCTTTGATATTCTTTTTTATCGTTTTCTTTAAAATACTTTAAGAAATCATTGTATGTGTCAATATAAAAATATGTTTCCTTCATATCGACTACAGTTTTATAAAACTTATTTATTATTTCAACATACTGTTGCTTAGTAAAAAGATTTCTAAGTTCTTTATCTCGTAATAAATAATCTGAAAGTGAAAAATATCTTAAAGTATCTTCTTCCCCTAAAATGATATTAGAAAAAAGAATATCATTTATGTCTTTTTTTTCACTCGGATGTTTATATAAAGTCCATTTTAAAATTAATGATAAATTGTGTGCGGGTAATCCGCCATTTATTTTTTTGATATTCTCAAAATATAATATACTGCATTCTTTACAGTCACTTACAAGATTACTATTACTTCTTAAACTACTATTAGACAACAAATAGTCAAGCACAGATCTTATTAAAACATTATACGAAGCGTTATAGTTTTCAAGGATTGTTTGCGCATCGTCGGGTTCAACTTTTATGCTCTTATAAGAATAGGTTATAATCGAGTACTTTTTTAAAATAGAAATAAATGAATCATGTGAAAAATCTGACCTCGCGCCAAAAAAAATATTGTCAATATACCAATCGTTATATTGTTCTAAATTCATTTTTTCATTAATTTCATCCAAATATGTACTCATCTAATAATCCTTTCTAATCCAGTTGAATAATATCTATTTTTCTTTTCTCTGCATATTCAACCATCTTCTGCTTATTTATATTATTGATATTCTTGCCCAAATAGATTGCTTTTATCTTCGGTGCTTTCATTTTATCGTTTGCTTTTCCTATTAATCTCCATTCTTTTTGATATTCCCATTTTTTATATTTTGTTAAAAATAATCTAATAAAATGAGACGAATCAGCTTGAATTTGACCATTTGAGAAGCCAGTAATCATTTGGCCTATAAAAGAACCAACTAATTGCATAATAATGTTAGTTTCTCTTTCATCCTGATATATAACAGGTAATATACCTATATTATATTCATAATCAGAAACATCATATTCAATGCAATATCCGCTATAATCTTTTGCATACTTATTCCACATGTAATCTATATCATTTGATTCAGCTAAAGAACATATGCCAGTTTCTTTTCTAGCGTTATATGCAGTTAAGAATAGTGGCTCTAATTGGCTACTTATTTCTGGTTTATCCAACATTTCAGGTATTGCTACAATCCTATTGATTAACTGAACTATTATCTCTTTATACTCTGGAGCCATTTCCTGAAGTTCTAGTGATAAATCCAGCATAAAATTAGCAGGAACTGTACCATCTTTTCTCGTAATAGCTAATATTTTATTCTTAGCATTTTCATAAGTTTCTTCACTAGAATATGGCTTGATTAACTCTATTATCTGATTAACACATTCTCTTTTTAGATTATTTGTTTCTAAATCTACTAAACGTTCAAAATCAACAGTGGTCATGCATTCAGTTTCATCATCTTCTTTATCAGCTGGGCATAAATACAATACTCATTTTCAAGCATATCAAAAGAATACTTATCAAATGGACGGTATTTATATAAACATTTTGGGCCACCATAGGGAGTTTGATGATTACTTGCGATTATTTGATTTAAATATGCTATCTTTTCTTCGTTGGTCATAATTAGTCGTTACTGTTTTCTTCAAAGTTTTCTACTTGTTCCATTACTTTAGTAAATACTTCTGGACTATATTGAGGTGGATAGCCATTCTTAACCAAGCAAATCTTTATTTCTAGTTTTAAATCATTTCTAACATTCTGGTTATTTAACCAATCTGCAAATGAAGATTTTGTATCAATAATCTCTTTTACTTTCTTTGCAAGAGTTTTACACTTGTCATTAATAATAACACCATCAACTTCTTTATCTTCTCCATATTCAAAATTATATTGATCACGAAGAGCAACCAAAATATCGTAGAATGCTTTTTCTTCAAAAGTTAATCCCATCTTACGGAAGCTTTCTTTGCTTTCATTCATTTCTTTTAATATTTTTAATGCTTGCTCTGTGGCTTGTTTAATAATGTCTTCAGAAGCCTGTTCTTGAGTTTCACCAGCTTCTTCTACTGATAAATGTTTACGTCTCTCATGATATTCTTCAATAGTTTTTTCTAATAACTCTTGGAACTTCTTAGCTGCAATTTGATTAGTTTTGCTATATTCCTTAATTTGCTTTTTAAGCATTTTAACAAGAATCTCAAGTTTAGTTGCAGGCATCTTTATATCAGATAATTTTTCAAAATATTCAGGGCTAAAAATGTCTTCTTGTTCACCGTCAAGAATACTTTCAACCTTATTATATTTTAAAGCTTCTTCAACCATCTTAGATACATAACGATTCATTGTATCTGTATCTATTTCTGTTGTTCCACCCATCTTACGTACAAATCCAGCAATAGCCATAAAGCATTGTGCTAGTGCAGATTCTTCTTCGCCTAATTCACCAGATGGTTGGCATATTTCAAATGCTAAACGCATTCTCTTAACAGTTCTTAAAAAATACGTCTTAAATGAAACTTTATTAGATTTACCTTTACTATTCTCTGATTGTAATTCTTGAGTTGATTTAAATACATATTCAGCTGCTTTAGCTAATAATGTATATCTATCTACCGGATTACAATTAGGATCTAAGAAAGGCTTTAAATCATAATCAGTAAATAATCGTTTTAAAATTTCAAGCTCTTCTCTAAATGAAGATGTAGCTTGTTTAACATCATCTTCAGTCGGAGCAACAGATGTGTCACCACCATAGATTTTCATTGCTTGACGCATATTATCTCTAATTCCAATATAGTCAACAATTAGGCCATATTCCTTACCTGGATATTTTCTATTGACTCTTGAAATTGTTTGAATAAGTTGATGCTTTTGAAGTGGCTTATCATTATACATATATGTCAATGATGGTACATCAAAACCAGTAATCCACATATCTACAACAATTACTATATGGAAGTTAGATTTATCGTTTTTAAACATAGCATCTAAATCTTCAGAACGTTTATCATTTTGAACTCCACCTAAATAGTTATACATATCAGTTGGATCGTTCTTACCAACGCTAGCAACCATAGCTATGAATGGCATTGCTTTTAGTTCTTTTAATTCTTCTTTTGATACTTCTGTTTCATCAGGTGCTTTCTTTTCAACAAACCATTCAGGGTATTTAGATTCAAATGTTTTTAATAATTTATATGCAATCGGTCTACTTGAACATACAACCATTGCTTTTTGAATTCTATTAGGATCTTCATCACACGCTTTAACATAATGGTCATGTATATCTACAGCCAATCTTTCAAGACGTGATGGTTCACCTAATATTACTTCCATCGAACTCATAGCTTTTTTACTTGCAGCTATATCTTCTTCAGTAGCGCCTTCATCTGCACACTTTTTATAATAGTTTTCAATTTCTTTAACTTTCTTTTTATCAAGTAAAACTTTAGCAATTCTAGGATGATATTTAATTGATACGGTAAGACCATCTGCTACAGCTTGATCCATTGTATATCTATCAATTTCATCACCAAATGTCTGATATGTTTCAGCAATAGGAGTTCCAGTAAAACCAACAAATGTAGCATTAGGGAATGCTTCCTTTAGAACTTTAGCATATGGTTTAGATACCATAGCTTTCATGTTTTCATCCACATCTTTACTAAATTGAATCTTCTTTGAATGTTCAAGTTGAGTTCTATGTGCCTCGTCAGAAAAACAGATAATATTACTTCTACTATTAATTAAGCCTATCTTATCGTCTTCTCTATCACAGAACTTTTGAATAGTACAAATATAGAATCCGCCACTTTCTCTAGCACCTAATTCTTGTCTTAAATCATTTCTGCTTTTAACAACAGCAACTTCACCAAGATTTAAGAATTCTTTGCTCTTAGTGAATAGTTTCGCTCCTTGTTTTTGAAGTTCTTCTCTATCAACAATCATAACAATTGTTGGTGAACCAATTTCTGGTATATCAGTACATCTTAAAGATAGTTGACGTGCCAAAAAGGCCATTGTATAAGTCTTTCCGCATCCAGTAGCACCAAAATATGTACCACCCTTACCACTCTTCTCAACGACCGATTTAACAATACTTGCTTTCAATAATTTTGAAGCAAAGAATTGAGGATAGCGGCATACAATTTCAACTTCATCTCTATCATAAATTGCATCTTGGAAATAAATATAATCCCTAAAGATTTCCAAAAATCTAACAGGTGAATAAACACCTTTAATCATTGTTTTAGTTTCTTCAAAAGGGAGAGTAGATAATTTATCTCCATCATTTACACGTCTCCACGCATAGAAATGTTCATATGGAGTTCTAACTGTTCCTAATCTAGTTTTAACACCATCAGAAATGCATGCTAAAGGACAATAATGTAATAAATGTGGGATATCTCTCCAATAACGAATATTGATTTGTTCCCATGCATCATAAATTGTAGCATTAACATCAGATGGATTCTTTAGTTCAACAACACACAATGGCAT
This sequence comes from Bacilli bacterium, assembly GCA_918272565.1. Lineage (GTDB taxonomy): Bacteria > Bacillota_I > Bacilli_A > ML615J-28 > CAG-698 > Tener-01. The sequence continues at coordinate 25,278 of CAKJYW010000002.1, forward strand.
ACCATTAACATAAAGTAGGACATCGGGTCTTCTTGTTTCATTTTTACCATTATTTGTGTATTCAACTACTAATTGATTAACAACTCTAAAAATATTATTATTAGGATTTTCAAAATCAATTAACGCAACCATCTTAGCTAAACCATTGTTTGGTATAAATTGAATTCCATTAACCATCCATCCATAAACTTTATGCAAAGTAGCAAAGTCACTTTCAGCACCAACTAATCTAACAGTATCAACAATTTTGGTTACTTCATCTTCAGTTAAATCTGGATTAGTTTTACTTAAAAATGTTTCTAAATCTTCATTGAATAAAACGTCTCTTTTGGTGATTCTTGTCATATCATTGCCAGAAACATATTTCCAGCCTTCTTGTTCCAAAAATCCTATAAAAGCATATTCATATTCAGATTCACAATAATGGCCATAATACTCTTTTAGTTTTGCCATATCTTATGCCCCCTTTGCTTCTTCGATAGATCCTTTAATCAAAATAGGACAAATATCCTTAATTTGAGTTTTTAATCTTTCGTTTATTTCTTTACGTTCTAAATAACATCTGAAAATTGCTGATAAAGACCTCTGGGTTTCTATTTTTGGAATAGGAATAGCAATTTCAGATAATTGTTCAAAATTAAATTGTTCTCTTACGCCATCTCTATAAAACCAAATCATGTGTTGCATATTTGGATTTTTAAGCATCATCATTAGATACAAAGGATCTAGTTCACTTTCGTCATTAATATAAAATACTATATAAGCATCCGAACATTTTAGTGTTTCATCACCCACATAGTAATCAATGGAACCTTGATGAAGCTGCGGTGGTGCAAACACAAAATCATTCTTTTTAACCAAATAACAAATATGTCCATTAGTCTCATCTTTTGATTGTTTAGGCTCGATAAATCCTTCTTTGCCAACACCGATTAATTTTTGAACAGAAAAATCAGAATTTTTTTCCATTCTTCGCGTTAAATGCTTAGATAATTCAAACAATGGACCTTTTTTTCTCAAATCTTCAATATACACATCGCAAACAAGTTTTAAATCCTCTAATCCTCGTTCATATGATTTTTGATTTTCTAACATAGATAAATATACATCTACAAATTTCTTTTGTGTTTCTATGTCAGGTAGTTCTATTTCAATGTCACACATATCTTCCCAGTTAAATGGTTCTCTTGCTGAGCCAAATGAATTATATCTACTATATCTATCGAATTCTGGCCTATTAAAATACATAAATAAATACTCTGGGTTAATTTGTTTTTCATCAACATAAAAAACTACAGATATAGAAGATACTAAATATGATTCGCTTGTATTGTTAAATGCTAAAGAAATCTTATTACCTCTTCTAGATGTATCTGGCACATACGCAAATTGATTCGGTCTAACAATTCTATAATTATTAAGCGGAACACCTTCCATATTTGCTTTTGTATCGATAAACATCTTTTGAGTTGAAATCCCTCTAACTTGATCAAGAGAGAGCTCTAAATTACTGTTTTTTTCATCAGATTGATATATGTATTTGCCAAGTTTAATTTTTCTTAATGCCATAACCTATACCCTCAAAAGCTGATTCAAGCATTCCTTGTGATTTCTTTTCTGTCTCTACAACTTCAATCATTTCTTGTTGAATTCGCTTCATTTCTTTATCAAAGTCTATATTTAAATCATGGTCAATAAATTCAATATATTTACTTGGTGTTAATACCCAGCCCATTGACTCAACTGTATTTACTGATTTTTTTATTTCTTCTTCCGTAAGTTGTTTGTTATATACCTTTACAGAACGATACAATTCTGGCACAGCATAATTACTTCCATCTACGCCTTCGCATTGCCAGTCATGGTATATTTTAGCAGCTCGTTCTATTTGACCTATAACATTAACCTTTACATTATCAGAATCTTTTGAATCTAGAGATGATAATAATACTTTCTTTTTATTTTCATTTTTTACAGGATTATCTGTCCAAGTTCTTAAATCCATAAATAAAATCTCATGTTCGCGATTTCTTTGCATTCTATCATGATATTTACCACCTTTTTTATTTTGGTTAAGAATCCATAATGTAACAGAAATATCAGTTGTAATAAATAATTCTCTTGGAAGTACAACAATAGCTTCTACTTTATCTTCTTCAATTAATTTCTTTCTGATATCTAAAGCATCACTATCATTTAAAGCGCCATTAGCAAGTAAAAAGCCAGCCACGCCTTTTGGTCTTAAGTGAAATAACATGTGTAAAATCCAAGCATAGTTTGCATTGCTTTCTGGTGGTGTTGGATAATCTCCCCATTTTACATTGCCATATTCAGAATCATACCAAGGTTTTAAATTAAATGGTGGATTAGCCATTATGTAATCAAAATATAGTCCTTTATGTAAATCTTTAACAAATGTTGAAATACTAGCATCACCTAGATTATGGCTAATTCCACGAAGTGCAAGATTCATTTTAGCAAGTCGGTAAGTTGCTGCTTCTTTTTCTTGTCCGTAAACATTGATTCCATTCAAATTGCCTTGTTTAGATTTAACTAAGGCTGCACTTTGAATAAACATACCACCAGATCCACAACATGGATCATATAATGTACCATCATAAGGTTCTACCATAGCTGCTATTAATTGAACAACATCATGAGGTGTATAGAATTCACCCTCTTCTTTAGTTGCATTAACAGCAAATTCCTTTAAAAAGTATTCATAAACTCTACCAATCAAATCTTTTTCTTCACCAAATTGTTTATGACTAATCTTATTTACTTCATCAACAAGTTTCTTTATATCATTAGCACCTAAGTTTCTTGTTGTAAATGTACTTTTTACAAAGCATCCTTTCAATTGATTTGATTCATTCTCAATAGCAACCAATGCTGTATCAAGTGCAACATTAAGAGATGGTGCTGGAGTATTAATGATTGTGGACCATCTAGCTTCTTTAGGAAGGTTATATGTACCATCAGTAAATGTTGCGTCATCAAAGAATGCAGCTTGAATATTCTCATCGTCTGGATCAAGTCCCTCTTTTATAATTCTTTCTCTTAATTTGACAAGACCATCTTCATATTTTTCACCAATAAAACGTAAAAATACTAACGTTAGCATCATATCACGTTTTTCAAAAAACGAACCAGAATTACTTGCAGAACGAAGTATGTTTCTACAATTAAATAGTATTGTATCTAGATTTATTGCTTTTTCAGTTACTTTTTTTGCCATTATTCATTTACCTCTTTTATTTCTATATCATTTTCTTTAAATAGTTGTATAAGTTTTACTTTTACAAGCTTTGTAGGAGCGTACTTATCGTTTTCCCATCTGTTAACAGACATAAAAGAAACTCCTAATAATTTAGCAAGTTCCTCTTGAGAAAGATTAAGTTTAGCCCTTAACTTTAAAATGCCATCTGCATAGTCAATTTTAGCCATATTATTTACCTTCCTTAAACCTTTAACATTCTATAAAACATTATAACACTTTTTGAGAAATATTTCTAGCAAATGGTGAATATTTCCAAGTATTATATCAATTTTTATCAAATTATAAACATTTATCAAAGATAATGACTATTTTCATATGCTTTTTCAAATCGTGTTAAATCGTGTAAAAATCAGTGTAATCGTGTAAAATTACATCAAATCGTGTAAAACCTGTTGAAATCGTGTAAGGCAAGATATCATTTTGTATCCTTTTTGAAATATTACGATTTTCTTCTTATTGACGATATTTGAATATGGGCTAAAAACGTTAAAAAAGACCCTATTTAGGCCAAAAATTAAAAAAAAATGACACAACTAATTGTATCATTTTAAATGTTTCAATATGGTGACGAATACGGGATTCGAACCCGTGTATGTATGCGTGAAAGGCATATGAGTTAAACCGCTTCTCCAATTCGCCGTATTTATTAAGATAAAAATGGCGGAGTAGGAGGGATTTGAACCCTCGCACCAGTTTCCCGATCTATGCCCTTAGCAGGGGCACCTCTTCAGCCGCTTGAGTACTACTCCACAACGCCTTTAATATCTTACTAAATTTTTGTCTTTTTGTCAAGGAAAACAAAAGATAACTTTATGTTTATACCCTTTATTTTTACTTATTAGCATCAATTATGCTTTGTAAATAATCGCTTATTGCGTTATTTGAATCTTTGTAATCACTAACAATATTTCCTGAAATAATAAGTAACATAGGAATATCATTATCATAAATCAATAATTCATCAAATTCACTAACATTACTAATTACTTCTTTCTTTTCTCCACTATTTGAAATGATTACTTTCTTGTTTGTTGGATCATCGATATCAAAGCCATAGATGTTATAAACTGATGTGTTATTTGCTGCATTCTTCTTAGCAAATGTAATGTATTTATACACTAGCTTATCAAAATCATCATCTTCTTTTTCTTCTTCAGCTTTCTTAGAATAAACAAAAACAAGATATGTTTCTGTTTGTGCTTCTTTAGATAAGATTTGTTCACCTTTAAGCTCAGTCAAAGAATCATAACTATTAACACTTCTAGCATTAACAAATCTAAAAACAATGAAAACAATAAAGAAAACTGTTATGGCGATAATTAATCCCCAGAATAAGATTGACTTGAATCCTTTTTTTGCTTTTGGTGTTGGTGCATTATATTTTTTATTCATAATAACTACTCCATTTATTTTATATTTGATATTATACCAAATATCTTTCTATTTTTCAATAACTTTACTATTTCTTAAGTCCTTCAACTAATCTTGCTAAATCATTAAAGCAGTGACTAAGACCACTTTTACTAATATATCTACCAATCACTTCTTCGCTTCTTTCACTTAACTCACTCAAAGAATCATCAGGATAGCTATTCCTTAATATTACCGCATCCATTAACCTTGGAGAGAGTTTAAGTAGACCATAGTGCTCATTTAGATAAGCGATATCTTTAAGCTGCTTTTTAGCAGCTTTAATGCTCTTTTCTCCATTAGCAATATCACAGTTAGCCATACGGTTCGCATAATTCCTTGAATCTTTTTCAATTCTGACATCTTCAAAAGCAAACAAAGAGTTGATAGCTCCAGTGTACCTTAAGAAGTCTGAAATGTGCTCTGCTTTATTAACGTATAAAACAAACCCTTTTTTTCTTTCTAATACTTTAGCATCAATATCTACTTGATCAAGAGTCTCAACTAAGAAGTTAGCATCTTCAATTGATGGTGCTACAATTTCTAAATAGTACCTATTCTTCTTTTCGGGGTTACTAATAGAACCTTGAATTAAGAAGGCACCCCTAACAGAAGCCATTTTGCAACAGTCTTTTTTTAATAAATCGTAATTGATTTCATCAATTAGATTATAGTATACATCTATAATCTTTAAATCTTGTAATATCTTAGTACCATTTTCTTTTAAAGTAATCCTAAAGCGAGTTTTGTAATCTAACTTTTCTTTCTTAATAGCGATGATCTCTAAATCGACATTATAGAGCTTTTTAAAAAGTCTTACAATCTCTCTAACTGTAGAAGATAGTGTTGTAATTAGCTCAACACCAAATGAGCCTAAGCTAATAACAACTTCGCTTCTAAAGCGAATGATTGTATAAAGCTCTGCCTTCATACAACAAGATTCTAAAGTGTTAGAAGAAATCTCTTTTTTTACATCAGTTGAAAAAGACATTATTTTACGTAACGACTAGCAGCAAGTGCACTAATAGCGCCATCATTGATGGCTGTTGCTATTTGTCGAACTCCTTTATCTACAATATCACCTGAAGCAAATAAGCCTTTAACGCTTGTTTCGTAGTTACAATCAACACTAATATAGCCATTATCGTTAACTATACCTAAATCCTTAAATAGTTCACTATTAGGGTTTTGTCCAATGAATTCAAAGACACCATCGATATTAAACCAATATTCTCTGTTTTCTTTTAAATCTTCGATTAATACTTTTTCTAGTTTTTCTTTCCCACTAAATTCTTTAATAGTTGATGATAAGATGTATTTAACGTTATTAATCTTTTCTAACTCACTAACAACTTTAGGGTCAGCTCTAAATTCATCACGACGATGTAGAACATAAACTGTTTTAGCTATTTTTGATAGATATGCTGCTTCTTCTAGCGCTGCATTACCTCCACCAACAACTATAACCTCTTTATCTTTATAAAAAGATCCATCACAAATAGCGCACCAACTAATGCCACGTCCAGTATACTTATCTTCGCCACTAACACCCAACTTTTTTTGCTTAGTGCCAGTTGCTATTATTACAGTTTTGCTTACGTACTCACCGTAAGTTGTTTTAATAAAGAATGCGTCATTTTCCTTTTTTAGGCTTATTACTTCGTCTCCAATAAATTCTACTCCTAAAGATGTCATTTGGTTAAACATATTCATTGATAGCGTTGCACCGTCAATTCTTTCAAACCCTGGATAGTTCTCAATTGATGCGGTAGTAACCATTGCTCCTCCTGGAGCGCTTCTTTCTACAACAGCTACATTTAAATTCATTCTCTTAGCATAGATTGCGGCGGTCATCCCACTTGGTCCACTACCTATTATTAATACATCAAACATTGATTTCCTCCAATAGTTTGTCTAATTTAGCGATATCATCAATTACGTAATTAGCGCCACTTTTAAATAAATCTTCTTCGCTTATTACTGCTTGACTAACGCCAATGGCTAGAGCTTCACTGTTTACGGCAGTTGCCATGTCGCTTGGACTATCACCAACGTAGATTACTTCATCATTAAAGATCTCTCTTATCTTATCTAAGCCTTCTCTAGCTGGTTTAGGACTCTTTACATCATCAAACCCTAAGATAAAATCAAAATAACCTAAAGCATCTACTTCATTAAGCCCATCAACTATTACCGAATTAATCTTATTAGAATAGATTGCTAGTTTATAACCCTTAGCTTTTAATCTATCTAGCATTTCCTTACATCCAGGATAAATCTTAATTAGGTCATGTTGCAGCTCTTTATTAATCCTACGATAGTTATCATACATCATAATAACTTCTTCTTCGTTACAACCCACTTTAGTAAATGTTTCAACCAAAGATGGTCCAAAATAAGTTTTTAAGTCTTCTTCTGTTGGAACAAATTTAGGATAGAACTCCCTAAATGTTCTAATAAAAGTTTCTCTTATCAGATTATATGTATCTAAAATTGTCCCATCTAAATCAAAACATATTACCATAATCTTATAATACCTTTTTTAAATACTCTCCAGTGTAACTTTCTTTAACCTTGCTAACTTCTTCTGGAGTGCCACAAGTAACAAGTGTTCCACCAGCATCTCCACCTTCAGGTCCTAAATCAATAATATAATCAGCGCTCTTAATAACATCTAAATTGTGTTCGATGATAACAACTGTTGCCCCTTTTTCAACAATATAATTAATAACTTCTAAGAGTCTCTTAACATCATCGCTATGAAGTCCAGTTGTTGGTTCATCAAGTAGATATAGGGATGTTGGAGTGATCTTACGATGAAGTTCACTAGCAAGTTTTACTCTTTGAGCTTCCCCACCTGATAGAGTTGTAGCAGGTTGGCCAAGCTTAATGTAACCTAGCCCTACATCTTTCATAGTCTTTAAGACATTACTAACTTTAGGAATCTTATCAAAGAATTCACAAGCTTCATCTACTGTCATCTCTAAAACATCACTAATAGACTTACCATGATATTTAACTTCTAGAGTCTCTGAATTATATCTTTTACCATGACACTCTTCACAAGGAACATATACATCAGGTAAGAAGTGCATCTCAATTCTAATTACACCATCTCCCCAACAACGTTCACATCTTCCACCTTTAACATTGAAAGAGAAGCGACTCTTAGTGTATCCTCTAAGCTTTGCATCAACTGTTTCACTAAACAAATCTCTAATAAAATCAAATACACCAGTGTATGTAGCTGGGTTACTTCTTGGAGTTCTACCAATTGGAGATTGATCAATATCGATGATTCTATCAAAATCATTCCAATTGATGATATCATCACATTCCCCTGCAATAACCTTAGATTTATAGATTCTCTTCATTAACCCATTTCTTAAAGTATCATTAACTAATGTTGATTTACCACTACCAGATACACCTGTTACAACAGTTAAAACACCTTCAGGTATTTTAACATTGATGTTCTTTAAGTTATGCTCTCTAGCACCCACTATTTCAACAAACTTGCTTGCCTGTCTACGAGTTTTAGGCACATCAATTTTCATTTTACCAGATAAATACATACCTGTGATACTACTTGGGTTAGCCATAACTTCTTCAGGAGTGCCGCAAGCTACAATCTCGCCACCATTAATTCCAGCTCTAGGACCAACATCAACTAGGAAGTCCGCTTTTCGCATAATCTCTTCATCATGCTCAACAACTATCAAAGTGTTACCTAAATCACGCATCTCTTTTAGTGCATCAATTAGCTTAGCGTTATCTCTTTGATGAAGACCAATTGAAGGTTCATCTAAAACATATAATACTCCAGATAGATGAGATCCAATTTGTGTTGCTAGTCTTATTCTTTGACTTTCACCACCTGATAAAGTTCCACTTAATCTATTTAAGCTTAAATAATCTAACCCTACGCGACATAAGAAAGATAAGCGCTCTTTGATTTCTTTTAATATTAAAAATGCAATCTTTGCTTCTGTTTCATTTAATTCCAGACTATTAACAAATTCTAGCGCTTCTTTTATTGTAAGTAAGCTAAATTCATATATGTTTTTACCATTTACATAAACACTTAAAGCTTCTTCGCTTAGTCTTTTACCACCGCACTTAGGACATGGTTTATCAACTAGATAGCTTGAATAATAATCACGAGAGAAGCTACTTGTTGTTTCCATATACCTACGTTCTATTAAATCACTTATGCCTTCAATATAATTATGTCTTTTATAAGTGTTATTAGAAGCTGTAGTAAATTCGTACTTTATAGGCTCCTTTGATCCATGCATGATGATATCACGTTCAAAGTCTGTTAAGTCTTTGTATGGCTTATCAATATCGATGTTATAATAATCCATCATAATCTTGAATGTTTGCCATTCAATATTTTCTGAATCAACGATATTCTTTAAATATCTAATTGCACCTTCTCTAATTGACTTATTGTAATCAGTAATAAGTAAGCTTTCATCAAGCTTTTGCATTACACCAAGTCCCTTGCACTCAGGACACGCTCCAAAAGGAGAATTAAATGAAAATAGCCTTGGCTCTAGTTCATGAATAGAAAAGTCGCAATATGGACATGCTAAATGTTCACTAAATGTTTGTTCAACCTCATTCACACTTACCTTTACTCTACCTTCTCCGTACTTTAAAGCCGTTTCTAGTGAATTAAATAACCTACTTCTATTTTCTTTCCTTAACTTAATTCTATCAATTACAATATCAATATTATGAACGATGTTTTTATCTAGGGTAATATCATCTTCTAGCTCTAAGCTTTCGCCATCTACTCTAACTTTAGTAAAACCTTCTTTGCGAATTAGTTCAAAAACTTTTTCGTGAGTTCCTTTTTTACCATAAACAATAGGACTATAGATTATTACACGTGAATCTTCTTCATTAGAAAAGATCTTTTCAATCATTTGGTCGATTGTTTGAGCTTTTATCTCCACATGATGATGTGGACAAAAAGCATGACCAATCCTAGCATAAAGAAGTCTCATGTAGTCATAAATCTCAGTAACAGTTCCGATTGTTGAACGAGGGTTTTTGTTAGTAGACTTTTGGTCGATTGAGATTGCGGGGGAAAGCCCCTCGATTGAATCAACATCAGGCTTCTCACTATTTCCTAAGAATTGTCTTGCATAAGCAGAAAGTGATTCAATGTATCTCCTTTGACCTTCTTTGAATATTGTGTCAAAGGCTAATGAAGTCTTTCCACTTCCTGACAAGCCAGTCATAACAACTAGTTTCTCTTTTGGTATTTTTAATGTTATGTTTTTTAAGTTATTTTCTCTTGCGCCTTTAACAACAATATATTTTTGCATTTATTTTCCCTCAACTAAATCTAAGAATTCTTGTTCAGTTAGAATCTTAATCTTTAAATCAATAGCTTTTTGCTTCTTACTTCCAGCATCGCTTCCCGCAACAACAAACGCTGTTTTCTTACTAACGCTACTACTAGCGTTACCACCTAAGCGTTCGATAATCTCACTTGCTTCATCCCTTGTTAGACTTTCAAGTTTACCAGTTAATACGATACTCATACCTTCAAATATCTTATTTGTGCTAGTATCTTCTTCTAAAACTGGATTAATTCCTAAATCAATTAATTCATTAACAAGGTTAGAATTAGCTTTAAAATAAGCTACAATGCTACTAGCTATTGCTTCTCCTATATCTTTGATGTTTACTAAATCATCATATGTAGCGTTCATTAGGCTCTCTAGTGACTTAAAGCGTTTAGCTAAAACCTTAGACACTTTCCCACCAACAAACCTAATACCTAGTGATGTTATAACTTTATCTAGTGGGTTATTTTTACTAGCTTCTATAGCGTCTAAAAGACTATTTACGCTTTTTTCTCCATACCCATCAAGTCTCATTAAATCATCTTTATGATTCTTTAAATAATAAATATCTTTTATATCTTTTAAATAGCCTAAATCATAAAACTCTTCTACTATTTTTTCACCTAGGCCTTCAATATCCATAGCTACTTTACTAGCAAAATAGATGATAGCTGCTTTCTTTCTACCTTCACAATTATCGTTAACGCAGAAATGACCAGCTTCTCCTTCTTTTCTAACTAGCTTTTCTTTGCAATATGGACATACTTCAATCATTTTAAATGGGGCGAGGTTAGTAGTTCTTCTATCAAAATCAACCCTAACAACCTCAGGTATAATCTCTCCAGCTTTTCTGACCAGTACCGTATCACCAATTCTAATGTCACGTTCTCTAACAAAGTCTTCGTTATTTAGAGTAGCACGTTGAACTAAGCTACCTGCAATCATAACAGGCTCTAAAATAGCATTAGGAGTGATATTACCAGTTCTACCAACAGTAAAGATAATATCAAGTAATTTAGTTTCAACTTCTAATGCTGGAAACTTATAAGCAATTGCCCATTTAGGAGTTCTAATAGTATAACCTATCGCTTCTTGCATATCGAAGTTATTAACTTTTATTACTACACCATCAGTTTCATAATCTAGTTCTTTTCTTTTATCTTTCCATTCATCAATATAATCAAATACTTCGTAGATATCTTTACAAAGTTTGTAATGAGGATTAACACTAAATCCGTTGTCCTTTAAAAATTCCAAAGCTTCACTTTGGCTAGATAAGCCGTACTTTTTAGGATCAACAATTGTGTAATTAAAGACATCTAGCATTCTCTCTTTAGTGATAGATGCATTAAGTTGCTTAATAGAACCACTAGCCGCATTCCTTGGATTTTTAAATGGAGCTTCTCCATTCTTTTCTTTTATTTCATTTAAATAATTAAATACTGATTTTTTCATATAAACTTCACCACGAAGTTCAATTGATAAATCGTTCTTTAATACTTTAGGAAGTGACTTGATAGTTCTCATGTTGTTAGTAATGTTTTTTCCAACAAGCCCGTTACCACGAGTTGAGGCTAAAACGAACTTACCACTCACAAAGCTAACGTTAGATGCAACACCATCAATCTTTAGTTCACAAACATATTCCGGATTAAATCCTTCTTTTTTGATTCTACTATCAAATTCAAGTAGTTCGTCTTGATTAAATACATCGCCTAAAGATAACATTGGAGTTTCATAAACGATATCTTCTAATTCGCTTGAGCTAGATGTTTCTCCTACTCTTCTAGTAGGTGAGTTCTCTAAAACAAATTCAGGGTATTTCTTTTCAAGCTCTTCTAGTTCACGATATTTAGAATCATATTCAAAGTCACTAATAGGTGACTCATCATATTCATAGTACATCTTAATGCAATGATTTAAGAATTCTACTAATTCTTTAATTTGTTCTAAAGGACTCTTATTCATCTTATCCTCCTATTTTTTACTTAAAGCATTGTGAGTTAATAGCAAATTAACCATCCTATGCTCACTATCAAAGAAAATTGATCCAATGTCTTTATTAATAGCTACAATTATTCCTTCACCAAACTTAGTGTGAATAACTCTATCTCCAACATGATAAATAGATGCATCCTGAGTATAGACATCGACTTTTTCTTTTTTCTCTTCTTTTTTTATTTTATTCATTGGAGATATTCTATCATTATCATAATCTAAGTCTCCAAATGAATAATTATCATTATATCTTCTTTCTTCTTTTTTCTTGATATTAAAACCTAAGAATTCTTGTAAGAAGCGGCTTGGAGTGTTTCTTTGCCTAGCTCCATAAAGTAGCCTTTGATTAGTGTATGTTAGGTAAAGCTTCTTTTTAGCACGGGTTGTAGCAACGTAAGCTACACGACGCTCTTCTTCTAAGTTACCTTCTTCGATACTTCTTGGGCTTGGGAAGATTCCTTCTTCTAACCCTACTAAAAATACATAATCAAATTCTAATCCCTTGATAGAGTGGATTGTAGAAACTGTAACGCCATGAGGGTCTTCTTTTTGACTTTGTAAAAACTCATCAGATAAAATTGCTTCATCAAAGGCAGCTTTAAGCCTCTCAATCCTAGGTAAATCTTCTTTACTAGATTCTACACTAATTAAAATTGATCTAAATTCTTTCAAATTATCTTTTCTATCATCAAAGGTATCAGGATCTTCCTCTTTTAGATAATCAAGATATTTAAGTTCATCAAGTAACTTATCATATAGATTAACTAGGAAAGTTGTTTCCATATCTTTTTTATATCTATCGATTAATTCTTTAAAATCTTGTAATTCATCATATTTTGCTTTAGGAAGCAAAGTCTTACAAGAATCAATTGCACTAAATAGAGTTAAGCCATATTCATCTTTTAGATGTTCTATCTTTTGAATTGTGGCATCCCCTAATCCACGTGAAGGAACATTTATGATCCTTTTAAAACTAACCATATCATTACTATTAACAATTAACTTTAAATAAGCAATGACATCTTTTATTTCTCTACGTCTTAAGTAACTAACTCCACCATAAACTTTATAAGGAATTCCATGCCTAATTAACCCTAATTCAAAATTACGAAGTAGCGTACTACTACGATATAGAATTGCAAAATCTTCGTACCTATTATTCCTATTCTTCTTTAACTCAATTTGATCAACGACGTATCGTACTTCATCTTTTTCATCATATGCTTGAAAGACACATACATCACTCTCATCACCTTTTACATCACTAAATAAGCTTTTCTTTTCTCTATCTTCATTGTGACTAATAAGGCGATTACATCCATCTAGAATAAATTGAGTAGAACGATAATTCTGATTTAGAGTAAAGCTTGAATGTTCTGGAAAATCCTTCTTAAATAATTTAATGTTTTCGTAGTTTGCACCTCGGAAAGCGTAAATTGATTGATCATCATCCCCCACAACAAACAAGTTCCTACTATTTAGAGCTAAGAGCTTAACTAGTTGATATTGTGTTTTATTAGTATCTTGGAATTCATCAACTAAAATGTATTCAAATTTCTTACGATATTTTTCTAAAACATCTTTGTTTTCTAGAAACAAATCACGAACCTTTAAAAGCAAATCATCAAAATCAAATAGATTTGATTTCTTCATCTTCTCTTCATAAATATCTGAATATTTTCTAATCCAAGGATCATCGCTCTTTAGTTCGAAACATTTATTGTAACTTATCTCTTTTTGTAAAACTCTTGCTTTTCTTTTGTCCTCTTTAGCTTCATTTAGCATGTCACTAATAATCTTATGTTGATCATCTTCATCAACTATTGAAAAATTATTCTCATAACCTAAGTGATGCGCTTCTTTTCTTAAAATACGAGCGCAAAGAGAATGAAATGTTGAAACAGTTAAAGAATAGTAGTCAAATTCAACTAAAGCTTTAACTCTTTCTTTCATTTCGTTTGCGGCCTTATTAGTAAAAGTAATAGCTAGAATATTAGATGGATTAATGCCCTTTTCCAAAATCATGTATGCAATACGATAAGTGAGCGTTCTAGTTTTACCACTTCCGGCTCCAGCATAAACGATTACTGGTCCATTTACTTCTAGTATTGCATTTCTTTGGGCTTCATTTAATAATTCTAGCATGGTTTACTCCTATTTAATTGATGACTTAAGTGGACAAATTCTATTGAACACTAAGTGCTCATCAGTTGAATCTTTATCGACTGCGTAATATCCATCACGGATGAATTGGAATCTTTCTAATTCATCAAAATGTTCTTTACAGTTTTCGATGAAACCTTCCATCTTAATCCAACTATCTTTATTAACTCTTTCCGTAATTGGCTTTTCTTCATCAGGATCATTAATTAATACATCAAATAGATTGAATGTGGCGCACCTTGCAGTAGATGCTTCAACAAATTGAATTGTTCCATTAGGCTTTCTGTCTGTAAAGCCACTACCACTCTTTGTAGCTACGTCGTATGTAGCATGAACGCATTTAATTGATCCATCTTCATTATATTCAACGCTATTAGCTTTAATGAAATATGCATGATAAAGTCTAACTTCAATTCCTAAAGCTAATCTCTTATAATGCTTATTTGGTTTTTCTAAAACGAAGTCTTCTTTTTCGATATAGATGTTCTTACCAAAAGCAACTTGTCTAGTTCCAAGTTCTTCGTTTTCGGCGTTGTTTTCAGCTGTAACGTATTCGATTTTACCATCTTCATAATTATCAATAACAACAAGTAGTGGATCTTTAACAGCCATTAAGCGGTTAACTTTTAATTTAATATCTTCACGAAGGAATTGTTCAAGTAATTCTCCATCGATTGTTGAATTGATACGTGATAAACCAGTTGATTTAACGAAGTCTTTAATAGATGAAGCAGTGTAGCCTCTTCTTTTTAGTCCAACTAAAGTAGGCATTCTAGGATCATCATAACCAATTACTTTACCACTATTAACAAGTTCTCTTAAATATCTCTTACTCATTATAGTATTGGTAATGTTTAGTCTACCAAATTCGTATTGATGAGGAACATGTTTCATCTCACACTTTTCAACAACCCAATCGTATAAAATACGATGGTTATCATATTCTAAGCTGCAACAAGAATGTGTGATTCCCTCAAGTGCATCTTGAATAGGATGAGCAAAGTCATACATTGGATAAATACACCATTTATCTCCTTGACGGTGATGATGCATATGTAAGATTCTATATAATACAGGGTCACGCATGTTGATGTTAGGATGAGCCATATCAATCTTAGCTCTTAAGACCTTTTCACCATCAGCGTATTTACCTTCCCTCATCTCTTCAAATAGCTTTAAGTTTTCTTCTACTGTTCTATCTCTATATGGAGAGTTAATACCAGGATTAACTAAATCACCACGATATTTACTTATCTCTTCTTGACTTAAATCACAAACATAAGCTAATCCTTTTTTAATTAGCTTAATAGCAAGATTATAAGTCTCATCAAAATAGTCACTACCAAAAAGAACTTTAGCTGGATGATAGCCTAACCATTCGATATCTTTAATAATCGCATCAACAAATTCGCTATCTTCTTTAGCAGGGTTTGTATCATCGAATCTTAAGTTAGTCTTTCCACCGAAACTTTCTGCAAGTTCAAAGTCAGTGATTATTGCTCTAGCATGACCAATATGCAAATATGCATTTGGTTCAGGTGGAAATCTTGTAACAATTTCTTTTACCTTTCCACTTGCTAAATCTTTTTCCATTATAGTCTTAATAAAATTAGATTCTTCCATATTTTTTACCTTCTAACTTCTATTTTTTGAATATTTGTGGCACTACAGTATTTAGTAAATAGCTCTATTGCTCTATCACCATCTTTTAAATCTGTAGTTTTAAAACAAATAATCATTAATAATATTTTCTTAGTATTCTCGTTTACACTAGTTCTAATTGTATCACTTGTTGGAGAACCAAAAGGTGAAACATTATCACAATATAGAGGTATCCTACTAACATTGATGATGCCTCTGCCTATTCCTTCATAGATATCATCATCTTTCCCAATTCTAATAGTGATATCTCCTTCAATCTTATCGTAGTCTAGGACAGCAGTTGAGCGAAACAAATTAATAGATAACACATTCCCCGCATCAACTAAGTTATTTATCCTATATAAGCTGTTACCTTTAACGATTCTACGAAGCAGTGATTCACAAGCAAGGCGATATCTACTAGGATCTTTCCCTAGTTTTTTGTAAGAATCCCTTGCCTCTTTAATAAGAGGAATACATAAGACTTCCTCTAATGTGTATTCCTCGCTTATTAATTCTTCAGTTTTTCTAATCTCACCTTCGATTACGCTACTATCTTCTAACCTTACATCCATTGAGTAAGCTAAAACATTAAAGTCAGGTAAGATTTCTAATAATTCATTACTAATAGTAATTGTCATTTTATTTTTCTAGCTTAGCTAATTCCTCTTTCTTTTGAGCTAGCTCTGCTTTTAGTTTCTCGCCATATTCTTTGAATTCAGCGTTCTTTTCATTTAATTCAACCATAGAGTCAATCAAACGAACATAGTAGTCAACTCTTTCATCCTTAGCAAGTTCACGAAGCAACTTAGTATCTTCATCAATCTTTGTAGCTAGATTATCTTGAGTAATCTTAACATCTTGGATTTGAGCTTTGATTCTAATAACTTGACTACGATCATTTTCTTCATCTAAGCCATTTAGTTCTTCATTTAACTTAGCAAGTAATTCTTTGTTCTCTTGATATTCTCTATTATATCCTTCAAGTTCTTCGCTCTTACGTGCGTAAAGATTAATCTTTTCATCAAGATCTTCAACTTTTCTTTGAGATTCTAAACGTTCATTTAATTTATCTCTAATTAATCTAATACGTTTGTTATTTCTTTCGATTTCTTTTTCTAATTCTTCGATTTCATCACGAAGCTTAGCTTCAGTCATCTCATTACGCAAAGCATCTAAGTCAGCAGAGTTATCTTTAACGATAGTAACAACTTCTTTTTCGCCCTTACCTTCTTTAAGTAATCTTCTTAATTCTTCGATTACTTCGTCTTTCTTTTCTAACTCTTCATCGTATTCATCTTCTAGATCTTCGATTTCTTGTTTATGAGCTTTCTTAAGGTCTCTTAAAGTAGCTTTAGATTCTCTCTTATATTTATTGAAGTCTTTATTTAATTGTGCATTCTCATCTTCTAAATCATCAATTTGTTTAGAATATGCAGCATTTTGCATTTCTTCAACTTCAAGTCTCTCTTTAACAAAATCGTTGTATAAAGTAGATGCTTCGTTTTCTACTCTAGCAGTATTTTCTTTTTCATTGATTACATTTTGCTTTTCTACTTCAACATCTTTTAGAGCTTGATTCTTTTCTTTATTTGCTTGCTTTAATTCTTTTTGTTGTTTAGCTTTAGTAGCCTTTAAAGTTTCAATGCTTTTAGCATTTCTATCAGCTTGACGACTTAGCTTCTTATTTTCTTTTGTAGCTTCGTCTAGTGCAGCTTTGTTTTCCTTAGCTTCACTTACAACTTTTTCGTTAGCTTTTTGTTCTTTCTTTAAAGCAGCAGTCTCTTCTTTTTGTTTAGCTAATTCTTTCTCTTTCTTAGAAATCTCTTTCTTCAATGAGTCGTTTTCTTTAGCTAGATCATCTTTTTGACTTAATTCATCTTCTAATTTAGCTTTCTCTTTTTCAAGACCAGCAATCTCATCTTTGTATTCGGCTGCTTCGTCTTGCGTTAATCTTGCGCCTTCTTTCTTCTTGGCTTCATTAGCTGCTTCTTCAAGTTGGTCATCTTGAAGTTTCTTTCTAGCCTCCATTTGGCGACGCATTCTCTCAACATGGTCAGTAGACGTTTCTAAGGCTTCATCTTCTTTTTCTAATTCTTGATTTTCTGAGTTAAGCTTTTCTTTTAGATTCTCTTTTTCCATTTTCTCTCTCCATTTTTATTTAATGTAACTGTATATTATGTAACCAATGATAAACAAAATTGAACAAACAACTAGTAAAAATACCGGGAATTTAAACAAAGTATAAAAGATTTTACTTTTATCATACTTTTCTTTTAGTGCTGCAGTCTTTTCAACCATACTGCTAAACGCTGTAATCCTTTCACCAGCTCCAACACCTTCCATACCAAACGGTATGAAGAAATCATTCTTTTTGATATTGCGCATATAATATTTGTAAACTTCTTTAAATTTATGCGTAAAGTCTGTCATGATTCTATTTTTGCTAGCTTCTAGAACTCTATCGTTTCTATCGTAGCTTCTTCTTAGGTTATTAACGGCACTAGAGTATTTAAATTTTAAGAAATACGCTAGTATTATTAAAACCCCCAAAAGGAGCGATACCCCTACAAACAAATAATTATCAAAATTTAAAGACGCTTTAATGATATCAACAACACTCGCAAAAAATCCAGGAAGTTCAAAGAACGTTTGAAATGTTATAAAAATTAAACCAGCATAAAGCAGTGTAATTAATAACAAGAAAAACGTCAAAGCACCATGAACTCTTTTTATCTCAGGTCTAGCACCTAATCTCCTAATATCATCATTTAATGATTTCGTCATTGTGATTAGATAATCATTTTTCCAATGTTCGAATATCTTTTTTGTTAACCTCTTTTTCTTTCCTTTTCTAAAGTCAACCGATCTAACGATATCACCAAACGATTTAGTCTCTCTTTTGTATTTAACAAAATAGTCTTCGATTGAATCAATTTCGTATGCTTTGTACTCCGCCACATACATAAAAGGATTGCCTAAGAGGATATTATTTTTAATTGTTTTCTTCTCGATGTCAATCTGACTTTCTGAAGTTTCTTCTTTTTTTACTTCAACTACGTCTTCTTGAAAAGGAGCATTCTCTACTACTTCATTCATGACCAAGTTAAAATTCCCCTTATATCTATACTTATTGTATCATACCAAAATCATTTTCGCAACAACAATAAATATAACAAAAAAATCTAGAGAAATATCTCTAGATAATTTTTTGTTTTCTTTATCATTTTGTATATTCTACGCTTATTTTTGCACCTTCCAGAGTTATACTACTTACTGTCATAACAAAGCCTAGCTCACTGATATATAAAGTGTCTCCAACTTGGAATAAATCCGTAGAATCAGTAATTAATGTTTTATCGATATCGTTAGTTCCTGCGCAAACTAATTCTATTAATCTCTTATCTTTTCCGCCATTATTGTAATTATAGATTTCTCCAATAGTAGTGTAATCTACAAATGGTTTTAAAACTGATACAACATGATAAACTTGTACACCACTAATTCCATATATTCCGCATTCTAAATCTTTTTTATATTCGTTTAATCCAGTTGGAGTATAGTAAGTTATAATATAGAATTCATCAAAATAAGATTTATTATCGATTCTAGCAATAAATAAGCTATCGCCAGTTGATGCAAATGGTTTTAACGTTATTTCATAATCTTGGTTAAATAAAATAGTAGGGTTAGTCCAACCTAGAATGGCTTTACTAAATGGATCTAGGTCTCCTTGATTAGAGTCCATCATTGATGATCTACCTAGTCCTCCTAAAGGATTCTTTATATTTACTGTATCGTAATAATCATCTAACCCTAAAGCGTGACCACTTTCATGAATGATTACTTCAGCGTTAGCATCTACATAAACATCTTTACTATCATCATCTGAATCATAAATTGGACGAGATAAGAATTCAATGCTAAACCAAACAAATGCATCGAGTGTTAATCCGTCATAGATATGACTATTATCTAGATAGTAATAATAATTATAAGCCCACCAAAGCTTAGAATCTTGATTATATGGAGCTAGATACACTAAATAGATAGAGTCCAATGCCCCATCGTTATTAGAATCATATTTAGAAAAATCAAATCCAATACTATCATAATAATCTAGAGCACTAACTAAGCACCAAAAATCATAATAATCTTTTAACTCTTTTTGTTTAAATGGGTCAGTTTCCCACTCTGGATCATAGTCTACTCCCATATTATATGGAGCTAAAACATTGGCACTAATATTTAGCTTACCAAATGAAGCATCTAAATAATAACTATTAAGTGAATTCCATCCTGTTTCTTCTTTTGTTCCATTAAAGGCTTTTTCAATGATAGATAAGTCATAATCTTTACTATTAGTAAAAGCAATCGGAATAACTAATACTTCGATATCTCCACTTGATGCAAGGCCTTTGCTTAATTGAATATCACTTGCTACATCATCAAGGGTATCATAGCTTGCTTTTTCTATTACTTCACCAGCCTCTGGTCCCTGTGGTGTATAGTCAATCAAATTAGAAAAGACAAATTCGATTAAAGTATCAGTAGTAATATCAAATGTTATTTCATAGCCTTCACCAACTTTTTTGGCCTCTACTATCTCACCATTAAACAACAAAGATACACTATAATAATATTTATAATCTCCTTTAAAAACAAAAGCAACTCTTACAAAGCTTCCTTCTTCAACAAAAAGATCTGGTCCTTTAGCAATTCCTTCATTGACATTAATGAAATAATATAGATATTCATCATTACTGTTAATTATTAATTCATATTTCTTAATTTCATGATAAACACTAAATTCATATTCTTTAGTACTAGTCTTTCCATTAAATGAAAATGTAGCTTTTAATTTAACTTTTACTTCTTCCTCTTGAGGAGTAACTAATACTTTAGTATTATCGCTATTTAATTTAATAATGTCTAAATAAGCACTATCTACGCTCCAACTAATACTAGCTTTAAGCCCGTAATAATCTGCTATAGTCGCAAGATCAACATCTTCATAGATAGTTTTACCAGCAAGTTCAAACTTAAAGCTTTTTGCAAAGTCATCTGCACTAACTAAAACCTCTTGGTGTGCCTCACACACTGAGCAAGTGTAAAATAGTGATGCCTCAGTTTTTCCAGTTAAATCCCATATGTGACTAGCTTTTTCAATAATTTCTCCACAGTGGCATTCTTTATAATGATTAGCTTCATCGTGCTTAAGTTCATAGATATGCTTATAGTGACCTAGATTAGTTTCAGTTTCACTATTAAACTTAACAATTAAATCACCGTTATCATCTAAATATAAATCTATTATCTCTTGGTCTTTGTTAGCATCAAGAGCACTAACCCACTCTTCGTAAGATTTTTCATATCCTAGTCCTATAGCTGTATTGTAAAACTCGGCAAATGAAGCAGGTTTTTCTTCTTTTTGCTTAGAGCAACTACATAACATTAATAAAAGTGTAATTAATAATAATATATGTTTTTTCACACTTAATTACCTCTAAAATTTATTTTATCATAATATCGATGGACCACCTAAAAACGAATCTGATTGGTAAAATAATACTATAGTTTCACTTTTCCTCTTTAAATTTCACCTTTTTGAGGATTTAAAAGATTATTAATTTCACCTTTTTACAAGTATTTTTGAATAATTATTTTCACCTTTTTCGCTTAAATTGCTCACAATGAAACATTATAATATATTGTTTCACCAGTTTGTCGGGAATTCTTTGTTCTCGATTAACTGCCCATTTAGAAAGAGCAATTGGACGACGCTCTCGACGATGCAATCAAAGATGCGCAGTCTAGGGAATAAGTTTGCAGTTTTAAGCCCATTTATTACAAGCTTTTTGCAATTATTTCTTTAACTATTTCTTCTGGTGTTCTATTTACAGTATTAATGTGTGTTGCATTTAAATCATTGTTTTGTGCTTCAATACACATTTTAACATTTTTCATACACCAGGCTTCTTCACTTTCTCCTCTTTTTAGAATTCTATCATGAATAGTTTGATAGTCTCCATCCAAAAAGAAATAGCCAACTTTGATATTATCATCTTTTAATTTCTTAATAATATCATTATAAGATTCTTTTCTAACTAATGTCATTGGTACTACTATATCACCATCATATTTGCTAGAAATATCTTTTAATAATTCATAATTATATTTTCTCCATAATTCATAATCTTCAAATATATAGCTGAATATTAATTCTTGTGGATGATTATCCCTCACAGCGTTACCTACTGCCTCAGGATCAAATATATATGCTTTCTTTAATTTTTTAACTAAAGCTTCGGCTATAGTTGTTTTACCAACACCATAACTTCCATTAATCCAATAAATCATTTTTGTTCCTCATTTTATCTTATCATTTATCTTATCACTTTCTAATTTAATATGATAAGATATCTCATGTTATCTATTTTATAAACCTCAATAAAAAGTCTGCTATTCCTATCACAGTAAAACCATTTAAATCTAATGACTCTTCTAGTGGCTTATTAATTACGATTATTTTTTGAATTGAATCTTTTAACGCAAAGAAAGGTTTAAGTTCCCTTGCTTTAGTTTCTGCATTTGAGATGTCGCTAGCAACTTGTATGTAGTATTTTTTTATTCCACGTTGTGCCACAAAATCAATTTCATATGTATTTCTAACACTTTCGCCATTTTTATTTTTTTCATATTTTTCAAATGTTCCTACATTAACAGTATAACCATTGTAAAGCAATTCATTATATACCATATTTTCAAGCATTTGTCCTTCATCATCATAAGCAAAATTAAGTCTTGCGTTTCTCAAGCCATTATCAACAAAGAAATACTTTCTTAGAGCTCCAATTTCATTATTTCCTTTTACATCATAACGTGTTGCTTCTCTTAAAATAAATGCATCAATAAAATAATCAATATATTTTTTTACAGTGTCTTTATCTATGCTGTCTTTTGTCACGCTCTTATATGTATCAGCTATTTTTTGCGAATTAAAGAGTTGTCCTGTACCTTCACTTATAATATTACATAGTGAATCAAGAGCTTCTGTTTTTTCTAATTTATTATGCTCTAAAATGTCTTTAAAATATGTTGTTTCAAATAATCCCTTTAAGTAATCTTTTTTATCATTAATATCTTTTAATACTGCAAGAGGCATACCTCCATATCTCATATATTCAAATACAGTATCAGAAGATCTACTATTTTTATAATTTGAAAATTCTTCAAAAGAGAGTGGATATAAAGAAATATTTGTTGCTTTATCCCTAAATTCTGTAATTACATCAGATGATAACATCTTAGAGTTAGAGCCAGTAGCATATAAATCAATATATTTTTCTCTAGATAAACCTAATACTACTTCTACAAAAGAAATAACATCTTTATCGTCTTCTTTAGCAATAACATATTCTCCATTTGTAAAAATTGGATTAACAATTGTTGTTACTAGTTGTACCTCATCTATAAACACATAATTAATTGTATTAACATTACATTTATTCCTTATATATTTATCTAGTTCTATTGGATTTCTATATTTTGCATTCTTTAAATCATCAAGCTCAACAATTATAATATTGTCTTCTGATACACCCTCACCTAGCAAATGCTTTTTAAATATTTCTTTTAACAAGTATGATTTTCCACATCTTCGTACACCTGTTATTATTTTTGGAAAACCGTTCCCTTTTGATGAAATCAATTTAGATAAATAAACATTTCTTTCAATCATGTGCTTTCTCCTTTTTCATAGAATTCTATGTTTTTTTCGATTATAGTTTAACATTTTTAATATATATTGTCAATTTTTGTAATGCTTTTTTTCATAGAATTCTATGTTTTTTTCGGTTGTATTAAATTTGTTCAACTGCAATAGAAAGAATTAAAATACTTATCACGAAATTTTTTATACTTAAATTGAATACTGATGCATTAAAAAAAGCCTAAAATTTTGTTCTTTAGGCTTCATAAATTTGAACTATTCTTTTTCTGTTACGTTATAAATCTTTTCTTTATTACTTTGTAATAAAGTAGTTTATTTCCGAAGGCTCTTATCGGTTTTGACAAGACAACAAACTGCCTCAAGTGGCGACCAATACTTCTGGTCAACTAGGCAAATCACAAAGAACATATTATTTCAACATGCTACCAACGAGCGAACCCAACTGGGAAATGATAAAATGATTAATACGCAACAAATCTATTGTATTCCACAAGGCCTAAATTCCATAGTGTTCTTTTTTAAAAAATGTTACTCTTATATATCCGTTTTTCCAATTGCAAACGTTAAATAATGAGGAATCGTTATGATATCACCTGTTTCAGAAATATTATAATCGCCTATCTTAATCAACTTAGTTTTACCATAGTGGTTAGGATTATTCATAACTTGTTTACTTGATTTCGCATTACCTGTTTTTGATTTAGCTTCAACTAAAGTAGAAAATCCTTTATATGAAATAACAAAATCAATTTTTAGGCCACTATCTTTTCCAAAATAATATAGCGGTACTCCTGCCTTATATAATGAATCAGCAACAACTGCCTCAAACAAATAGCCCTTGTTCATTCCTAGATTATCTTGTAAAATTCCTTGAATTACGTCAAATCCTAAAGTGTTTATCATAATTCCAATATCGCCATAGAAAAGTTTATAATCCGAGGCAATCTTACGTATACCTAATGGTAAAGAAGGAACTTCAACATTATAAGCTTTAAAGGCAATCGATGCATTTACTAAATAATTAATAGCATCATCTCTTTGATAACTATTACCACTTATTTTTGATGTTACAAATCTATGATTATTATTAACAATAAATGAAGCAATCAAATCAAATGCTTTTTGTATTCGCATTATCTCTGTGGTTGTATAAAGCGGTTTTCCTTGAGAATCTAATCTTTTTGACGGATCACCTTTAATATCAATCACAAGACTATTAACCTTTTTAAATACTTCAGAAAAACTGTTTGTTTGTATAAATTTCAAAACAACTTCAGGATACCCCCCAACACAAACATATTCTTTAAATAATTGTTTCATTTTATTATGAATTGTTTCTGGTACAGGTATTTTGTTTTCAAAACATTCTAATAAGTTATTTATATGCTCATCATTATAGCCAAGTGCCCATAAAAACTCTTCAAAATCCATTGTTTTCATTTCAATAAAATCTTCAGAGCCATTTGGTTTTGGAACACCATGACTATTATCTATATTAAGCCCAACATATGAACCACTTGAAATAACTTCAAATCTTCCATCTTCTTTAAAACTTTTAAATGCAAGTCTAGCTTTCGGACAGTCTTGTATTTCATCGAGAATTAATACTGTTTCGTTTGGAACAAATTTAAAAGAAGGGAATAATGCAGATAAAGATTTTAGTATTTCATCAACCTCTAAAGAATCATCAAAAGCTGATACAGCATTAGGTGTTTTCCAAAAATCTATTAAATTAACATATTTAAAATTGTTTTTAGCAAACTGCTTTATGCTTTCGCTTTTTCCACATTGTCTTATTCCATAAACAAGAGCAGGAGAATGACCTTTACTTTTAAACCAAATTTCTAATTGTTCATCTATTTTTCTTTTAAAGTAAACTTTTTCCATAAATAATTCCTTCCAGCAATTATAATATCAAATAATGTGTAATTAGTAAATATATTTGCACCAATTTCATAGCGACTTTTTCCCTATTTTGCACCAATTTCATAGTGAGTTTTTATAATAATCACACCAAATAATTATTAATAAAAAAAGTTGAACAATTGATATGATATCTTCAAAGTAGACAGTTTCCACTTTTTATCATTATTAAAATACGTAATAGATAGCAATAAAAAAAGGTGAACACCCTGGGTTCGTTAAACGAACACAGCTAATGCTCACCTATATCTTTATTCATCCATTTCAACAATGTTATCAGCGTATGCACTCCATGTTTGGTTAGCAATGTACATTTCTTTACTTCCTTTTGGAACATAGATTGTTACATTACTAGGTAGACGGAATGATGTACCCGCAATTGAGAATGAGTTAGGGTTCTTAGCATAGATATACATCTCTGTAAGTTTAGGGCATCTTTCGAATGCTGATGCTTGAACCTTAATCTTTTCTGGAGTAGGGCTAACAGTAATTTGTACTGTTGCTTTGATTGTTGGATCACTCTTTAGAGCACAAGTGATAGTTAAGTTACCAGCCGCAACACCTCTGATTGTACCTTTATCAGCATCTACTGCAGCTACATTACTACTATTAACACTCCAAGTAACAAGTTTACCACTTGCTTCTGTTAATTTAATGATATCACCGATGTGAATGTTTCTAGCTCCTTTAATAACAAGTCCAGATGCTGATTCAGAAGCAACTTCTGTCATGAATTCTTCAGAATATAAATCATCATCGTTAACCATGAACTTAACAGTCTTTAGACGTTTGCTACTACTGAATGCAAATTCACCAATACCAGTAACGCTTGCAGGAATGACAACTTCTCTTAATCTCTTGCTTTGGAAGAAAGCATATTCTTCGATTGTAGTGACATTATTACCAATTGTAAGTTCTCTAATAGTACTTGCAGGATATGTGATTTGGAAAATCTTTCCAAATCTAGCAAATGCAAATTTCTTAATTATTGTTACAGGAAGACCATCAATTTCATCAGGGATTGTAACTGTTCTCTCTCTACCTGCATAATTAACTATCGCAATATTAGAATAAGTAACTTTATCAGTTTCAAGTTTATATGAAGGACGATATTCAAAATCTTCATATACATGTAAAGCAGTCTTTAACCACAAATCATCAGGAAGATTTCCTAATCTCTCATAATCAGGGTTAATATAAACAGTTGATGTGAAAACCCAAGGATTTTCATTTGTTTGGCTCATGTAAATATCGAATTCGATATCTTGAGCTGATCCACTTTGAGTTACAGTAGCAGTAACGTGAGCACTATAATATAGTTGCTTTACAGCTGAAGATGAAAGGTCAGCTTCAGTTGTGAATTCAAATGTCTTTGTAGCTATCTTATCAATATCACTGAATTGATCAAAGTTTTCTTCTTTTTCTAAGTATGCTTTGTAAGTAGAAGCTCCTTCAGGGTAGTAGCAAGCAGTAATCTTTTCTCTATTTTTAGCATTTACTGCGCTAACATAATTTTCCCAAAGTTGCTTTGCACCTTCGTTTTTGTTACCACACCCACTGATTAGAGCAAGGCAAATTATAGTCATAACTACAATAATAGTTTTTCTGAATTTCATATGTCCTCCAAAACGTGTGTTTAATAAAGATATTACAACTTATTATATATCTTTTTATAACCTTTTGCAAACCTTTTCTATTATCAATTATTCTTTTTATCAATTAAATATTTAAAATAACCAGCAACCGCAATCATTGCGGCATTGTCTGTACAATATTTCATTGAAGGGAAACTTAATTCTACGTTAGGTAGCTCAGCTTCTACTGCACTAGCTAATGCTAAGCGAAGACCTTTGTTTGCTGCAACCCCTCCAGCCACAACAACTTGTCTTACTCCATATTCTTTAGCAGCTTTAATAGTTTTACTAACTAAAACTTTAATTACGCTGGTTTGGAATGAACAAGCTAGGTCAGCTTTATTAATTTCTTCACCTTTCATATTGCATTTATTAACAGTATTAATAACTGCACTCTTTAAACCTGATAAACTGAAATTATAGCTATCTTTATCAAGGAGTACTACAGGAAGTTTATAGCTAGGACTACCTTCAAAGCTTAATTTATCAACCTTAGCTCCAGCAGGGTATGTTAATTCTAGGACTCTACCTACTTTATCGTAAGCTTCTCCAACCGCATCGTCCAGTGTTTCACCTAAAAGAGTAAAATCATAATGGTCTTTCATTAACCTTAGCTCAGTATGACCACCACTAACAACTAAGGCAATCATTGGGAAATTAAAATCATGCTCGATAAAGTTTGCATAAATGTGCCCAACAATATGATCAACCTCAATTAGTGGCACATGGTAAGTTAAAGCAAAAGCCTTAGCCGCATTAATTCCAACTAAAAGAGAGCCTATTAATCCGGGATGAGTAGTAACACATACTAAATCGATGTCTTCTTTTTTTACATTAGCTATTCTAAAAGCTTCTTCAAATACATATGTTATTTTTTTAACGTGGTGACGACTAGCAACTTCAGGTATTACCCCACCATAAACTTCATGGAAAGGTATTTGAGTATAAACAGCATTTGCTAAAACCTCTTTACCATCTTTTAATATTGCTACACTAGTTTCATCACAACTACTTTCAATACCTAATACTAACATTATTCTTCCACCTTTTTAATTAGAACTAAAGCATCTTCACCATCTTTGTAATATCTTTCTCTTTTGTGAGAGAAAGTAAAGCCATATTCTTCATATAGTGAAATAGCTACCTCATTAGACTCTCTAACTTCTAAGCTAATAGATTTAACACCACTCATCTTACAAAGCTCTAAATAAAACTCTAACATCATTCTACCAAAGCCTTGATGTTGGTATTTCTTACTAACATAGAAATTAACAATCTCTCCTCTTTCTCCTTCAATCCAAGTGCTAATATAACCACTTACCTTTTTATCGATATCAAGAACAAAATAATAAGCATAAGGATTAAGTTTAAGCTCGCTATAAAGCATATCGTAGCCTAAAGACTCTCCGAAGACTTCTTCTTCACCCTTAACAACTTCTTCGATATCATCAATGGTCATTTCTCTAATTTCGTACCTCATGATAAGGCCTCACGTAAATAATTAGGCTCTACTTCGTGAATATTATCTACCTTATTTTTAGCTATTTCTAATATCACTTTAGCATCATATTTATAATTATCTTCTGTTATTAGCGTAATACCTTTATCTAAGTTATCGATAAATTCTTCTTTTAGAATAAATTTATCGTCTTGTAGAGTTTCTAACTTTCCACCATTAACTTTAATAATCTTAGAATAGATATAATCACGTTTAGCAGTATTAGTAATAGCATAGGTGCCATCATTATTAAAATAGCCACTACCTAAAATATCAAGGCTACTAATAGTGTACAAAGGAATATCTTTAGCCCAACTAAACATCTTACAAATAGTTAAAGCAACTCTTAAGCCAGTGTATGACCCTGGTCCAATACCACAGATAATTCTTTCTAGGCTACCTACTTCCATATTAAGTTTATTTAGCCCATCACTAATTAGATCCATGATTTTTTCTGAATGGTTGTTTCTTCCTTCTAGAACTACACTATAGTCTTTTTCCCCATTAGTTAAAAACAAATATAAATAATTACTTGATGTATCTAATATTAAATATTTCATTATTTAGCTACCTCACTTAATAATTCTAAATATTCACTATTACCTTTTATACTTTCATCAACTTCTAAAGTAATCTTTCTAGTTGATGAATCGATATATGATATTGTGATTAAGATAAAGTTCTTAGGAAGTATCGCACTTACCTGATGTGCCCACTCGATAACAGTTACGCCACCTGCTTCAAAATATTCTTCTAGGTATTCGTCTCCGCTATCGTTATTAAGGCGATATACATCCATATGATATAAAGTGAGATTTCCTTCATAGATCTTAAGAATCGTAAATGTTGGGCTATTAACGACTCTATTTACACCTAGTGCCTTAGCAATCCCCTTAGTTAAAGTAGTCTTACCAGCACCTAAGTCGCCTTCCATTAATATAACCATGTTCTCTTTTAAGTAGCGACCGATAGACTCACCAAATAAAACCATTTCGTCACTACTATTTATAATCCTAACTAATTCCATAATTTCACCACTTGAAAAATAAGACTTATAAAAAGTCTTATTTTAATTCAATATAACTTTCTAACCAAGCCTTAAAAGCCTCTAAGTTTCTAAAGCATTCAGTATCATCATCGCTTGAAGTATCTAAGAAATCAACGATTTTTCCATTTTTAAAAATCACAACAGATGGAGAATATTTGACAGTTTTCTTTAAAGTTGATCCTTTTTCCATACTATCATATGGTAGTGACAAAATCTCTAGATTAGTGTCTTCTAGATAGTCATCTAATATTTTTCTTAGTTCGTCACAAGTTGTGCATCCGTCTAAGAAAATATAAAGCAAGAAATTATCTTTATTATTAATCCTACTGTTAACTTCTTCGATATCTACTTCTGTGATTCCCTTGTTTTCTAGCTCATAGAACTCATCATTTAAATAGAATTTCTCTTGTTCCCCACATCCAACAAGTAAACATCCAATAACCAAAAGAGCAAACACTAATACTCTTTTCATAAATTACTCCTTATTTTTTAGTTAATTTATCGAATTCGATTTCGTGATAAGCAACTTTATAGAAGTCGTAAACTACTTCGCCACTTGCTAGTGTACGTTTAGTAATTACGTTATTATTTCCTTCGTAATAAGAATAACCACCAATGTTATAAAGCTTATTTGCATCCCATCCTAAAGCAACTAGCATTGCTTTTGTCATTCCAGCATATCCACCAGCACCGCACATGATAAAGATAACTTTATCTTTAGGGAACAAGTATTCTAAGATTTCCATTGATTCAACGTAATTTGCTACATAGTTACCATTACCGTCTTGAGTAAATAGGGTAGGTCCAGTGTATGATTCACCGATTTCAGCAGGTAAGCCCATTACATTAACTAGAAGTGGATAAGGTACGACTTCAAATCCTTTAACAAATCCATTTAAGTGACTATCAAGACCAATTGCTTCATAGTTTGCAGGATCTTTTAACATTCTAACATCACGGTAAACAGCATCGCTTCTACCTAAATACTCATCAATTGTTGCTTCATTGATATTCTTATCAATTCCAAATTGTTCGCCTCTTATACCACTATCAAGTTCAGGTGCTGGTAACTTCTTTAATCCACTACCACATCCAACTAATGCTAGTGATAAAACCATTATTAAAACTAAAACTATTTTTTTCATATTAATCCTCTTATTTCTTAGGTTTACCAAGTAAACTAAACATTTCTTTCTTGTAGGCTTCAACACCTTCTTGGTTAAATGGATTGACATCTAAGATGTATCCACTTACACCACAGCTAGCCATAAAGAAATATACTAGGTAACCAAAATTATATTCATTTAATTCGTCTATGTTAATAATAGCATTAGGAACCCCACCCTCTACATGAGCGATAGCTGTTGCAAGGAGCGCTTGTTTATTAACATAATCTAGTTTTTTACCAAACAAGTAATTAAGATTATCTCTATTTTCTTCATCGAAAGAATTTACGATATCAAATTTAGGTTTATTTATATTAATTACTGTTTCGAATAATATTCTTTTTCCATCTTGAACATATTGACCCATTGAATGAAGGTCAGTTGAATATATTACACTTGCAGGGAAAAGACCTTTTCCTTCTTTTCCTTCGCTTTCACCAAACAGTTGCTTCCACCACTCTTCTAAATAGCGAAGCTTTTCTTCATAAGAAACTAAGATTTCAATTTCTTTCCCTTTGTTTAATAGAGCATTACGAACTGATGCATATTTCATAGGTCCATTTTGTTCAAATTCATCATCTTTAAAATCATTGTATGAATCTAGCGCACCTTTAAGAATTTCTTTAACATCATAACCCTTAAACGCTAGAGGTAGGACCCCAACAGCAGTTAGTACTGAGTAACGTCCGCCGATGTCTGCTGGGATGAAGTATTCTTCGAAACCTTCAACTTGAGCCATCTCATGTAGTGAGCTACCTACGTTACTAGTGACTGCGATAATCCTCCTATTATAATCTTTACCATATTTTTTCTTTAAGAGGTTCTTTAAGAATCTAAAACTGATTGCAGTTTCAGTTGTAGAACCTGATTTAGAAATACAAACAACACTGAAATCTTTATCTTTTAAATAATCCAAAGTTTCACTCATCTCAGTTGAAGAGAAACTTTTACCAACATATATTATTTTATATTCGTTTGCGTCATAATAATCACTTAAGAAAGCATCACAGGCCTTAGTTCCTAAATAACTACCACCGATACCTGCTACAACCAAAATCTTTGATAGACTTCTCAAGCGATTAGCACTATCAATAATAGCGTTAACTTCATCTTCTTTAATTAAACTAGGCCACTTAACCCAACCAACAAAGTCATTCCCTTTACCAGTTTTGTTAAGTAATTTAGTTCTTGCATCATTTGCTTTTTCTTTAAATGAATTAATTTCATCTTCAGATACGAACTTTAAAACATTTGAGTAATAATAATTAACGCACTTCATTAGTATCTCTCCCCAAACTTTTTATCACCTAGTTGTTTAGAAATAAAACCAGGCATTGCTTTTTTTAATGTTTGAAAACCAATTTCATATTTTGGAACTTCGCCCTTAACACCACGGCTTTTATTAATTGCTTTGTAACTTAAGCGTAACTTCTTCTCTTTATCATCAACATCAAGTACTTTTAGTTTTACTTTTTGCCCTACTGATACATATTCATGAATGTCTCTAACAAAATTATCAGAAAACTCAGATATGTGGATTAAACCATCATATTCTTTAACAGTGACAAAAGCCCCATAGCCTAAAATGCTAGTGACTTTTCCATAAACGATCTCACCTTTTTTGACCATTATTTACTACCTCTAATATGTGCTTATTATAACACAAAAGATAAAAAAAGTATATTACAACACTTTTTTAGTCAAATCGCTTCCTATAGCTGCACCTTTTACAAAGAGCGCTAATTGCCTTGCCTTCTTTAAAACCATTGTGAATTGCTTTGAACTTTTCACTGTTTATTACATCGCCTAAATCATCTTTAAAGATATTACCAAGTACTTCAGCACCACTAGAATCAAGGCAACAAGGAACGATATCACCACTAGCAAGGATTCCTATATGAGTAAATGTTCCTTTACATTTACCATCGTCACTTACAAAATCATTATTCAAACTAGGCCAAACAAATTCTTCGTCGAAAGAAAGAAATGTTTTATCCATGATTTTCTTTTTGTTATAATCTAAAACTTTGCCTAACTTTTCTCCTAAATAACTAAAGATATAATTATTTACTTCATCATCTTTAATCCAAAGTCTTAACTGAATATAGATCTTTTTATCTATTTGGTTATCTAAAATGAACCGAGATATACCATCTAGGTATTTTTCTTTGTCTTTGCTCAGTACATAAGGAAGAGCATGGGCGGAAATATTCACTTGACGAACGCAAGGGGAATTAAGCAAAACATCACTAAATTCAGGGAGTAAAGTAGCGTTTGTTGTGAGGTTAACATTGATTTTTGCCTTATTACATTCCTCTAAAATAGCCAAAAAATCCTTATGAAAAAGGGGTTCACCCTTGATATGAAGGTATATATAATCAGTGTAATCTTTGATTTTTGATAGCACTATTTTAAATTCTTCTAGTGTCATTTGTCTTTTTTTCACACTATCATTAGAACAAAAAAGGCAATGCATGTTACACATGTTGCCTATTTCAACATATATTCTTTTGAATCTCATTTCTTCTGTTCCCTTACTGTTGGGCTAGCACTAAACACTAAAACAAGCGCTCCAACAAACGATAAAGTCTTAGCCACAATTAGATTTCTTAAAAACCAAATCGCTAAAATTGAACCAACTCCACCAAGGTATGCTAGTAATATCTTTATTAATAATAACTTCTTATTATACACACCTGATGTGATTTCTCTAACAAATGCTCCTGTTGGAATGATCAAAAATAGTACGGCTATAATGATAATATATCGATAAATATATTTAGTGATTAGCAGTTCTTCATCTTCAATGTCTTTAACATTGATAAAGAATACTGCTAAAACTAGTAACACAATACTAATGATCATTGAAGCATAATAGAAATATTTACCAAAATTTTGTTTCTTATCCAAGGTTCTCAACTCCTATAATTCCTGGAACTTCTTCTAATAATAGTGATTCGATTCCATCTTTTAATGTAACATCAATACTAGAACAACCAGCACAAGCGCCAAGCATTCTAACATAAACGATTCCGTTTTCGATTCTAACGAATTCAACATCACCACCATCTCTAACAAGATATGGTCTGATTTTATCAATTATCTTTTTACATAACTTTTCTTGTTCTTCTAAATTCATCATGATTTCTACCTCTTTTATCTTAGATATTATAATATAAACACTTTAAAAAGTCCATTAAATTGCTTTCGTTATTACAATTGCTTTTTCACAAATTCAACAAATCTTGGAAGAATTATTCGACATTTCCCGTATTCAGTGCCTTCAATAATTCCTCTTTTAATTAATCTATCTCTATAAACAGAATATTCTTTAATTGTTAGATTAGTATTTGTCATAATGGTACTAGCATCTAACAGATCATCATTAAAGACTTTCAAAAACATCTTTTCTTTTTCAGGTAAACCACTCCAAATTTTAGCGTAAACATAGATAGACATATATTTATCAAATTCATCAATTAGATCTTCTATTTTTCCATATTTACTAAACAAGAAACCAGCAACCTGGTAAGCAAAAGCATAACCTTTAGTTAAGTTTGCTAGTGAAAATAGTTCTTCTTTTGAAGCATCACTAAAAATCTTTTGATATTCTATTTCAATTAAATTCAAATCAAGGGGAACAAGTTCAATTTTAGGAGCACGATAAAGGAAAGTAAGATTTTTGTTATTTTGCAAAGAATTTACGTTTTCATATAATCCAGTCATTAGAGTAAAAACTGGATAATCATTCCTTAAAAACCCTTGAAAATCATGAGCGAAAGCTCTCATATATGAATTATTTGATGCTTCATCAATAGTAAACAAAACTCTTTTATCATTCTTCTTAACAACATCAAGCATTTTTTCAATAATTGTTTTTACATTAGATACAGGCTCTTTACCCTCAATTGAGATACCTAATCCATGAAAAGAAAACGAAAATGTCTTAGATAAAAATAGATACTTAGAATTTCTATTTTCATATAAGCCTGATGCTATTTGTTCTAATATATCCCTATCAGGATTAATGTCAATCAGTATCCACTTTTTATCTTTCTTAATATCGTTTGATATATCATTAAGCAAAACAGTTTTTCCAGATCCTCTTACTCCACATATAATGTATATATGTGATAAAGGATAATCTAATGTAAAATCA
Organism: Bacilli bacterium; assembly: GCA_918272565.1. Taxonomy (GTDB): domain Bacteria; phylum Bacillota_I; class Bacilli_A; order ML615J-28; family CAG-698; genus Tener-01. The sequence goes on from CAKJYW010000002.1 coordinate 60,293, forward strand.
TCGTACACTTGCTTTTTTAAAAAATCTCTATTGATATAACTTGTTGGGGAAAGACCAAAAGTAACTGAGAAATTATTGTTCATATGTGCCTCCTGTTAGACTTCATTTTTTGTTAGGTTTGTTAGGTCTGTTAGACTTCATTTTTTGTTAGGTCTGTTAGGTTTGTTAGACTTTACAATAAAATTATATAGTACACAATAATATTTGTCAACAAAAAAAGTCATAATTTCTTATGACTTTCTTAGTAGAACTATAGCTTCAGCCACAACCGCCTTGCTTTCCCCAACATCTCCTACTTTTTCTCCTCTAGTTGCTTTAACATTAATTTTGTAACTAGGAACTTCAAGTAATTTAGAAATGTTATCTACCATATCATGAATATAGGGACGCATCATTGGTCTTTCTATATATATAGTAGAATCTAGGTTAACAATGGTGTAGCCTGCTTTATCTAACATCTTTTTAGCATTTTTTAGAAAAATGCTAGATGAGGCATCTTTATATTTATCATCATTATCAGGAAAATGGGTTCCAATATCTCCCTTAGCTAGCGCTCCAATTATTGCTTCAGTTATTGCATGAAGAAGTGCATCACCATCAGAGTGCGCAACAATCCTATATTCACAAGGAATCTTAACTCCACCTAAAGTTATTGCATCTCCACAATCTAAGCGATGTGTATCTTTTGATTGACCAACTAAATAGTCATTATTAAATCCAATCAAAGCATTAACTAATTCAAAATCATTCTCAGTTGTCACTTTAATGTTATTAGTCTCTGTTTGAATTAGTAAAGGATTGATATTGAAATAGAATTCTACAGCACTAACATCATCAGTAAATTCGATGTTTTCTTTTCTTGATCTAATTAATGCTTTTAAAAGTAAATCAGTTTTTGATCCTTGAGGTGTCTTCATCGCCATTAAGTTGTGTCTTTCAACAACCCTATTTCTTGTTCCTGTTACTCTTCTAACACTATCGTTTACTTTAGAAACTAAAGAAACTAAAGGATAATCCTTTAATCCATCTAAGACATTAGTGATGTCTTTTACAGATATTATAGGACGAGCACCATCATGAACTAAAACATATTCACTAACCGCATTAACAAGACCATTATAGACGCTTTCGCTTCTAGCATTTCCCCCTTCAACAAACTCTATTCTTTTATCACTAACTAAAGAATTAATGGTTTCAACCATTTTTTCTTTTTCTTCTTTTCTAACTACAACAATCAATTTTTGTAAATTATCAAAAGATAAGAACTTAACTAGTGAATAATAGAGCAGAGGTTTACCATTAACTTCGTATAAGACCTTATTATAGCCTAAACCGGCTCTAGTTGAAGAGCCGGCAGCAAGTACTATTGCATCAAATTCAATCATAAATAAATCTTTTCTTATAGATTCTCTAAGAACTTATTACTTAAGTCAACTTTGCACTTTTCGAATTCAAGGTCGTTATTCTTTAGAGCATTTAAGTCATACTCAAAGTATCTACATTCTTTGTTTGTAGCGATGTATAAAGCTAAGCGACCAGCTTCAACATATTCTAATGAATTCTTTTCGCTAACACTTTCAGAATGAACAAATCCTAATACGTTAGTAACAAAGTACTTCTTTCCTTCGTAATCTGTTTCAAGTTCTAATAATTCAGAGTTCTTGCTCTTAACCATGTGGATGTTATCACGATAAACATCAACATCAGTTGTTAAGATACAATATTCTCTACTACTAATCTTATAGATTGAATCGTTTTGTTTGAATAAATCTTTTTGAACACTTCTTAAGTAGTTTTCGATAACTGCATTTGCAGCTTCTTTACCTAAGTGTTTGATCAAGTTTTGGTTGTTAGTTACAAGAATTAAAGTCATACCAAATTCTTCACCAACAGAGATTAATCTTGATAATTCAAGTTCTAAGTCGTTACGATCGAAGATAGCTTCTGGATTAATTTGTTCTTTATGGAATGTAGCGATAACATCATCTTTTTCAAGATGTTTAACTTCTTCAAACCATATAATTCCGCTATTAGTTCTTAAACGATAACGATATTTAGCTTTAGCGCTTTTTTGTTTTAATAAGCCTTCATAAACATTGCTATCATCTTCAACAATAAAGTTCTTATATTCATCAACTGAAAGAGTTCTTGATTTAATATCGATTAACTCTCTCATTCCTTTTGTTAAGTGATATCCATTGATTCTTGCATCATAGAATCCTAGAGGTTCATCGATTGTATCTAAGTACTTATCAAATGCAAAAGTGAATTCAACTTTTGGCGCAACTTCTGGAACTACTTCTTCCTCTGGTTGTTCTTCTTCACCTTCTGCTTCTTCTTTCTTAGATAGTCTTACAGCAAGAATAATCCAATCAGCCACAAGCACTAAGAAATATAGGATTGTGGCAAAAAGAATCCAAGTTAAGTCTTGACGGCCTTCCCAATAGATAACATATCCTAGTAAACCTGCAATAAAGTGAATTAATATCGCAAGTAGGGCTGATGCAAACATGAAGAATTCAAGGAAGAATATCTTCTTTTTCTTAGCAATCATCAAAACAAATAATAAAACGAACAAAACAGAAATTCCAATAACTAATAACAAATAGTTTTTGTTAATAAAGCTAATTATTGGGTTCAAAATGCTATTAATGTCAAAACTCAAAATCATATTTGCCTCCTATTTAACATCTAAGAATCCATCTAACATTTCTTTTAATCGGTCAATTCTAAGTCCTAAACTTATTGTTCCACTAGATGCAACAGATATATTACCTGTTTCCTCACTAACAACAATTGTTAAAGCATCGTATCTTTCACTTAAACCTATCGCTGCTCTATGACGTGTACCTAAGTTCTTAGGGATATCATATTTATCAGTTGATGGTAAGTAAGCACCTGCGCACATGATCTTGTTCTTTCTAATGATAACTGCACCATCATGACAAGCAGTACCAGGATAGAAGATTGTTGTGAGGATTTCTTGGTTAATTGAAGAGTTGATAGGAATTGCTTTTTCAATGAAAGAATTCAAACTATCATTTCTTTCTATACTTATTAAAGCACCAATTTTCCTTTTTGACAAGTATTCTGCTGTATTACATAGTGTATCAATGATTTCTTGCTTTTCTAAAACGCTACTAAAGGCATTGTTTGTCTTGTTTGTTGTGAAACGAATTTCAAAGTCATGCTTGATTTCTTGTGAATACACAACAATCAAACATACACCAAGTAACAAGGCACAGAACTTAAGTAGTACGTTAAATAACTCTAAAGAGAATACTAAAGACACAATATAAAGTATTATTCCAATCCCTAGTAAAATATAAAAGACAGGCTTTTTAATCTTCTTTAGAATGAAAGAAATCAGTATCGAAATAACCACTATTGCTAGTATTACATCAATAACTAACTTTATTATACCACCAATTGAGTATCCATTGGTATATTCATTTAATAATTTTGTAAAAGTTTCAATCATTTTTTTCTACTCCTCTTTTAAAATCATATCTACTTTCATCTTTCTAGCTTCATCTAATGACTGACGAGGCAAAAAATATCTAATAATTTTCTCGTCTTTCTCATCAATGGCATAATCAATTGGTAGATTGTTTATTTCATCTAATAACAAAATATCAGCACCATTATCTACTAACAACTTAACCATATCTAAGTTACCTTTAGTAACGGCTAGATGCAAAGGTGTCTGTTCTAATTCCGTTCCAATATTTACATCGCACCCATAATCAATCAAGCATTTAACGAATTTAAGTTTATCTTCCATAACCGCTTTATGAATAGGCGCATCTCCGCTTTCATTTGCTAAATTAACATTAACACCACTTTCTAAGAAAATCTTAAAAAGTCTTAAGTCGTTCATCTTAATAGCAAGATGCAGTAAAGTGTTACCACTAGAGTTTTGAGTGTTAATATCAATATCTTCTTCTTTTAATCTATTTAGTGTATTTTTGATATATAGATAACGATGGGGATCACATTTAATAGAATATACAAAGTCACTAAATTTCTTCTTATTTCCTCTTTTGTACATTCTTTCCTCGCTTCATCTCTTCTAGCATCTTTTCATAATCTTTCGCAATACCAATCTTTGATATTAGTTTTGTATCAAAACCACTATTTAAATGGTTTTCATAAACATCACGATAAGTATTCATTGATTCATCAGGAGTAGCATTTCCCCATAAGATTATATCAGCTTGAATGTTTTCTTGATTATATCTATATATTACTCCATTAGATGAGCAACTTGCTTTATATCCATCAGTCTCTAGATGCTTCTTGATATGTTCCATAACAGGTGTAGCACTAACCTCAGGTAGAGCATTCTCACAAACAAGTAGCTTCTTAATTCCTAAATAGAAACGATAAGCAAATTCACCATCAAGTAACTTATTATCATCATAGATAACCACTTTGTTTTTAGTGATTAAAAGTGAATCAATCAAGTTATCACTAATATAGTCGACATCGATTGTATAATAATCTTCTAAGAATAAGATATTATAATCGCTATCATAATAATAACCACTAGATAAATCACATACATTAACTTGAGATAGAAGCAATGATAAAATCACATCTTCATTAATTCCCTTAGATAAGAAATAACCAGCAAATGCTTCGATAAACTCACTTTGTTTACCGATTTGTTTGATAAAGACATTTACTTTGATATTACAATTACGTTTGTAATTATCGTAAATGTATTTACAAACATTACCAGTTAAAACTTCAATTCCACAGTTATCGTTATAATTTCTAGCGATTAACCCACTTATGCCACTAACTTTACATTGTAAGTTCTTAGGCATTGGTGTGTAGCGGTAATCGAAAGTGATTGTAGCGACTTGTCTTGTTCTACTGATTAGGTTATTAATAACTGATGTGTGGGTAGGTTTTTCACCACTTATAATAACTTGTTTAGCTAAGATGAAATCACCATAAGCGCTAGATGAAAGCAAATGAGCATCATCAATAATAACCAAATCAAAATAGTTCTTATCTAAATACAAATTACAAATATCACTACTAGCAAGTATTACTTGCTTACTATTACGACGAACATAATCAGCGTAATCCATAAACTTCTTGTTAATGTTACCATTACGAGAAGGTTCTCTCTTAATTCTTGATAATAACTTTTCTTCGTTATTAACTACAACTTTCTTTTCTAGTTTGTATATTTCTTCTAACTTATTAATAAATTCTAAACTATTTTCTAGTTCAGGATATTTCTTGAAATAGATATTTATGATATTAGTGAAATAAGTGTACTTAAAGTCATCAACTAACCCTTCACCATACTTACATTTAGAAGCGTAATTAATTAAACCATCTAAATGATATTCAGTTAATGCACTTAATCCCTCATTAGCATTTAGATATAATTCTAATTCGCTAGTAGAATTAAGTAAAGTCTCTAAATAATTAACAGTTTCATCTAAATCACTATAATAATATCTAGAAACACCATCAACAAACATATGAGAATATGCTTTAAAGATATCGTTGATTTCATCACCTGTCTTCTTACATTTATCTAGGTGAACACTAATCTTTTCATATGTTTCATTCTTAAGGGCATCTAAGAAGCCACGAGCAGAGCTAAATGATTCCACAAAATCATTGTATGCATCAATTAAATCTGATAAAGCATTAATATCAGTTGCTTCTCCTTTGTAAGCTTCACCGAATAGTCTTTCATATTCGTAGTTGATATCAAAGTGCTTCTTTAAGTTCTCTCTCTTCGATAAACTTTCCTTTAAGAAATAATATGTCTTACTAGAAACAAAGTTTCCTTCTTTCTTCTTTAAGATCTTCTTTAGTCTATCGTTAGATGCATAGATATTACGCAAATAATCTAACACTTCAGTGATTTCTTCAATCTTCTTATTGAAATCTTTACTTAAAGTGATTCTATAACTTCCAATTAATAAAGCTAAATCCTCTAAGCCATAATAAGTTCTACGGAAGTTATTCAAAGATTTATTGATAGAAACATTATCTTTCTTGCATACTTCAATCAAAATCTTAATGATGCTCTTCTTATAAGTTTTTGTTGAAATGCTATCGTAGTATTCTTTAAAGTCACTAATCTTTTCTAAAACATCGTTATTAGGACGATATTTCTCAAGTGTTAGTTCGCTATATTCCTCTTTCTTTATTCTTAGTCTTTGAATATCAGAGAAATATCTTCTAACATGAGAGATTTGCTCTTCTAGATTACCACGTCCAAAGTACTTCTTTAATACAGAAGCCAAAGCCTTCTTAACTTTCTTTTCGTTACTTTGAAGATATTCTTCAATCAAACTCAAGATATCTTTAGCTTTCATCATTGCAACTTTAGGATAATCAGTTGTGAAGTCTTTGATGTAATGAGTAGCATCATTGATTTCTTCTAAAACACTAGATACTTTTTTATAATATCCATCATATTCATCATTATTAATAGCATTAATAACATTGCTATTAATCTCATGACTATCCAAAAATGTCATTAACTTTAATAGTTCACCAATCGAATCGTTGTTCTTACCAAAGTTGTATCCACTAATCTTTTCGAATGTGGCGATACTCTTTCTGTAGTTGGCTATTTGTTCATTACCATCTAGAACTCTAACCATAATATCATTACGATTAGCAAATAGTTCATCAATCAAATCTAGGTCATTTCTTGTATAGTATTTACCCATTATTTCATTGATTTCATCGTTGATATTAATCAAATCATAATTGTTAAATACTTGACCCAAATTGAAATTGATCTCTTGGTAACTAGCTACATTATTCTTTAAACGTCTAAATTCATTTTGAGCTTTTCTAAAGCTTGATAAGTCACTGGTTTTCCAGCTTGAAGGAACACTGCGAATATCAAGTGCCTCAATCTTAGAAACGATCTTACGTAAAGATGCATAGTCGTTAATCTTAACTATAGAAAACTTTTCTTCTAGTGCCTTCTTCTCTTTTTTAAAGATAGAGAAGCATTCATAAATTCTCTTAATTAGCGTCATTATGACTTTAGCATCGCTTGCTTTGTTAGTTCTAGCAAGTGACTTCCAATTAGAGTCGTTAAATACACCCATAGATTTAAGCGCTTCTTGGATTTTCTCTAATGCCTTAACGACTTCTAGATATTCATTTTTATATATATTAGAAAGGTCATCAATATCAATGATATTAGGTTTCTTATCAATCAAATTGATGATTTCATCTATTACTTCAATAAAACGATGGTCTAAGATTCTACTTCCAATCTTTTCTTCAATCGAATTAATATATTGATAATCATCTTCTAATAAAGAATAATCAATATCGATGTGTTTAGCTGTCCAATCTTTTAACACTTCGCTATAAATCTTTTGATATGAATTAGTTAGATTAGATACATTATTACCTAGTCCATAATTATCAAGGTAATCTTCTACACTATCTAAAGTCTCTTTCATATTAGAGATAAATAGAGTCTTTTTATTATCATACATTGCATTAAGCAAAATGTTCTTTAGAGCTAAAGTCTTACCAGTTCCATTTCCCCCAACAATCGTAAAGCTCTTTCCTAGTTTACTAACATAAACAGCTTTTCGTTGTTTCTTGTTTAACATGTCCGCAAAATAAACATCGCTTCCACGTAAATACATCTTATCATAGAAGATATCATCTTCAATATTTAATTCAAACTGGTTAGAATCAATCATGAACTCACGATTAGCAACTTCACCAAATGTTAAATAGTTTTCGATTTCTAGTCCTAGTCCATCAATCTTAACGATTTGAATACAGAAATGGTCGATACCATAAATTGTATCTTCTTCTAATGAAAGGCCTTCGATACCTCTACTTGATAATACCTTAAGTAAATAAGGATTAACAAATGATGTGGCTATCTTTTGAATTAAGATATCGTTTTGTTCATAATAAAGTTTAACAGGTATTAAAACAGCAGGAACAAACACTTCTTTTTTGTCCTTGATATATTTAACAATGCCATATGTGATAAATAGTTGTCTATTTATGTTTTTCTTATTGATATTAAGAAAATAAATATATGGCATGATGTTACGCATCTTGCTATTATTTAAGTTACTATGTCCAATGCCGGTATTTTGAATAGGCAAGTAAGCAACATCACTTAAAGAAACTAGTTCTTTTTTGATTATTCTTTCAAATACAGTGACGTCAATGTTTCCTAGTTCAACATAACAATTGTCATTGAATATATTATTAAGATGTTGATTGTTATTACTAAGTTTTAATAGTAATTCTTTTGCCATAATCAATACCTACTTATCCAAAATATATTATATCATAAACAATGATAAAAAAAAATAAAAGTGATTTATTTAATGTATTTTGATATAATAAATAGGAAAGAAGATGAAATTATGAATAGTAATATTATTCCTTATCAAAAAGCTTTGATTGTGGCAGTGGATACAAAGGATGATGAAGCTAAGTTCAATTTAGAAATTGAAGAGTTAAAAGATCTAGCATACGCCTGTGAGATTGAAGTTGTTGATGTTGTCACACAAAAGAGAAGATTTGTTGATACGAACACCTATGTTGGTAAAGGTAAATTAGATGAAATAAAACTAGCGATTGATGCTTTAGATATTGAAGTCGTTTTATTTAATGATGAACTTCTTCCATCTCAAATATCTAAGTTGCAAGAAGCGCTAGATATCCAAATCTTTGATAGAACATATGTAATATTAGAGATCTTTAGACGTAGAGCTAAAACTAAAGAAGCTTACCTTCAAGTAGAAATTGCGTCTTTAGATTATATGCTACCGCGCTTAACGGGCTTGCACCAAGGGTTATCTCGTCAAAGAGGTACTGGTGGTGGATTTGCTCATGGTCGTGGTGCTGGTGAAACAAAACTAGAATTAGATAAACGTGTTACAACTAATAGAATCGTAGCGCTAAGGGAAGAACTCGCTGACTTAACACGCTTAAGACAAGAACAAAGAACTCTAAGAAAGAAAAACGAAGAAAAAGTAGTAAGCCTAGTTGGCTACACTAATAGTGGTAAATCATCTACTTTAAATGCTATTCTTAATTACTCAACTGGTATCAAGAAGGAAGTATTAGAAAAAGATATGCTTTTTGCAACTCTTGAAACTTCAACAAGGCGAATCGATTTAAAGAATAACGCTCACTTCCTCTTAACTGATACAGTTGGATTTGTTAATAAACTACCTCATCATTTAGTTGAATCATTTAAATCAACCTTAGAAGAGGTAAAAGAATCTGATTTAATCATCCATGTAGTCGATGCCTCTAACCCTGACTTTGCTAGTCAAATTGAAGCAACAAACAAAGTATTAACTGAACTTGAAGTAAATACCATTCCTGTAATCTATGCATTTAATAAAATAGATAAAGTTGAAGGCTACTTCTTCGCACCAGTTGAATACTACCCATCAATAACAATCAGTGCAAAAAGCGGAACAAACATCGATGAATTAATCAAATTAGTCACAAATAAACTATTTAGTGATTATACTTATCAAAAACTATTAATACCTTATAAAGATACAAAGGACCTAGAAATAATCAAGCAAAACTCTTTCGATTATGAAATAGAATACTCAGATGAAGGTTCTATCTTTAAAGGAAAAACTAACAATAGAATTAATAAGTTAATTGAGAAATACAAAAAAGCTTAAAATTAATGAGTATAAATTATTCAATAACTATCTAGACTAATTTCTAGGTAGTTTTTTCTTAAACAATGCAGTTATGGGGGTAAGTTTTAAGAAAAATCAAAAAGATACCCCCATAACTTGCAAAATACCACCACAACTAAAAAAACAATCCTAAATTGATTCAACATCAATTCGGGATTGTTTTTATTTAATCATCACTTTCTTCTAATGTTTCTAATATTGCTTCTATCTCTTTAAGGCTAGCCTTATAATTAATTGCTCCTTTATATAAAGTAGATAAAGATGCACAAACATTTGAATAAATGATTGCTTTTTCTATATCATAATTATTTGACAAGCAGTAACATAGCATCGCATTAAAAGCATCACCAGCACCTGTTGTATCAACTGGTGTTATTTTTATAGTTTCATATTTTGTAATAATTCCATCTTTGAAGTGAAGTGCTCCATTTTTACCAATTGTAACAATAACTTCTTTTATTTTTAGTTCATCCATTTTACTAGCAATTAGTTCTAAATCTTCATCTTCATCTAAATTAAAGATTGCTCTAGCTTCCCCTTCATTTGGAGTAATGATATCTGCAAATTGTAAAAGGGATGCATATTCGCTATTATATGGAGCCGGATTAATGATAATCTTTACTCCTTTTTCTTTAGCAATACTAATAGCTTCTAAATTAGCACTAAAAGGAACTTCAAACTGAAGTGATAAGATATCACTTGCTTCGATTCTTTCTTTATAGTCTATAATATCATTTACTTTTAGTTTTAGGCTTGCCCCTGGATATTCAGTAACGATGTTTTCTCCATATTTATCTTTTAAGATATAAGCAAAGGCAGTTTTATCATCTTTTTTAATTAAATCAAAATTGATTCCTCTTTTTCTTAAGTCGCTAATACACTTTTCTCCACCTTCATCATTTCCAATTGATGATAAGAAAAAGACATCAGTTCCAAGACTATTTAAAATAACTGCTTGGTTATAGCCTTTTCCTCCTACTTCTTCAGAGAAATTAGATGTAATTATTGTTTCACCTTTTTTAGGTAAATGATCTGACTCTAAAAAATAACTATTTCCACTTAATCCAATAACAAATACTTTATTCATAATAAAACCCTCATAAATATTCTATCAAAAGATTAATTAATGAGCAAATAAAAAATTGAGGCATAATATGATGCCTCAATTTGTTCTTTATTATTTAATATCTTCTTTAGGATCTTTACCTAAACGTTTTAATGTCTCAACAACATAGCTTTCACGATATTCATCTTTACTGCTTCTTTCATAAGCTGACTTGAAGAATTCTAGGTTAGCTTGTTCATAAGGAATACCAGCGATATTAGCGATGATTCTTGTTGAACGGTCGATTAGTTTCTTGTTTGTAGGTAAAACTTGGATCATCCAGTTACTCCAAACACGTCCCATCTTAGCCATTGTAGCTGTTGATAAAACGTTGAATGCTAACTTAACCATTAAGTGAGTCATTAATTCATTAGAAGTTCTTGTTAATTTAACAGGAATTAAGATTTCGTTTTCGTATTTCTTTCCCTTAGAGATTTCACCCATACGGATTAAAACACCTTTTTCAAACTTCTTAACTTCTTCTTTGAACCATGCAAGTACTTCAGGAGTAGCACTGCCATTAATATCCATACAAACTAATACGTTAGGTTTACGTGAGTAACGTGATTCATCATCACAGTTACCGATGTTGTATTGTTCTACTTCTTCGCTTCCAACTTTAGGCATATTTGCGATAATGTCAGGAGCAGCTTCAAGTCTAATATAGTCTTCCTTAGTCCAGTTAAGACCTTTGATTGGACGACGGAATACATGTTGCCATGCAACTTCATTAGGATATAGAGGGTCTTTAACGTATGCCCAACTTAATTCAGCATTCTTATCATTGAATTTTCTAAATGGTGGAAGTGTGAATGTTGGTTGACGTTCAGTTGTATCAGTCATAATATCAAGTAGATAATCATGTGTACAATAAGTAACTAGTCCATGGTTATCATAAATTGATTTTTCAAGTTCAACTGCAGCAGCTAAGCCTTTTAATGCTTTTCCGCTTGATAGTTGTTTGTTGATGGCTTTGAATTGTTTTGCATATTCGTTGATATCTAAAGCAACGATTCCTGCAACTTCTTTTTCAGCTTCAGTTAAGTTTTCATCACACCACTTTTGACATGCTAGTTCAAATGCGGCACCAGCAACTAATAATTCAACTGTAGTTACTTGCATACGAGTTGATCCACTAACTGCCATGTTACCAACAAATAATGGCATCTTAATGATGTTAGGACGAGCAAATACTTTTCTAACTCTCTCTAAGTGTTCGCAAAGAATATTTTTTGGATTACAGAATAAATAATAAGTAGTACATCCACGGATGTCAGCTTCAATTACTGAACCATTGATTGATGCAGAAAGACCGCACTCAGATAAACCAAGTAGTACATCACCAACACCAATTCCTGCTTCTCTTACTTGTTCAGCACCAAATGTCATATAGTCTTCGAAGTTTTCTACACTTCTAACTAATGCTCTATCGCCACCTGTAGTAAATGATTCAACACGATTAGCGTTATACATGAATTGTTCACGCTTTGCTGGAATCTTATTAGCAAGGTTAGTCCAGAAATATCTCCATGCTGCATCTAGTTGAATAGCCATTCTTCCACTAGCACCAACTGAAGAAATAACAACTCTCTTGTTTTCATCAATAACACGTTTGCAATCATCAACTAATCTAGCAAATTCTTTTGACTTGAATGCACGTGCAGCAACTGTTGGAATATCAACATGCTTTCCTTCATAAGTGTTCTTAACATCAGCTGATAAGATCATAGCAACACCAGCAGCTGTGTCTTTAGCGATTGTTGCGCTCAAGTTACGTGTCAAAACGTTAGATTGTTCAGTAGGAATTACACCTAAATGGAATTGTTTTTCATTTTCAATGAAATCTTTAGAGGCTAACTTATAGTCCTTTATATCTTTATAATCCATAATATCCTCCTATATATAAATTATTATTGGATTTTTACCACGAATTATTATACCACATATAACACCTATAATCAATAAATATAAAAAGCTGCCATTGGGGCATTCTCAATAATGAAAACGCCTAGAGGCAGCTTTTATATCTGAATATCATAAATTCTATTCAATTATTTCAAATATTTCTACTAAATTCATCACTTTAATATTAGGATAAGAAGTAGGTTCACTTTTAGCACTTTTTTCAAAATCGCTCTTGCTTCCACAGTACTCATTTCCTGCACTCTCATTACCAAATCTCTTACCGAATCCATTATTATAATTGAGGTATTCTTCAAAATCATTGTAATGATTATATGTATAGAATACTTTTCTTTGATTAATCGATTTAATGCTTTTATCACTAATAAAGCAGAACCTTGCGGCACCACGATTGATTGTTGTGCCCGTGTTATACACTTTTTGTGTATATTTAGTTCCAGTAACCTTGTTTTCGTTTGTGTAACCACCTAATGTTCCAAAGTCAGTTTCAGTGTATTCATAGATACTAATCCCTGGCATCTCTGGTTCATATGGCCATTTTGAGCTATCATACATCATAATATCTTGATTAACCCTACCATAAATACCAAAGTCAGCGATACAATCACTCTTGCCTTTTGATTTATCGTATTTGTTATTAACTGGAGTCTCTCCAAATGCTAGGATGTATGCAGCAACTTCATTTAAAGAAGCATATGCTCCACCATACCAAATCATTTGGAAATTGCCTTCTAAATCATTAGGTAAATATCCTAAATAGCCTCCATTATAATCAAGCACATAAAAGGCATGAGTTAAATAAATATATGTATCTTCATAAGTTACATCATATTTATTAGGGATGTGTCCTTGAGGAGTGATATCACCACTCATAAGACCATGAAGTGATCTAAAATAAGAGTCTATATAACTATCTGCTTCACTATAATTATTATAGAATTCTTCTTTATCGATACCAGCATAAGGGTCTGTAGCACTACTAATATCATATGAAGTAAAGACACAATAAACATCATCACCATAGATATCTAAATCAATTCCATAAGGATTATCAACATCATTAGAATAAATTATAATATCATTGCCTAATACTGAATATAAATATTCTTTATATGATAATTCATATTCATCATAACTAATGAAATTATTAACTTTAGCTAATTCTATTTCATTATAGATGATAGAAACATATTTATTACTACTAACGCTAGTAATAAAACCAGTTATTTTTACTTCTTTATCTAAATAATTGTTTAATGATGATGCATCAATTGGATAAGCAACGCTTATTACGGCTTTAGCTCCATCAATTATCAAATTATAATATGAACCACTTTTAATTAATGTACCAGCTACACTTACATATTCAGCTTTGATTTCATCGACACTTAAATAATTATCTAAAGCAGCTTTATCAACTTCTTTTGGTTTACTAAAGTGGATGTCCCATGTTCCTTCTTTAGTATAGGTTGATGATTTATCAAATTGAATTGATTTACCATAACTTACAACATTACCAACAACACTTACTGTATCACCAATAGCTAGATCAGTAGTCCAAGTGTTTCCTAAATAAACCAAAATGTTACCAGTTCCATCGCTAAGCAAGAAGCTTTCCTTATTCACCGCTAAAACAACACCTATAGTTTTAGCTTCACCTAACTTTAATTCACTTATCTTTGAATAGTCATCTTGAGGTTGCTCATCTTCCTTAGGGTCTTCTTCGCCTGGTTCTTCCTCTTGAGGCACTTGTTCCTCTTCAGGCACTTGTTCCTCTTGAGGTTCTTCCTCTATAGGATCATCTATTATTGGATCTTCTTCTTTAGGGGGATTTTGTTCGGTTTCTAAAAAGGAACAAGCACCTAATATCAAGCTAAAGAATAAAAGTAAAACCAATAATATCTTTTTATAATTAATCTTCATTATTCAAAATATTCCTTTTTTATCATCTCTAAATCTTCTCTAATCTTAATATGTTGAGGACAAAGAGTTTCGCACTTACCACACTTCTTGCATAAATCTGGAGTCTCGCCATCTTTCTTAATTTGACCGATTGACCATTCTTGTTTTATTCCATACATCTTTGAGTCATTAGCAACTCTAAAGATTCTAGGGATATTAACTCCAAATGGACAAGGCATACAGTACCTACATCCTGTACATGAATTTAATACTCTAGTTTTAAATACTTTAACCGCTTCGCAAATAGCATCATTTTCTCTTTTTGAAAAATATGTTAAAGATTTAAAAGTATTAATATTATCTTTTACTTGATCTTCGCTACTCATTCCACTTAAGATTACCATGATGTTATCAAATTGAGCAACATACCTTAACGCCCAACTAGCACTACTCCAAGTGCTATTTACTTTATCTAGACTACTTCTTACATCATCTGGTAACCTTGCTAGTGCTCCACCTTTAACAGGTTCCATAATAATTACTGGAATACCTTTTTCTTTACATAGTTTTAAGCCTTTTAATCCTGCTTGATTATCAACGTCTAGATAATTAAACTGGATTTGGCAAAAATCCCACTTGTGATAATTAATAATTTCACTAAATGCTTCATAGCTATCATGGAAAGAGAATCCTAAATGACGAATCTTTCCTTCTTTTTTAAGCCCTTCAAAATATTCAATTAAACCTAATTTCTTAATTGCTTCAAAGCGCTCTTTTCCAATAGCGTGGAATAAATAATAATCAAAATAGTCTTTATGTAGTTTAGTTAGTTGCTCATTAAATAGGCGCTTTGCATCGTCTAACGTATTTACTAAATACATTGGAAGTTTTGTGGCTAGATTATAGGTAGATCTATCATATCTATCTAAGACTTCCCCTACAAAGAGTTCACTTTCTCCATCATGATACATATACGCAGTGTCATAATAATTGATACCTTGTTTATAGGCATAATCAATCATCTCACTAGCTTTCTCTCTATCAATCTTACCATCTTTTTGAGGAAGGCGCATACAACCAAAGCCAAGTAGACTTATCCTATCATCAGTTTTCTTTCTGTATTCTAATTTTCCCCTTATATGAGTTGATAGTTCTAGCGTCTTGGTTTCTTTAGTTTCATTATCAATTAAGATGATTTTATAACTAATGTCTTCATCTTTTTCTGGTAATTCTTTGATTCTACCATTTGGTAAAACAATATCGCTAGAGCATTCAAACTTGATATCTATTCCTTTAGATAGTTTTAATACTTCTAGCTCCACTTCAACCATTTTCTTAAAGTTCTCCCACAAATTAGCATGGCGCATTGTCATAGGGCAATCTTTACCACTAAAGAAGTGATGAGGTTTTACTCTTGTTACATCTAAATTATTATCAAGACATAAATGACTAACAAGCTTAGCACATCTTTGCCATGTTAAATAAAGGTCACTACCTTCATTAACCATTGTTTCTATACCTATTGAGTGTAAATTGCCACCACGATTAGAAATATAACCGTATCCAGCGCTAAAATATGTTGGACCCATGTAATATTTACCATCAATTAGGTCAATTCTTATTCCTTCATCGTTGATTTTAGTTGGGTAGAATTCTTCACCATCTTTTGCACCCTCTGGAGCAAGGCGACGCTGGATCGCTCCATTACAATAATAATGAAGTTTTCCATCTTCACCCATCTTAAATAAAACTTTAGGAGAAGCAATTTCACTTTTCTTGTTATCGATATAATAATATCCATCAATTATTTCTACTTTTGGATTAGGATTAGTCCCACTAACCCCAGTATCAGTTAAGCTAAATGGTACACTTGTTCCATCGCCTGCGTGATATGCCACTTCATCATCAGGTACTTGATGGTAAATCGCATCATCACCACTAGAATAGTGCCAACTAGTTCCGCCACCACCATTAGATACATACTTTGCATGAGCTAGGGCGTTAGCAGTTGGTGCAGCGGATGCAGTATCGTGAACAACTACATATTCAGTTGATGTTTTAATAGTCCCTGGGCGGTTGTTATTAGGCCCTTCACCATTTTTAGGACAGATATATTCAATAACTTCATGATCCATAAACAAATATTTGTTTACTGAACCAATTACTCTAGTACCATAATTGTACTGATATCCAAAGGCTTCTAAATCTTTAACAATAACTTCTTTTTCATTTGCATCTTTTAAAATAGATGCGATTTTTTCTAATCTACTCATAAAAACTCCCCTATATAATTAGTATACCAAAAATAACAATGTAAATATATATTTTTATTATAAAGTCTCCCCTCTTATGTTATAATAATTAGGCATGGAGGTTTATTATGGAAAAACCAATTGTTAAAATAATAATGGAAAATAGTAAAGAAATATTAATAGAGCTATATCCTGAAGTTGCTCCTATATCAGTAGATAACTTCTTAAAGTTAGTTGATGAAAAATATTATGATGGAGTATGCTTCCATAGAGTCATTGAGGATTTTATGATTCAAACAGGTGGATATTTTGTAAAAGGGAACTCAATAGACACAACTAAAAAGACTCCTTCAATAAAAGGAGAATTTAACTCAAACGGAGTTCGTAACGACCTTCACCACATTCCTGGAGTAATCTCAATGGCTAGAACTAGCGATAAAAACAGCGCTTCAAGCCAGTTCTTTATCTGCTCAGCTAAGTGCCCTCACTTAGATGGAGAATATGCGGCATTCGGAAAAGTTTTGGATGAGGCAAGTTTAGATGTGGTAATGGATATTTCTAGATCAAATACCATTAATGTTGGTGGAGGATTAACCGACTTTCCGTATCCCGTAATAAGCATTAAAACAATAGAAAGAGTGAAATAAATGAAAGTAGCAATCGTATTAGGATATTATTTAAATGATGATGGTTCTCCTCGTGATAGACTTGTAGCAAGACTTAAATTAACTTTAGATATGATCAAAGACTTAAATCCTGATAAAATCATCGTTTCAGGTGGCATAGCTAATAGAAAAGCAGGAGTTAGTGAAGCAAGCGTAATGGGCAAATGGCTAATTGATAATGGTGTAGACAAAGATATGATAATCTACGAAGAAAAGAGTGGATCAACTAGAGGTAACGCTATCTACTCAATGCCAATGGCACTAGCCTTAAACCCTGATATGGTCATCTTAGTATCTACAATGGATCATTTTGTTGATCAACCATATAACACAATAGCATATTTCAATGATATGTTTGACAGTAGAAACATTAACTTCTTAATTTATTCAAAAAGCAAAACAGAAAAACCATTTAGTGGGGATTAAAATAAGTTCATAAACAAGTTCCTTGTTGTGAGCTTGTTTTTTTTATTCAAACAACTCACGACTTTCCATTATTTCACAAATCAAAGGTACATAGATATCTTTTTCTTCGATTTTGATGATTGTTGTGATGCTACTCCCACTATCTTTACTAGATGAGCCGCAGTGATATAAGGTATATTCTTCTGTATTAAAATCAATAACAATATATCTATCATGGAATCTTTTATTGTTCTTCTTAAACTCTAATTTTAGTTTTGTTTCACTTTTAAAATCTTCTACAATACTCTTAGTGAGACCATTTCTAGCTAGATTATCACTAAATAGTATTATTTCTATATTTTGTTTAACCCCTTTTAAGAGCTCTAGTGTTTTAATACTAATATAATCATCGATTATATAAATTGACTTTTTTGCAAAACTATATATCTTTTGATATGCCGTATCAGCTTCAAACTTACATCCATCTAAAATGAGGAAGTGCTTATAATCATTAAAATCCACAAAATATTTCATCACTATATCAAGCCTAGAATTAATATCGATAATTGCCTCTGTATTAGTGTTCACTTGATTTGATAATTTGAGAATACTATCAATTTTTGTAATGCCATCATTTTCATAAATATAATCCTTCATTTGTTTGAAAGCTCTAATTAATGACTTGCTTTGTTTTATAGCCAAATCACCTTTCAAAACTGTCATAAGCATGTAAATTCCTTGTTCAGTAAAGGCATATGGTG
The DNA here is from genome assembly GCA_918272565.1 of Bacilli bacterium. GTDB lineage: Bacteria > Bacillota_I > Bacilli_A > ML615J-28 > CAG-698 > Tener-01. The sequence goes on from CAKJYW010000002.1 coordinate 79,013, forward strand.
CCGTCCTTCGACCTCCCCATCTTGATATCGCATTTTGCGATATCAAGATATTATTCCATTCATTTTCAGTCAGTTGAAATCTGAAATAATCATCAAATCTATCAATGTTTCTTTTTACTTGTTCGTTAAATCTCATTGTTGAAAAGCCATAGATTTTAGCCAAATCAAAATCTAGCATAACTTTTTGACCACGTATTTCATATATAATTGACTTGATTGCTTCACTATCTAATTTAAAAACTACTACTTCGCTTTTATTATCCATATGAAAGCTCCTCCATATATATAATAGTGTGATTATCGTTTTTTTATTTTAAATATCTTATTTTTTTTTTATAGATTAGTTGTTTTTTTTCTAATTTTGTGAGGTCGAAAAAATCGTCCTCGCGAAAAAAAATAAACAAAAAGGACAACTTTAGGTTTTAGTCGTCCTTTTGGATAATTAATTATTATAATTTTAAGCATTTAAGCTATCTCTAAATATTTCACTTAGAGTAGGATGCGAAAAGATATAATCTTTTGCTTCACATAGTTTTATTTTTTTATTCATCATAATGGCTGCTTCATGAATGATAGTTGATGCACTAAATCCTAAGATATGTACTCCAACAAGTTCATCATTAACACTTAAAACTTTAATAAAGCCATCAGTCTCGCCACTTGCTAGGGCTTTTCCGTTACTACGGTATAAGACTTTATTTGCTTTATAGTCGACTCCACTTATCTTTAACTCTTCTTCAGTCTTACCAACAACCGCTACTTCTGGGAAAGTGAATACACAACTAGGAACTATATTGGTGTCAGTACTACATTTTTCACCTAGAATATGAGCTAATACTAATTTACCACTAGCTTCAGCGAAGTGTGCAAGCATTACTTTTCCGTTGCAATCACCAATGGCATAAATTCCCTTTTGGTTAGTTTCAAAGAATTGATCAACTTCAATTCCACGTTTAGTGTAATTAATTAAAGCATCATCTAATCCTAAATCATCGATGTTAGGACTTCTTCCAATTGCCATTAAAGTCATTTGGGTATCAACTATTTCTTCTTTTTCGCCTAATAAGTAATGAACTTTGTCTTTTTCTATCTCGCAAACTTTAGCATTTGTAATAATAGAAATGCCTCTTTGCTTTAAGTATGATGATAATCTACGAACAATTTCTAAATCAAGATTAGGTAAAATTGTCTTTTGCATTTCAATAATTGTTACTTTAACACCAAACTCATTGAAGATTGAAGCAACTTCTACTCCAATTACACCGCCACCTATTATTGTTAGGCTTGTTGGGAGAGTTTCTAAATTAAGGATATCAGTAGAAGTAACACAGTTTTCATACCCTTTGATTGGAATAATAGCTTCTTTACTACCAGTTGCAATAACTATATTCTTAGCAGTATATGCTTCATCATTCACAATAACTTCTCTATTTTTGTTTAACTTACCTGATCCATTAATAATAGTTACACCAGCTTTATCAAGTGAAAACTTGATTCCATCTTTTAAAGCGCTAACTACACTATCTTTTCTTTCTTTAATTTTACTAAAATCAAATGTGAAACTTGAACTAATTCCAAGTTTTTCAGATTCTTTAAGCTTTAGAATAAGTTCACTAGAAGCATAGTATGCTTTTGTTGGAATACAGCCATGATTTAAGCATGTTCCACCTAATGAGTTTTTTTCTATTAGTAGTGTCTTTAAGCCTTTCTTCTTAGCATCGAGTGCTAAATTGTAACCACCAGGCCCAGCTCCAATTATTATTAGATCAAAAACTTGATTATCATTCATATTTTCCAATATCCTTGAATTTAATTACAGGGAATCTTGCGGCTTTAACATCATCAAGTCTTCCAATAATAGTATTATGAGGAGCAGTTGTTAAAACGCTAGCATCTTCAGTTGCGATTTTTTTCATTACATCGATGAATTGATCTAATGTTTCTTTAGATTCATTTTCTGTAGGTTCAATCATTAATGCTTCATGGAAAAGTAGTGGGAAGTAGATTGTTGGTGGATGGTATCCATAATCAAGCAAACGTTTAGCCACATCTAAAGTAGAAGCACGTTTATCGATTAAGCCATCAAATACTACTTCATGCTTACAATGGTTACTAATTGGTAATTTATAATAGTCTTTTAAACTTTCTTTAATATAGTTAGCATTTAAAACAGCTAGGCTACTAACATCTTTAGCATGTTCTTTTCCTAAAGATAAGATATAGCAATAAGCTTTTAGGCAAACGCTAAAGTTACCAAAGAATGAACTAACTCTACCAATTGAAGATGCACTATTATAAAACTCATATTTATCATTATTTAATACGATTCTTGGGTTAGGAAGTAAATGTTCAAGGCCACTCCTTACACCCACTGGTCCACTTCCAGGCCCTCCACCACCATGAGGTGTTGAGAATGTCTTGTGAAGGTTAATATGCATTACATCAAATCCCATTGATGTAGTATAAAGTCTACCTAAAACAGCATTAAGGTTAGCACCGTCATAATACATTAAACTTCCATTATCGTGCATAATCTTAGATATTTCTAAGATATCTTTTTCAAAGATACCAAGTGTTGATGGATTTGTTAGCATGATTGCGGCGGTATCACTATCAACTAATTCTTTTAGCTTTTTAGTATCTACACATCCGTCTTCAACGCATTCTACCACAACAACTTCAAAACCAGCTACAGCAGCTGATGCTGGATTTGTTCCGTGAGCACTAACAGGAACTATTATCTTATTACGAGGAGCACCTAGTTGATTAAAGTATTCTTTAATAATCATTAAACCAGTTAATTCACCATGAGCACCAGCACAAGGAGCAAAAGTGAAAGCTTTCATACCAGTTAATGCACAAAGCTTTTTCTCTAGTTCATAATAAACTTTCATTGATCCTTGTAAAGAATCAACACTTTGAAGTGGATGTACTTTAGTAAATCCTTCTAAAGATGATAATTCTTCATCGATTTTAGGATTATATTTCATAGTACAACTTCCAAGTGGATAGAATCCTTGGTCTACACCAAAGTTCTTAAGTGAAAGGTTAGTGTAATGTCTAATTACATCAAGTTCACTTACTTCAGGTAAATCTAGACTTGCTTTTCTTTTTAGCTTATCACTTAAGCTAAATCCAGATAAGTTATTATTAGGTAGAGAATAACCAATTCTACCTTTTTTAGATAATTCAAAAATCAAAGAGTTATACATTAGTTTTTACCTCCTTGTTTTTTAATTACATCAACAAATTTATCAATCAATTCTTTGTTCTTAGTTTCAGTTGCGCAGAATATTACTTTATCACCTAAAACTTCTCCACCAAGCATTTGATTTTCTTCTAATGCTTTATTTACTTTATCCATATCTAGCTTAGTTTTTAAAGTGAATTCTTTTATAAATTCGTTATTTGATACTTTTTCAAATAATCCAGTCTTTAAAAGCTCACTTTCTAGATAATGACTATTTTCGTAGCACATCTCTTGAGTTTCAATTAGTCCTGCTTTACCTAATGTTGCTACATAGATTGTTACAATTAGTGCCATTAAGCTTTGGTTAGAGCAGATATTTGATGTAGCTTTTTCTCTTCTAATGTGTTGTTCACGAGCTTGAAGCGTTAAAACATAACCACGGTTACCATCTTTATCATTAGTCATACCAACGATTCTACCAGGAATCTTACGAAGCAAATCGTTAGTACAAGCGATGTAACCAACATATGGTCCACCAAAGTCTTTACTAATTCCTAGTGCTTGAGCGTCTCCCGCTACGATTGATGCTCCGATTTCAGCAGGGGTAGCTAAAACGGAGAAGCATGAGATATCACTATTTAAAATTAGTAATGTCTTATTTTCTTTTAGTTTATCAACAAAATCAAAATCTTCAATATATCCGTAGTAGTTAGGGTAACCTAAAACAACAGCCGCAGTATTAGGATCTAATTTAGAAAGTAAATCTTCTTTATCAGTTACTAAATCTTTCTCATTAACTAATACTAATTCATAACCTTTAAAATGAGCATAAGTCCTAATTACTTCTAAAACTCTAGGGTTAAGTGCCTTACTAACTAATACTTTACTACGTCTAGTTTGGCTTAATGCCATCATTATAGCTTCAGCTGTAGCTGTTGCACCATCGTACATTGAAGCATTAGCTACATCCATTCCTGTTAGTTCACAAACAACTGATTGGAATTCAAAGATGTATTGTAATGTTCCTTGACTAATTTCAGCTTGATATGGAGTATAGCTTGTTAGAAACTCTTGACGACTAACTAGAGTGTTAATAACACTTGGAGTGAATACATCATAGCTTCCACAGCCCTTAAAGCAGATTAAATTCTTATTTAGTTTGCTGTAAGAGTGAATTCTATCTCTTAATTCATCTTCACTTAGTGCACTCTCTAAATCAACTTCATCTTTTTTGATTGAATTAGGAATATCACTAAATAAGTCTTCTATTTTTTCTACTCCAATCTTATCAAGCATTTCCTTAATATCACTTTCGGTATGAGGAAAATACTTAAAAGGTTTGATTTGTTCCATTATTTGCAAAGTCCTTCGTAATCAGCTGCTTTAACTAAGTTAGCAAGTTCAGCTTCATCTTTAACTTCAATCTTTAAAATCCAGTTTTTATATGGATCATCATTAACAAGTTCAGGATTATCGATAACTTCTTCGTTAACTTCTAATACTTTACCACTTAAAGGAGCATTTAGATCACTTGCAGCTTTAACACTTTCGATTGCCCCACATTCAGAGAATTGCTCAACTTCATCTCCAACAAACCCTTCAACATAAACTACGCTACCAAGGCTATGTTGTGCATAGTCAGTTACACCAACTGTAGCAATTCCATTTTCTACTTTTACCCATTCATGAGATTTTGTGTACAATAAATCATTTAAAACTTTCATCATTCTTCTCCTTCTTATTTAACATATTTCTTTTTCATAAATTTTTTATCTCTAATCTTAGCTTTTATTACTCTTCCACGAATAATAACGCCAATCTCTTTGCCAATTTGTGCATAATTAATCTTAACATAGCCTAAAGCTACAGGTTTATCAACTCTAGAGCTATCAGTTTTAGGAATCATATAGCCAGTTGTGATGTAACCAATTACTTCACTCGTATCTAAGTCACATAGTTCGTATCCGCCACGCGCAATTCCTCTATCAATTAGCTCTAATCCAACTAGTTTTCTTGTTTGATTTTCTTTGTATTTAAGTAGAGCACTCCTACCAATGAATTCTTTATCATAACAGATTGCATAATTTAAGCATGCTTCAACTGGATTAATGTCATTATTAATTTCATGTCCATATAAAGGCATATTTGCTTCAAATCTTAAAGTGTCACGGCATCCTAGACCACATAATTGCACTTTATATTTATTAACGAATAAATCAAATAATTCGTTGATTTCGTGAGGACTACCATAGATTTCAAATCCATCTTCACCAGTATAGCCGCTTCTGCTTACTAACATCGCTTTACCATTAACTTTCATTTCCTTAAAATCAAATAATTTAAGGTCACTTACTTCTTTATCGCAAATTTTTGCCATGATATTAATAGCGTTAGGTCCTTGCAAAGCAAGTTGAGCGTATTTATCGCTTAGATTTTCTATTTTAACATCGAATTTTCCTTTGTTTTTTAAGAAATATTCAAAGTCTTTATCAGTATTAGAGGCATTACAAATAACTAATACTTTATCATCACTATATTTATACATCATTAAATCATCTACGCAACATCCATTTTCGTATAGCATAACGCCATATGTCATTTTAGCGCATGGAGCTGTAGTTATTGATGAAGTAACCATGTAATCAAGGTAGCAAGATGCATCAGCCCCAGTAACAAGTACTTCACCCATGTGACTAACATCGAATAACCCAACATTATTACGTACTGCTTGGTGCTCTTCTGTAATACCAACATACTCAATTGGCATTAAAAAGCCCCCAAATTCAACAATTTTCCCTCCACAAGCAATATGTTTATCATATAAACAAGTTTTCTTTAGTTCTTCCATTTTTTTATTCTCCTAACAAATCTATTATATCACTATTTTTACAATCCACTATGTATTTTGAAACATCATTTTGATTAATTATGTCCTTTATTTTATCTATATCAAATAAAGCACCCTTAAATTTATCTAAGTATTCACCTAATTCCCCACATAAAAAGAAATCACCCATAAAATTAATGTCCTTAATTTTACCTCTAGCCACATCAATTCTAAGTTCAATTTCCCCAAAATTAAAGCGTTTCTTTTTAAAATAAGTATATTTAGGGTCATTTAAATAGATGTAATTATAGTCATCAAATCCTTTTTTTATCTCTAAAACATCATCTATTTCTTCTTTTTCTAGCTTTGATAAGGTATTTTCGTCACTAATATTATGGATAATATAGTCCATAAGCTCATTTTTATCTATTTTTAAATAAGGTTTTAGGTTAATAACCCTCGATTTTACGCTTTCTATTCCTTTAGAGATGAGCTTTTCTTTATTTGGAGTAAGAGCCCTAACCAAATTTTCGATATTTGTATCATACATAAAGGTTCCATGAAGGATAATTACATTATCTAAATAATAAATAGCGCACCCTGAGAACTTCTTATCCCTAAAAAGAAGGTCATTTCTACCACTAAATGAGGCATCAACCCCTAAATCATTTAAGATTTTGACTAATTTAGGTAAAGTTTTGTTATATGCATCGTCCTTAGTCTTTGCTTGCACAATAAAGCTATACATAAAACAGCCACTATCAGCGTAAATTCCGCCTCCACCACTAGGTCTACGGTAGATTTTAGCACCAATTTCCTTTGTAAAGTCTATATTTACCTCGTTTTTTAGTACTTGATTCTTACCAATTATGATTGATTTATCAATTTCCCATAAAAAAAAGCAATCATCTAACTTTTTTTCTTTTACTAAGTACTTTTCAAGTGCTAAATAAAATGATATTTCATTTGTTCCAAGTTCTTTTAAATCGTATACTTTCATAATATTACCTGTATATTTATTATACCAAAAACTCATCTTTTTTTTAATACATAACACGAATCGTTATTTTAGACATTTATTCAACTCAAAAATAAAGGGCACTTGAAATTTGCGCATATCTTTTTGAAAGCCTCTCTAAAACGCCCAAATTGCACAAAATTTGCCCCTATAATCGCATTTTTGCTTATTTCTTGTTAATTATTCACGTTTAAACAAAAATAGAAATTAAAAGAAATCCCCGTTTTTTCAATTCCTAACGTAGACAAAAGCTTTTCCCTCTTTTCTTACTACCTTTATAACCCCTAAAAATTTCAGAATTGTTAAGGTTAAACTTGCAAGATTCTTATTTATTTTCTTCTTCTTACTTAAATCACTACTTGTGAATTCTTCGCCCATTTCGCTAACAAAAATCAAATAATCTTCGCTCGTTTTTAAAATAATTTCGCCTTTTACTTCAATTGGGAAAGATTCAACCTTAAAAAAACCTTTTCTACTTCTATTTGTCTTAATTCTTTCCTCTAAAACTTCTAAAAATACTAATTTTATCTCTAAATTAGGGTTATTTAGATACTTCTTTATTTTATATAACTCTTTTATACTATCATAAACCAGCCCCGTCTTTGGACTTTTCCTCGTTTTTGTTATATCTCCATCTATTATTTTTATTGTTTTTGTTTTTGCAATTGGATAAATTACACATACTTTATATTTATCTAGGTAATAATCAAGCTTGCCTCTTAGTTTATCAAGTGATCTAGTCTGTATTTCAGTTATTTTGTCACCTTTTTTTATATCAGCATAGAAACTTCCCACTTTAATCTCATGAAATGCTTCATCTACCTCATAATAATATTTTAAAAAACTGTGCAAGCTCTTCTCTTGTAACTCGCCAATAATCTTTTTTTCCATAAAATTATCCCTACCTAGCCTATTATATCAAAATAAAGTGCATAATTAAATCTCTAAAGTGGTGATTATAAAAAAAGGCCTAGATATCTAGGCCTAAATTTCAAAATAAATCGCTATGTGTTCCCGTTCTAACAAGCGAAAGAACCAAACCATTATCATAAATACGATAAATGAGGAGCCAATCAGACATAATATGGCATTCTCTAGCCCCGCACCATGCTCCCATTAATTCGTGATCTTTATAATTAACACCTAAAGAATCACCATTAGAAAGAAGTATGATAGCCTCGTCAAGTTTTTCGATTGGAAGTCCTCTTTTCATTGCTGTCTTATAATCTTTTTTAAACTGATTTGTCCAAATGACATTTCTACTCATTTCTTAAGTTCATTTAGAGCTTCATCTACACTATAAGTTTTTGTTTTTGGATCATTTTCTTTTTTTATTGCTTCTAAAATTGCTTCTACTGTATCTTTATTAGGGACATTGATTGTAACTTCAAAAGGAATTCTACCTTCTCTAACCGCTTGACGCAAAAACATATTAAATGCAGTAGTCATGTTTAACCCTAACGAAGAAAACAAAGCATCTGCTTTATTTTTTAAATCTGTATCAATACGAAAACTTACATTTGAAATACTATTCATTGATATTACCTCCATTTATAACTCTATTATAGTGCAAACAAAGCGCTGATGTCAAGCAAATAACATTTTAATTGCGTTTAATTTGAGGTAAAAAACACAAATAATACTCTTAACAACTTTTCTCCTTTCACTTATATAATAGATACTATCTTATGTTTTTTATTTTTTATATTAAAAAAAACCTAGATATCTAGGCTTTTATATATTTCTTTATTTTTTTAGCTAATCCTTTTAGCTTGTCACATTCTAATCCACAAATAGCAACACGCACAATATTACATACAGGAAGAATATGAATGTGCTCTGCTTTTAGTTTTTCATATACTTCTTTGTTATTGCTACAAGGGATGCTAATAAAGAAGCCACCATTATATTTAATAGTATTTAGGTCGCACTCTTTAGCTTCATCTAAGAATATTTTGCTTCTTTTAATAAGCTCACTTCTTATCTTTTCTAATCCCTCTATGTGTTCTTTCTTGATTTCCTTATTAAGTTCTACTTCACTAACGACATTAATCATTGCATTATTGCAATTACTCCAAGTAGTTCTTGCATAGAAGCAGGCGACTTTATAGAATTCTTCGTTTTTTGTTGCTAGGGCACCAAGACGTTGTCCATATATTTGATAACTCTTAGAAAAACTAACGCAATATAAAATATTAACGTTATCATTAACTTTTATATCAAGGAAGCTTCTATCAATATGACGCTTTTCATTTGATATATCAAGGTATGCTAGGTCGTATATAACTGATACAGGTACACTTAAATTATTCAAATAATTAAATAATTCTTTTAATTCATCATTACTTAATGAATAACCTGTAGGATTTTGACAAGGATCATTGATAATAAAGACTAGCCTTCTTTGTCTATCTATAATTTCATTTGCTTTTTTTATAAAATCACTTAAATCAAATTTATCATCTTTAATTAAATTATAATAAATAGCATTTAAGCTTAACCCCTTAGCCATATTATTATATGGCCCCCAACAAGGATAAGGTATAAGCAAGTCTTCTCCTTTTTCTAGTGTAAGGTTAATAGAAGCATTAATTGCGCCTGTTCCACCAGGAGTAGCTACAACGTAACAACCATCTAACCCTAAATAAGCGTTAACCGCTTTTCTAAATTCTTCGCCACCATCAACACTACTATATCCATATTTTTGTTTTATTTGTAATTTGCTAGATACTCCTTCTAAAAAGCTAAAAGGTTCAAGTGGAGAGAAAATGCCTAGTGTAGCATTAATACCACCTTTATCTTCCCTAGCAATTTTAGCAATTCCTAAAGCGTCATTTTTTAAAATATTATCTTTCTTTGACTCAGTTACAAAATCCATAAATCATACCTCTACATTATCTTATCACTAATCATTCTATTTTTCAAAAAAAAGAATAAATCCGAACCCGGATTTATTCTTATCTTTTATTGATTCTCATCAATTTTGTATGTTTCAACAAGTTTACTAACTAAATATTTCATCTCTTTAGTTTCGTTATATGCTTCTTTATAAAGTAGATCTAAATCATCAAACAACTTGTCTTCATCAAAGTCTAATGGCTTTGCTACACTAATTAAACCATTAGCAGTTTTTTCTAACCCTTCTTCACTCATTAAGCGCTCTTCGTAAAGTTTTTCACCTGGTCTAAGTCCTGTAATCTTAATTTCCATATCAACTCCAGGAGTGTAACCTGATAATTTGATTAGGTTTGTGGCGAGATCGTAGATTCTAACAGGTTCGCCCATATCAAGTACATATATTTCACCACTCTTAGCGTAAGCTCCTGCTTGAAGTACTAGACTAACAGCTTCAGGAATAGTCATGAAATATCTAATGATATCTTTATGAGTTACAGTTACTGGTCCACCTTCAGCAATTTGCTTTTTAAATAGTGGAATTACTGAACCATTGCTTCCTAATACATTACCGAACCTTACAGCTACAAACCTACAACTCTTGCTCTTCTTTCCAATTGCTTGAATAATCATTTCGCAAATTCTCTTACTTGCACCCATGATGTTTGTTGGATTAACGGCTTTGTCTGTAGATATTTGAACAAATCTGCTTGATCCATATTTATCAGCGCACTTAGCTACATTAAGTGTTCCAAAGACATTGTTTTTAATTGCTTCATTAGGAGAAGTCTCCATTAATGGAACATGCTTATGAGCAGCTGCGTTAAATACGATATTAGGTCTATATGTCTTAAATACATCTTCAAGCTTACCAATATCACGAACTGATGCAATCAAAGTAACCAAATTCAAATTAGGTAGCTTTCTCTTTAGTTCTTGTTCAATATCATAAGCATTGTTTTCATAGATATCAAGGATGATTAATTGCTTAGGATTGTGGGTAGCTATTTGTCTACAAAGCTCACTACCAATTGAGCCTCCACCACCAGTTACCAAGACAACTTTTCCTTCGATGTATCCCATTATTTCATCAAGATTAACCTTGATTTGCTCTCTACCAAGCAAGTCTTTTATTTCAACATCTCTAATTTTACTAACAGAAACTGTTCCATTAGCAAGCTCATAAATACCAGGAAGGCTACTTACTTTACATTTAGTCTCTTTACAAATATCAAGTAGTTCCTTCTTCTCTTTAGCACTAATTGATGGTAGAGCTAAAATTATCTCTTTAACTCCATATTTTTCAACATTATCAATAATAGTATTTCTATCCCCAACAATAGGAACACCATAGATTGTTCCTTTATGTTTACTTCTATCATCATCGATGATACAAACTGGAGTCTTATCAGTCTTATCACTATATAAAAGCTCTCTAGTAATTACACTACCAGCATCACCTGCTCCAATTATCATTACAGGGTAACTAATAGATAGACGTCTCAAGCTTCCTCTTTTAAATAGTCCTATAATTCTAGTAACAAATCTAGTAAATCCACTTCCTACAAATATAAGCAAGCTATTAACTAGGCAAAAACCAATATCGAAATATTCTTTTCCTGTTACAATTGCTACAATTACATTGATTAAAGCAATAATACTAGAGCCAATAGCAATCTTAACAAGCTCGTTAACACTTGCGTATTTCCATAAGCTTCGATATAACCTTAATGAAGCATAAACGAAAACAACAAACACTGCTTCAAATACCGCAAAATAAATAATCATGTTAAAGTTTTCTTTGATAGAAAACTTAGTAAAATATGCTGATAAAAAAGCTGAAACAGCGACCATCAACACATCTATAAAAATATATGCTTCACGATGTTTTCTTTTTATCTTATTCATCTTAAACCTCTTAGTGCATATAGATTATACCAAATTATGTTTTTTTTATCAACTCTATACAAAAACAAGATTATTTGTTATAATAAATCTATAATAAAGGTAATAATTATGGAAATAAAAAACAAACAATTTGACGAAGAAAGAGCACTTTATGCTTCATCTGATATCTTAGTTACTAACTGTCGTTTTGAAGGACCAGCTGATGGTGAATCAGCTTTAAAAGAATCAACTAATGTTCGAGTTGATAGTTCTTATTTTGATTTAAGATACCCATTTTGGCACGATACAGTTCTATCAATTAACTCTTCCGTTTTAACAGCTAACTGTAGAGCAGCTCTTTGGTATTCTAAAGAAATAACAATTAGAGATTCCGTTTTAGATGGAATTAAAGCCTTAAGAGAATGTGAAAATATCACTATTCTAAATTCAAGTGCCAATTCTAAAGAATTTATGTGGCGATGTAAAGATATTCATATGGAAGATTCAAGTGTTGAAAGTGAATATCCATTCTTTGAATCATCTAACATTACACTTAAAAACTTTAATCTAAAAGGAAAATATTCCTTCCAATATGCAAAAAAAGTTCTAATTGAAGACTCAAACCTTGATACAAAAGATGCTTTTTGGCACACTGATAATGTAACAGTTAAAAACACAATCATTAAAGGTGAATATTTAGGTTGGTATTCTAATAATCTAACCCTAATCAACTGCACAATAATTGGAACACAACCTCTTTGTTACTGCACAAATTTAAAGTTAATTGATTGTAAAATGATTGATTGTGATTTCTCTTTTGAATATTCAACAGTTAGCGCTAATATAATTGGATCAATTTTAAGCGTTAAAAACCCAATTAGTGGTGAAATAATTGCTGATAAAATTGAAGAGATTATTTTAGATAATCATCAAAAAGAAGGATCAAATTGTAAGATTATAACTAAAGAGTAAAAAAATATGCTTCCCAAAAGGGAAGCATTATTTTTTATCCTACACTATAAACTGTAGTGAATGTTTGAATGTAAGTATTTTCTAATGAGTCAGTCCATGATTGATAGTCCATACCCTTTAGAACAACTTGGCTAATACCATTTCCACCAGCAATTGTACATCCTGATACTGAATCAAAGAAGTCATGAACAGCATCATAGAATACATTAGAGTTATTCCAATACATTGCAGCTTCAACTGATTCTGGATCGTCAATCTTATTTTGGATACCAGTTCTCTTGATTGATTCTGGATCGTATGATGGATCTTCACTATAGTATCTAGCAGTTCTTAAATATAAGTCAGTCATTGCCATGTAAACATCTTCATAAGTTACTCCAGCAGGGTGAACTGCGTCACGACCTGAAGCAAACATTAATAGAGATGTACCATATTCAGCAACTCTTGTTTTATCTTTATCCATATCATCTGGACGAGGGAATGGAACATATCCGTATCTTGTATCTTCACCCCACATGTCAGTAGTCCATCTATTATCAGCTTTAACGAACCACCAAACACCTGATGTCATAACAGCTTTACCTTCGATGAATGCACCACTAGATTCCATCCAGCTGTTTTCACCAGTTAAAGTACCTAATGCATATAAGCTTCTTAATACTTGAGCTGCTTTTTCTTCACGAGGGTTATTTAATGTTACAGTAACACTTGTTGGGTCAGCAATCTTGATACCAGTACAGTTTACCATACCTAACCAGTAATAATAAATACTACCAGCAAGTGCGTATTCGCCTTCACCTAATAGTGCTTGAACACCATTTGCCCACTTTTCAAATTCACTATAAGTCCAATTGCCTTCATTGAAAATCTTAGCAGGACTTTCTACTTTTAATCTTTCAACCCATGCTAGGTTGTAATATAAACCATAGTTAGCAAAGTTAGTAGTTTCATCTGGTCCAGTTGAAAGTGCATATAAGCCACCTTTATATGTAGCTGATTGCTTTAATGATAAGCTCATTTGGTTCTTACCATATTTAGCATAATAACTCTTAGCATCATGTGCACTATTAGCACCAGCAATCTTGCTTAACCAAGCACTACTAATTACATAGAAGTCAGCTTTAGCATCACCAATTTCAGCTTGAGCGTTAATCCATTGATAACGGCTAGCACCCCATGGAGCATCATCTGGATAAGCTTCTACACTGATTACACAGTTATAAGTAGATTCGATTTCTCTCCATGCTTGTTGCTTGAACATCTTGTCACTTCCAGCATATCCATCAAGGAATGGGTCAAGATCAGATAATGCACTATCAGCATTCATCATAACAATCTTATAGTTTTGTAAGTCAGGATATGATGTAGGGGCAGTAGATGGAGTTACTTTAACTTTAACTCTACTACTCTTAATAGTTCCATCAGCAGTATAAGCAATAATGTATGTAGTACCTTCAGCAACACCAGTAATTCTACCATTAGCATCGATTGTAGCTACTTCAGGTTTAGTTGATTCCCAAGTAACGTTTTGGTCAGCTCCTTGAGGTTCAACTGTTGCTCTAGCAGTTAGTTTGTAACCAACTTCTACTTCTTCAGCACTTACTTCAACAACAACTGCTGTAGGAACAACAACTTCGATAATTTCTTCTTCAGCAGGAATTACCTTAATTTCAAATGTTGCTTTAACATTAGTATCAGCAGTAGATGTAGCTGTGATTGTTACAGTACCTTCAGCAACACCAACAACATTACCTTTTGTAACTTTAGCGATTGCTTCATCGCTACTACTCCAAGTAACAGCTTTTGTAGCTTCTTCTGGAGTTGCGCTAACTGTCAAAGTTACAACTTTACCAACTTGAACTTCAGCATCACCATTAATCTCTAAAGCAGTTGGGATGATAACTTCTGGTTCAGGTGGAGTTTCTTCTTGACCTGGCTTAACAGTAACAGTGAATTCTTTCTTAACAGCCTTATCAGCATCAGCTGTAACTGTGATTGTAGCTGTACCAGCACTAATACCAGTTACTTTTCCATCTTTTATTGTAGCAATTGCACTGCTACTAGATGAATATCTAACTTTCTTATTTGTAGCATCATCTGGTAAAACTTTTACTGTGATAGTAAATTCTTCACCAATTTCAATTTCTTCTTTTTGTCCAGTAATTTCAATACTAGTTGGTTTAACTTCAGTAGTTGGAGTTTTGTCATCTGGTTTTGGAGTGTCATCTTCTTTAGGATTATCTCCACCACCACATCCAATTAGTACTACTGCTAGTACCAATACTAGAATGAAAGAAAACCATTTTTTCATATCTTTCCTCCTTGGTTTTAAGATAAATGTATAGGTTATATATTATGTAAACCTTTGCATACATATTATAACATATAAATAAATCAAAAAAAATCAATTTTTTTATAAGAAAGAAAAAAAGACTCTCACTTCAAAAGTGAGAGCCAGTTTTCTATTTAATTATCCCATTGCAGAATACTTAGTATTGAATGTATTAATATAAGTATCTTCTAGAGAATCCATTGTTTGTGAGTAGTCTGCACCTGTAACGATTGTAGTAATCTTAGCGCAAAGTGGAGATGTGGCAATTGAAGTATAGAAGTCATGAACTGCATCATAGAATACGTTAGAGTTAGTCCACCACATTGCAGCTTCAACTGATTCAGGATCATCAACCTTAGAGCTGATTGCATTACGTTTCAATGTTTCAGGGTCATATGATGGATCATCACTGTAGTATCTATTAGTTCTTAGATACATATCAAGCATTGCCATATAGATATCATCGTAAGTAACGCCAGCAGGATGAACTTTGTCACGACCTTCAGCAAACATTAATACAGTAGTACCATATTGAGCGATTTGTTGTTGTTCTTTAGTCATATCATCTGGACGAGGGAATGGAACATAACCAAAACGAGTATCTTCACCCCACATATCACTAGTCCATCTGTTATCACCTTTCATGAACCACCAAGCACCAGAAACCATAACGCAAGTCTTATCAAAGAATGCACCAGTAGTTTCCATCCATGTATCAAATGCTGTTCCGCTTCCTAGAGCGCCTTTAGCATATAATCTACTTAATAGCTCAGCAGCTGCAACTTCACGAGGATGTTTCAAAGTTACTTTAATAGCAGCAGGGTCAGCAATCTTAATACCAGCAGCATTAGTTAATCCAACCCAGTGATAATAGTAACGTCCACCAATTGCATATTCGCCTGCACCTAATAATGCTTGAACATTAGTTGCCCATTTTTCAAATTCACTATAAGTCCAGTTGCCTTCATTGAAGATCTTAGCAGGTGATTCAACTTTTAGTTTTTCAACCCATGCAAGGTTGTAATATAAACCTAAGTCAACATAGTTTTGAGCTTCGTTTGTACCAGTTGATAATCCATATAAGCCACCACGGTTAGTAGCTGCTTGTTTTTGAACAACGTCCATTTGGTTCTTACCATATCTAGCATAAACTAATCTTGCATCATGTGCACTATTAACACTAGCGAAGTCAGCTAACCAGCTTGATGAAATAGTTAAGAAGTCAGCTTTTGCATCGCCTAGTTGAGCTTGTGCATTGATCCAGTCAATACGAGAAGTTCCCCAAGGAGCTTCATCTGGATATGCTTCTACACTGATTGTACAGTTATAAGTAGATTCGATTTCTCTCCAAGCTTGTTGTTTGAACATCTTGTCGCTTCCAGAATATGCATCTAGGAATGGGTCTAAGTCAGCAAGTGCACTATCAGCGTTCATTAAAATAATCTTATAGTGTTGTAAGTCAGGATATGCTTCAGGAGCAGTTGAAGGAGTAACTTTAATCTTAACACGGCTACTCTTAATAGAAGGGTCTACCTTAGAGTAAGCGATGATGTATGTAGTACCTTCAGAAACACCTAAAATCTTACCATTTTCGTCGATTGTAGCAACTTCAGGTTTAGTTGATTCCCAAGTAACGTTTTGACTAGCACCTTGAGGTTCAACTGTTGCTCTTGCAGTTAGTTTGTAACCAACTTCAACTTCATCAGCAGTAACACTTACTGTGATAGCAGTAGGAGCTTCAGTTACAGGACCAGTTTCATCATTCTTAATAACTGTTACTTCAAATGTTGCTTTAACATTTGTATCAGCAGTTGATGTAGCAGTAATAGTAACTTTACCTTCAGCAACGCCAAGTACGCTACCCTTAGTTACAGTTGCAATACTAGGATCACTACTTTCCCAAGTAACGCCTTTTGTAGCTTCTTCTGGAGTGTAGCTAACAGTCAAAAGGATAACTTTGTTAACTTTAACTTCAGTTTCACCACTGATTTCAATAGCAGTAGGAAGGATTACTTCTGGTTCAGGAGGAGTAACTTCACCACCAGCTTTAACAGTTACAGTGAATTCAGCTTTAACGTTCTTATCAGCTTCAGCAGTTACTGTAATTGTAGCTGTACCAGCACTGATACCAGTTACTTTACCATCTTTAACAGTTGCGATTGCACTGCTACTAGATGAATATCTAACTTTCTTATTTGTAGCATTGTCAGGTGTAACTTTTACTGTAACAGTAAATTCTTCACCAATTTCAATTTCTTCTTTTTGTCCACTAATTTCAATCTTAGTAGGCTTTACATCTTCTACTACTGGAGTGTCATCTGGTTTTGGAGGGTCATCTGGTTTTTCTGTTTCTCCACCACCACATCCAATTAGTACTAGTGCAAATACCAATACTAGAATGAAAGAAAACCATTTTTTCATAAAAAATCTCCTTTTTTAATTTTTGAATTGCGGCTATGCCGCTTATATCCATTTAATATTTTACCATAAATGTAAAGCGCTTGCAATTTTTTTTTACTAAAAAAAGGAGAAACTTTTAAAGTTTCTCCAATAGTCTATTTAATTATCCACCATATTTATTTACAAGTGTTGTAATGTATTCGTCGATTATAGCTTCCATACCTTGTTCGTAGTCAGCACTCTTGAATACAGCATTATAAATTGCAGTACTAAATGATGAACTATCACCTGAAATACCAGCATAAATTGGGTCGAACAAAGTCTTTTCAGCAGTATAGAACAAGAATGCTTCAACTGATTCAGGATCATCTAGTTTATTAGAAACATTTTGTCTCTTAATAGCTTCAGCATCATATGATGGGTCAGCTTGATGTAAACGAATAGTTGTTAAATACATTTCTTGTGTTGCTCTAAATACATCTTCGTAAGTAACTGATCCATGAACCCATTCACGTTGAGCTGCCATAATATATACAGCACCAGGAATCAAGTTAACATATGTATTTTCTTTACTGATGTTTGGATGATATGGGAATGGAACATATCCATATCTTGTATCTTCACCAAACATATCTGAAGTGTAACGAGTTGAGTGTTTAACAAACCAATATTTACCAACATGCATTAATGCTTTACCATTTTCAAAAGCATCAGCTACATCGCTTGAGTTATCACTTGTTGGGTCATATGCACCAGCTACATAAATTTGATTTAAGATGCTTGCGGCATCAATTGCAAATCTATGTTTATAATTCATTTCTAATGTAGTAACATTAGCGATTCTAACACCACTAGCATTAACCATACCTTCAAATAATTTACCAACTTGTCCACTTAAAACATATGTTCCACTAGGAAGTAATGCTTGAGCAGCAAGTGCCCAGTCTAGGAAGTCATCAAATGTCCATTTGCCTTCATTAAATAATCTAGCAGGGTTTTGAATCTTATATTTTTCTAACATTCCAAGGTTATAATAAATACCTTCATCAGCATAAGTTGATGTTCCACTTATACCAGTTGATACGGCATACATATCACCTTTAACTGAGGCTGCTTGACGAGCTGCAGGTTCAATTTGGTTCTTACCATATTTAGCAAAGAATGAAGTTGTAGCTGTCATAGCTCCACTAGAATAGAATCTTGGAACCCAGTCAGTTTCAACAACAAAGAAGTCAGCTAAAGCTTTACCAAGTTCTGCTTGAGAGTTGATCCATGTGATTCTACTTTCACCCCATGGAGCATCATCAGGATAGCCTATTACTTCAAAGCTACAATTGAATTTTTTTCCTATTTCAGTCCAAGCTTGTTGCTTAAACATCTTATCACTTGAGCCATATCCTTCTAAGAATGGGTCAACTTCAGCAAGAGCACTATCAGCAATCATAAATTGAATTACATAGCCTTGCATATCATTGATTGGAAAGGCAGCAGATGGGTCAGCATTAACTTTTAATTTGAATCTGCTACTCTTGATTGTTTCATCTTTTGCGTAATAAGCAATGATGTATGTTGTACCTTCAGCGACACCTGTTACAACACCTTTATCATCGATTGTTGCAATTTCTGGTTTAGTTGATTCCCAACGAACACCATTATCAGCACCATCAGGTAAAATGTTAGCTACAAGTCTAACTGAATATCCTACTTCAACTTCACTTTCACCAGTGATAGTGATTGATTCAGGCTTTACCACTTCAACAACGCTAGCTTCTTTTACTGTGATTTCAACTGAAGCAGTTAAAGTTGCTACTTTATTTGATGTAGCTGTAATTGTTACAGTTCCTTGTTTAATACCCTTAACAACACCATTAGTGATTGTAGCGATACTTGGATCACTACTAGTCCATGTTACATCATTTGAAGCTCCATCAGGTTTAGCAGTAACTGTTAAAGCAATTGATTTACCTTCTTCAACTTCGCTCTTACCATTAATTGTAATTTCCTCTGGTAATATTTCAACTGGAGGTTCATCTCCGTTTGGTTTAACAGTAACTGTGAATTCTTTCTTAACAGCTTTATCAGCATCAGCTGTAACTGTGATTGTAGCTGTACCAGCACTAATACCAGTTACTTTTCCATCTTTTATTGTAGCAATAGCGCTACTACTAGTTGAATATCTAACTTTCTTATTTGTAGCATCATCTGGTAAAACTTTTACAGTAATTGTAAATTCTTCACCAATTTCAATTTCTTCTTTTTGTCCAGTAATTTCAATACTAGTTGGTTTAACTTCAGTAACAACTGGTTCTGGATCTTTTCCTTGTTCCTTTTCAGGTTCTTTTTCTCCACCACAACCAATTAGTACTACTGCTAGTACCATAACTAGAATGAACGAAAACCATTTCTTCATGTTTACCTCCAAGAATAATTCTTTGTAAGCCTTTTCTTACATATATATTTTATCATACATAGCAATATCAAACAACAAAAAAAGCATGATTAATCATGCTTTTCTTCTTCACTTTTTTTATCTCTATAACTAACAGTTATTTGGTTGAATGGAATAGTAATATTATTCTCATTGAATATTAAATATAATTCTCTATTTAAATCACGTTGAACCTGATAAATATCACTTTCTTTACACTTAGCAATGAATAACAAGTTGACACTTGATGATCCTAGTTCACTTACACCTTTGTAAATAGGCGCATCGACCATTCCATTAACATTCTTCTTTAATCTTTCAATATTTTGTTTAAATACTTCTTCTACTCTCTTTAAATCCTCACCATAATCGATACTCATAGTACATTTAGCATAAGATAATTCTGATGTTTGGTTGATAATGTTTTTAATATCACTGTTATTAATTATCTTAACATTACCACCAGCATCCATAACTTTAGTCACTCTAATACCGATGTCACTAACTGTGCCTCTAAATCCATCAATTGTTATGATATCACCAACTTCATATTCTCCCTCAAATACGATGAAGAAACCAGCGATGATGTCAGCTATCAAACTTTGAGCACCAAGACCTATAACTAGGGCTAAAATACCAGCACTAGCTAGTAGAGTTGAAGTATCAACTCCAAAGGCACCAAGTACAAGTAGTATTGTAATAATGATTACTACCCATTTAATAATACTTTTAATTAGACCTAAAATAGTCTTAGCTTTGTTTGACTTTGAAAATGTCTTTTCAGCAACAAAATGAACAATATAAATAATCCATGCACTAACAGTAACAATTTGGAATGATTTGATTGCTGCAGGGATCTTTGTCCATAAGAAATTAATTACTGTATTTTGAAATTGATAAGTGAAAAATATGGAATTTCCACCTGTTATAAAACCTTGAAAAGCCGCAATAGCCACAGTTATTGCAAGCATTACTACTAATGCTATAAAACCTCTACTTATTTTCATAAAATGTCCTCCTATATTGAAACATATGTGTCAAGTAGCGAATATACTTCGCCATTATAAATACAAGTAATAACAAGGTGGATATGCTCTTTATTAGTGAAATCAGCTTCACTAATATCTATTCTTTGTTCGGTAGTGTATCCATCCAAAAAAAAGTACTCTATCTCATTCCCTTTATCATCACTTAAATACGCTTTAAATTCATAATATGTATATTCCGTATCAATAAAATCAAGCTTTATATGGAAGCATCCATCGATATTACACTTACATTCGTAACTTACTTTAATATCACCAATATCAGTAACTATAACATCATGTTGCTTCTTAGTCTTAACTTCAATTTCTTTGATTACATCATTACCATATCTTTCTTCTCCACAAACAGCTAATTTGTAGCTTGTCTCAGCTTCTAGTTCCATAAACTCACCAGAATTAAAACCACTATAACCAATCACTTCGTATTCATAGTTATCATTATACAATTTGATTGTTAAATCTTCAGTGCTTTCTCCGATATCGATGTGATAAAAGATTTCATTTTCTCCAACTTCGACCATCTCAAACTCTACATTAGGTCGCTCATTTAAGATATCCATATTTAGAATAAATAGTGTAGCCACAACCGCAACAGTTCCGGTTGCAGCAGTGTAAGTCATAGCTTTAATAATAGTATTAATGGTATCCATTATTTTATTACTCTTTTTGCTAGTACCACTACTATTTGTTGCCCCCACATTAAATTCATCTGGAATTTGATATTCTTTTGCTTCACTAAATTCATTTGGTTGGGTGTTCGTTGGCTTTGGAGTGGATACTATTTCATTGAATTCGTCTTTCATACGATTAGTCCCCTCCTTTTTAGTATAATTACACCTACTACGCTCACTATAGCAATCGAAGAAAAAGTGAGGATCATTGCTAGATATGGAGTCTTTTCATATTTCACTAAATAGATATTGCTAATATCTTTTGTTTTAATGACAATTTTTTTATCACTATAAACGTAGTCTACTTTTTTTCTAACGCCATCAGTAAAGGTAAATAGATCAAAATCACCTATACCATCTAAATCATCATAAATAGTAATGACAACATCACTATCAAAATGCTCTATAACATTATAAGTATCATCTATAATAGTAATAGTATACATTTTATTAGCCCAATCGACGTCAGCTACATTCTTGTATACATTAAGTGAATAGTTACCAGTTGCGCTAGTTACGCCTTTAGCACTAGCCCTATATTGATAATCTTCATTGTAATATTCTTTGCTAGTTTCTATAACTACCTTTTCTATATCATTAATATTACTTAATAATTCACTTCTTAAATTATCTACTTCGTTTCTTAAAGTTAAGTCGGGAAGTAAATCAAAACTATCATCAATCAGCTTTTTAACTCTAATCAAGTTTTCACTAGTATAGATTTCTTTTAATTTTGCTTCACTATAGAAATCATTAAAATAATTAACAAATCTTTCTTTTGCTTGTAAAAGATAGACATAATCTTTTCCCTCATTATAGAAATTATCAAGTTCTTCACTCTTTTCTATAACATAGAAATCTCTATCACTATAACATCTATCATATAGAAAGCCACTTACACTACTAACATACAATGATACTTTACTAACAACTTCTTCTTCATCATGAACATTTAGTAATGCAAGGATTTTATTACTAACTATAATCTTTTCTTCTTCATATTTAGCTTTCTCTAAATAGTCATCTATAAATAAATCGCTATATCCTTCTTCTTCGCTTCTTTCTATAATATACCTTGAATAAAGGATATTAAAAGAACTATAATCACTAGCTATGGTTTCTAAAGAAGATATATCATTTTCATCTATATCATCGAAATCTTTTTGTAATATAGGGTATTTTGCCTCTATTGCCTCTTTTAAAGCTTCCCTAATATCTTCTTCTACAACACTTCTTAACACCGAGAACTCAATATATTCGTTATCGTTTATAGATTGTAAAATATCTTCTTCATACTTTTCTATAATAATAGAATAATCTAAACCTAAGTCTTCTTTTAGAATCTCAAGGTGGTTTCTACCAAGGTCACTAAATTCTTCATATATTTCATTAATCAGTTCATCTATCTTATTATAGAGTTCTTCTATTTCTATATCTATATCTAAGTAATATGACAAAGAATCAATATAACTATCTAAACTTTCATCATAGTCATAATCATATCCTTTTAGTGGACTAATTCTTTCACTAAATTGATCGATTAGTTCTTGTCTATATTCTAAATCATCTTCGGCTTCACCTGTCCCTGTTGGGTCATCCCCCGGTGCTGCAAGGATAGATACACCAAAAGAAAAGACAAAAAGAATTAAGATAAATGATAATATTAACTTTTTGGCATTAATTTTATTCATAATCTTCACCAATTTTTATATTAATATTTTAATATAAATAGCCCATTTTTACAATAAAAAAATCCCAAGTAGGATTAAATTCCTACTTGGGATATTATTCGTTATGCATATAATTCTAAGAACTTCAAGTAAATATCATTATAAGCAGCATCAATTGCTTCAATAAAGTCAGTGTTGTTTTTAACAACAGATGAGATTGTTGTTGCTGGAGCGCCACTATAGTTAAGGGCGATACCATTGAAGATTGGGTCAAACAAAGTCTTTTCAGCTGTATAGAACATACAAGCAGTTACAGACTCAGGATCATCAAACTTAGCTGATAATACTTGGCTCTTAATACCTTCTGCATCAAATGAAGCATCTTGTTGTTGATACTTAATTGTATTTAAGAACATTTCTTGCATTACTCTAAATACATCTTCATAAGTCATTCCAGCTTTATGATTATATGTTCTTTGAGCAGCCATCATGTAGCATGACTCACCAACAGCATTTACATAGCTTCTTTCTTTACCAACTGATGCAGCATATGGGAATGGAACATATCCGTATCTTGTATCTTCACCCCACATGTCTGTTGGGAATCTATTAGATGCTTTTACAAACCATAATTCACCATCTTGACATAAAGCTGTTCCACCTTGGAAGGAAGCAACACCTTGGTCATATCCATAAACTGGGTCAAATGCACCAGCTAGTTGAGTACTTTTAAGTACATCAATTGCTTCAACTGAGTATTTATGAGTGAAGTTAAGTTCCATTGTTGTTGTGTTTGCAATTCTAACACCACTAGCTGAAACCATACCTTGCCAATAGTCTTGAGGAGCACCACTTAATACATAATATCCTTGAGGAAGCAATGCTTGAGCTGAAAGTACCCAGTCAAGGAAATCATCATAGCTCCAACGACCTTCATTGAACATCTTTGCAGGTGATTCAATCTTATATTTTTCAAGCATACCTACATTATAGAAGATTCCATAATATGGATAGATTGTAGTTTGATTGATACCTGTAGAAACGATATATAAATCGTTTTTGTATGAAGCTGATTGACGAACAGCTGGTTCAATTTGGTTCTTACCAAACTTAGCAAAATATGTTGTAGTTGCTTGCATTGCATTTGCTGCATAGAATTGAGGGAACCAAGTTGATGTAACAATGTAGAAGTCAGCTAAAGCTTTACCATTTTCAGCTTGTGAGTTAATCCAAGAAACTCTACTTGGACCCCAAGGAGCATCATCAGGATAAGCTACAACAGAGATATTACAGTTGTATTTAGACTTAACTTCTTCCCATGCTCTTTGTTTATACATTTTATCAGTAGCAGTATAGTCTTCAAGGAATGGATCAATGCTACTTAAAGCACTATCTGCTTGCATAATTACGATTTCATATCCACCTAAGTCATTAACAGGAATTAATGAAGATTGGTCAATATTAACTTTTACTTTGTAACGACTACTCTTGACAGTTTCATCAGCTACAGAATAAGCGATAATATAAGTAGTACCTTCGCTTACTCCAGTTACAATACCTTTTTCATCGATTGTAGCAATTTCTGGTTTAGTTGATTCCCATCTAATTGTATTATCAGCTCCATCAGGTAAAACTGTTGCTGAAAGTCTAATAGAATAACCAACTTCAACTTCTTCTTCACCATTTAATGTTATTGATTCAGGTTTAATAACAACAACTTCTTGAGTTGGAATAACTTTGATAACGATTGTTGCTTTAATATTAGCATCGATTGTTGAAGTAGCAGTAATTGTTACTTCACCTTCTTTAATACCTTTAACAATTCCGTTATTAACAGTTGCGATTGCCTCATCACTACTAGTCCAAGTTAAGCCTTTTGTAGCATTTGTTGGAGTATATGTAACTTGCAAGTTAAGCATCTTACTAACTTGAACCTCAGCTCCACCACCAATTTCAAGTTCAGTTGGAGGAATAATTTCAGGTTCAGGTGGAGTATCCTCTTGACCTGCTTTTACAGTAACAGTAAATTCTTTCTTAACAGCTTTATCAGCATCTGCTGTAACAGTGATTGTAGCAGTACCAGCACTAACACCAGTTACTTTTCCATCTTTAACACTAGCAACACTACTGTTACTAGATGAATAACGTACCTTTTTGTTTGAAGCATTGTCTGGTAAAACTTTTACAGTAATAGTAAAATCTTCACCAATTTCAATTTCTTCTTTTTGTCCACTAATTTCAATACTAGTAGGCTTAACATCTTCTACTGCTGGAGTTGGTCCAGGTGTTGGTTCTGGTTCTTCTTCCTTACCACCACATCCAATTAGTACTAGAGCTAATACCATAACTAGAATAAAAGAAAACCACTTTTTCATAAAAATCTCCTTTTCTTATTCTTACAATATTATTCTATCATTTTTAGATAAGTAAATCCACTATTCAGTTAGTTTAATCTTATATTTGTTATAACATTTCCAAACTTCATAATTAAATGTTTGGTAATATTCCATTAAACCAGTCCAATCGATGAACAAATTATCATGTCCTTCTAAATGTAGGCTATAGAAAGCATTATTAAAGATTTCTCTAGAAACACCTTGTCCCCTATAATCCCTATCTACTCCCAGTGGACCAATTCCAATTAAATCATCAAACCTATCACTCCAAGTGATATTATATGAATAATTATCCTTACTTGGTGTATTAATTTTTAAAAATCCAATTACTTTATCTTTATCTAAGGCAAGAAAATAACACCTTAAGTCTTTATTAATACTTAAGTACTCTTCAAGTTCAAAGTTCCATCTACCAGGGAAGTTCTTAACCATAAAAGCGCGAAGTGATGGAATGTCACTATCCTTCATATAGCGGTAGACATAATTAGTTTTATTCTTCACTTCATTACTAAATGGCTTAATCATAAGTAAATCATGAGTAATTCCCAAAAAACTAAAGCCACGTTTTTCTAAAAAATTAGTTGTTAAGTTATCAAAATCACTAGGAACTCCAGGGAAGAAATTACCTAAATCTTGTCCCATCCAAACTTCTTCTTTTCCTAATTTTTTAAATTCTTCTAACGCTTTGTCTAAAAGCATAGAACCTATACCATTTTTTCTACTCTTCCTTTTAACAAAGAATAAGCTAATCCAACCTCTAGTTTTATATGCACTTATTAACTCACCATCATATATTTTAGAAATAATGAATCCTACTAATTCATTATCTAAAAATGCGCCAAAAGACGCATTTTTATAAAGATATGGCGAGTTAGTAACATGATGATTAAATAAACCTTCGTTTATTGGATACATGAAACCTAGTTCACTGTTCCAAAGTTCTCTACATTTATCATAATCACTAAAACTGTTAAAACTCTTTATTTCAATCATTTAGCAAGTCCTAATGCTGCTTCATCAACAATGATGATAGCATCTTTGTGTCTATTTAGAATTGAAGCTGGACAGTTTTCTGTAACTTCACCGCTTAATAACATCTTAATAGCATCAACCTTATTAGCGCCACTTGCAATTAGAAGAACCTTCTTTGCTTGCATAATGTTCTTAATACCCATAGTCATTGCATATGTTGGTACTTCATCAATAGAGTTAAAGAATCTCTTGTTGTCTTGTCTAGTCTTTTCAGTTAGTTTAACAACAAATGTTTCTTGATCAAATGAAGTTCCAGGTTCATTAAATCCAATGTGTCCATTAGCACCAATTCCTAATAATTGTAGATCAATTGTAGCTTTATGTAATAAGTCATTATATTCATCACATAATTTTTGAAGGTCACTTCCTTCAGAGTTAGGGATGTGAACATTTTCCTCTTTAATATCAACATGATAGAAAAGATTTCTATGCATAAATGAATAGTAACTTTCTGGATGTGATTTTGGAAGTTGGCAATATTCATCTAAGTTATAAGTCTTAACATCTTTGAATGATATTTCACCTTTTTCATACATCTTAATTAGGTTTTGATATAAACCAATTGGACTACTTCCAGTAGCTAATCCTAAAGTACAATCAGGTTTTGCTTTAATTAAGTCAGCAATAATACCTGCTGCAACCTTACTTAATTCTTCATAATTCTTAACTTTAATTACTTGCATAATAATTCTTCCTTTCTATACTAACCTAACAGGTAATTTCCCTTTGAATTCTATTTCTCCCTTTAAAGCACGAGATAATGCTTTAAGGCTATCTTCACCAACCTCATATAAACAAATATAGTTTTGTAAACCTTTAAGGTATAGTGAATCATATGGAGAACGCATGCTACAAACAACTGTCTTACTCTTATCTAAACAATCAAACACTTTAGTTTGATAATCATCTTTAGTAACATTCATTGTAGCCATTATTATTTTATCATATTTTTTACTAATTGTTTCAATATATTCTAAATTTTCTAATTCTCTATCGTATTTAATCTCATCAATATCAGTTAGATAAGTTTTCAAAGTTTTATATTCACTAGTTTCATTATCAACTAATGTTAGTAATTTTACTTGAGGGAATAAAATCAAAGTCTTTTCGTCTTTATTAATTCTAACATCCATGTTATTAAAAGCTAAAGTGACGCTTTCTTCAAATAACTCTTTAGATAAAGCATGAGCTTTTTCTAAATCGATTTTTGGAGCATCTTTAAGCAAGAATTCGTTCTTAATCTTAATGATTCTACTAACAGCTTTATCAACTGTTTCTATACTAATTTTACCTTCTTTAATTAGGCGAAGGAATGTATCATAGATTTCATGTTGCTCTTTTAGCTCAGCTCCACCACAGAACATCAAAACATCGATTCCCGCATTCACACTATTAAGTAAGATTTCTTCATATGAGAAATTCTCAGTAATTGCACCCATTGTAAGAGAGTCTGTACAGATAAATCCATCGTACCCCATCTCATCTCTTAACAAGTTTTGAATAACTTTCTTAGATAGAGTTGCTGGGTATTTATCATCAACCTTACTATATAATATATGAGCTGCCATAATTCCATCACATTCATTATGACTAATAGCTTCCCTAAATGGTAATAATTCTAAAGATCTTAAAGTATCTAAATCTTTAGCAACAGTCGGAAGTGATAGGTGACTATCAACACTAGTATCGCCATGACCAGGGAAATGCTTTAGTGTTGAAATAATGTTAGCTTTTCTATAGCCTCTTACTGCTTCTCGTACGTATTCTGCTACAACCATAGGATTATCAGAATAGCTTCTAGAATTAATTACTGGATTAAGTGGATTATTATTAACATCACTAACAGGCGCAAAATTCATGTTAAATCCTAATTCTTTTAACTCACAACCTTCATAAAAACAAATCTCTTCAATTGATCTAGTTGTAGCACTTAGGGTCATTGCTCCTGGAAGTGGGGTAATGTTTTTCATTACACGCCTAACCATTCCACCTTCTTGGTCAACTCCAATAAAGATTGGATATTTAGCGGCTGCTTGAATCTTTTTGTTTAATTCTTTTGTTACTTCTAAATTATCACTATCGATGTTTTTAGCAAACAAAATGACACCACCAACATTTAAATCTTTAATTTGTTCTTCAAGTTGATCACTATAATTAACACCATGAAAAGCAAACATTAACATTTGCCCAACTTTTTCTTCTAGTGTTAAATCTTTGATATTCATCTTTTTCATATCTTTACCTCTTTATCCTTTATTAGTATACCACTAAAAGCTTGTTTTTTATACCCTTTTTTAAAGAAAAAAGGATGGTGAAGCTGATATATTATCAGTTTTCCCATCCTTATATATTAACCAACGATACCAGTTCTTTCGATACTTTCTACGAACAACTTTTGAACGAAGAAATAACCGATTAGTAAAGGTAACATCATTAATAATGCGGCTGTATTTGCAATGATTGATCTAAATAGTGGGTCTTGAGCGATATCTTCAACACCTTCTAATACTTCTCTACCAGCTGCTTTCCAAGTTGATAAAACGGTATCAAGACGTTCTGTATTACCTCCTAGCTTTGTTGATAAAAGTGGGAAGCTTACAGAATACTTAAGTAGATTAGCAAAATAGTAGTCATTCCATTGCCATACAAAGCTAAATAGACCTACAGTTACAACAGCTCCTCTAGCATTTGGAAGCATGATGCTCCAGAATGTTCTGATAACACCTGCACCGTCAACTTGAGCTGATTCTTCTAACTCAACTGGCAAGTTCTTGAAGAACTGTCTAAACAAGTAGATGAAAATAGCACTTCTTATACCTTGACCAAAGATAGTCATGATATACATTGATAGAATTGTATTCATTAGCTTAATTCCGAAGAATGATGTATTAGTATAGAAAAGTACACGTGATACATGCAGTGTTTCATTCGGAACAACCAGTGTAGCAAGTATTATATAGAAAATGATGTTATTTCCCTTGAATTTTAATCTAGCAAATGCATAACCTGCAACCGCAGCACTCATAACTTGAATAACCATACATACTGTAGAAACAATTACAGTATTAAGTATTGTACTCATTTCTGAGAAACTTGCTGCATTAGTGTCAAAGATTACTAATAGTTCCCAGGCAATCTGGAAGTTAGTTAAACTAATCTTACCAGGAATAAATACTACTTGTGGGTCACTAATGTCAGTTGGATGACGAAGTGCAACAGACAACTTTTCAAAAATAGGAAGTAAAATTACAAAGCACAATCCAATTAGAATTACTGCACGTAAAATCTTACCAGCGATTAATAAAGCATTTTTGCCTCTAACTTTACGCTTTGTTGGGTTATTCCAATTTTCTTTGATTTGACTAACATCACCTTGTAATTTTTCTTTAAAAGTAAGCTTCTTAGTATCACTATTCATCATAATAGAATACCATCCTACTTATTAATAACACTACAATTGCTATTATCAAGATACTCGAGATACAGAATAGTAGTGACATCGCCGCATGGACTCCGTAGTTAGTCAAGTTACCAAGTCCACCAGAGAATGTGACATTGCCTGCTGTCTTAAACCTGTTAATTGTCTTTAGGATATCACTCCTTAAGAATGAGTCTACAACGGTATAAACACCAGCTGTAAGCATCAGTGGAGATACCATTGGGAATGTAATCTTCCAGAAGATTTCATATTGAGTTGCACCCTCAATCTTAGCAGCCTCATACAAATGTTTAGGAACAGATTGAATACCTGATAAGAAAATCAAGATCTGTACACCTGAATAAGAAATAATACTAAAGATTGATTTAGATGCATTTGACAAGAAATTAACAGCTTGAACTGGCAAATTAGCTTTCGTCAAGAACTCAGTGAAATTAAATACCGCACTGAATACATCTCTATTTTCACTTTCCATAGCCTCAGTTATAGCTTCACCTGTGTTCATCGCAACATCGATTGCTTGAGAGTTGAAGATAACTGGCATGAAGAATACGGCACGAACGAATGCTCTTCCTCTAAATTTACTGTTTAATACAACGGCCATAATCAAACTAAAGATTAGGATTAGAGGAACATCAAGCAATGTTGAACCAAATGAGCTTAACATTGTTTGTTTGAATGTAGCATGTTCATTCCAAATATAACGATAGTTATCAAATCCAACCCACTCAGTTACTACACCAATGAATTGGTTTGTTTCACTATTAGTACCAATGTTTTTAACATTTGAAAAACTATAAACGATAGTAGTACAGAAAGGAATTAAGAAGAAATAAACAAAACCAATCATTAGAGGGATAATAAAGATAATACCCCAAATAGCTTTACGTTTATCATACTTAACTCTTGTTGTGAAGAAATTGTTGATTGCATTGAATAGCCATACAAATGGGAATGCAATCTTGGATAATATGTTTTTAATTGCCATATTATGCTCCTTCCTCAACAATGATGTACCAGTTAGCTGATATAGCTTGACCAGTCAACTTATCTTGATATACTGCATCATCAAAGTTAATAATCAATGTTAAACCATTTTCATAAACTACTTTAACAACGTTATCTGTTAAATATTCATGAGAAACAAGTCTACTTTCATAAATACCAACTTCGTTAAGTTGTTTATTAAGTTTAATAATCTTATGTTTCCAGTTAATATAATATGTACCATATAGGTCAGTATTATAAGTATCAAGTAATATCTTAGTATCTTCAGCACTTAATTCAAATGATAGGTTAGAACCTGTTTCTAGAGCTTTTAGGAAGTACCATTCAGGTGCATAATCATCATTGATATTTACTGCTTCACCACTATAATCGAATAAGCCACTAACAACTAATTGATATAGAGGGATAGAGTAGTCAATGCTTGGATACATTGTGGCTACCATTGGAACGTCTTTAGCTACATTAATATATGGGAATACGTAGTCAAATGGTTTAGAAACCATGATGTTTCCAACCTTAGCTTTAACATCAGCTAAGACATCTTGTTGGTAAAGAAGACTTGTTTCAGCGTAAGTTAAGTGTTTAGATGAATAATCACCGATACACATATTACCAATTGCTGAAGTAGTCAAACCACCAAAGTTATATTTACTAATACTCTTAATGAACTTATTAACATAAGATTCATAGAATCTTGGAGATAGAAGTGAGTAACCATGTCTCTTAGTGTCTGCTAGACCAGTTGCAGCTACAAACTGTGCGATTGTTGAATAGTCAGCAGTAATACTCTTTGGAGAGTATTTCAATTGTCCATAAGGATAATCAAATCCACTACCATATCCAACTTTTAGTTCAGGATAGAAATTATATCCTTTAGATTTTAGGTAACTAGATAAATCTTTCAAATCACTAGCACCACCTAAGACTCTAGCAGCTTTAGGGTTACCAGTAATTTCAGGACTCATGCAGTCTTGAGTCCATGCCTCATATCCAACATCGAAGTTTTGAACTCCGTTTTCCGCTAATTCCTCCAAAATTTCTTGTGCTTGTTTAAATGTTGTTAAAGAATATTTCTTATCATAAACATAACCAAGTGTTAAAGTCTTCTTTTCAAAAGCACCTAGGAATGTAACTGTTGGAGTATGAGTTGTAGTCTTATCTCCATCTTCTCTTAATCCTTCATCGTAATATTTATCTAGTAAATATTCACGATAAACTCTAGCCACATCAACATATGACAATTCATCTTCACCTAAGAAACGATATTCGTATTTGATATCACCAGGATAAATATCGGTTGTCCACTTATTGAATGTAGATCCATATGATAATGATACTGTCTCATATGTTCTTAAGTCAGTAATGAAACGAGCATAGTTATAAGATGTAGTTTGAGCCTCACGCAAGAAGTCAGCTTGAATCCAACTCATTGAAGCACCTTTATCAACTATCGCTACAACGCCACGTTTCTTAGTTTGATCTAAGAATCCATACATTGCAAGCATAACAGTTTGTGATTGAGCTCCACGTTCTTGCTTAGGGATTGTCATATCATCACCATATATTTGTTTATAGTAAGTTGAAGCATTTTGAACGTCTTTAACGCTGTTAAAGCTAATGATTGCTCCACTACCATCAGGAACAATGATTTGACCAGTACTTGTCTTGTCATTATTAACTGTGAAATATGGCAATAATTCTAATTGATAAATTCGAGAATCAGATAATTCTTCTATTGAATCATTTAATGCGGTAATACTAAATCCTTCATCAGTAAGTCTGAAACGCAGTGCAACTTTGAATCTAGTTGACTTACTTTCTTCAGTATGACCGAACAATTCGTTTTGTTCCATAGCAAGTTCTTGAGTAAATCCAGCTTGGATTGGATCGCCGTTTTCATCAAATAAGAAACGTCCATCTTCATCTCGAGATTGGAATCCACCAATCTTGAACTTGCTTAACTCACCATCACCTTTATAATCGTAATAAACATCACGATTGATACGTTTAGTTGAGTCATAGATTTGATAATAATTCTCTTTAGTTTGATTTCCAGCTGCATCGTATTCATTGATTGTATACATATACTTTAGTAAGTTAGAAATAATAATACTAGCTTTACTTGCTCTAAATCTAAATACTTGAGAACTATTTTCAACATATTGTGTAGGATAGATATTTAATCTATCTTCAGGAGCACTCTTACCATCTTCAAAAGACTTTAGTTCATAAACTGTATTACCATAAATGTAGTTGATAATAGAGTAGTTTGTGAATGGGTTAGCTGTACATGGAGAGTATCCTTCTTCACCTTCTATAGCATAAGTGTTGTAATCAACACCAATCTTTAGTTTGATTCTACCTTCCGCATCTGCAAGTCCATCTAGGTTCCAGTAACCATAACTCTTACCTTCAGTATCGAAAGCTTCTGTTACAGAATATCCTTGTTCTTCAAGGTAAGCTGCACATTCTTTAGAATATGTAGCACCTTTTCCAGAATATCTAAATACGATATCTAAATCTTCTTGTTTTAAGAATTCTGTATCAGTAGGATTATAGAATACTAAGTTTCCTCTAAATAAACTATCGTATGTAGCACGATCAAATTCACTTGGGAAGTAACTACTAACGTTAGTGAAGTTACCAATTTCATAAAGGATATCAACACCATCTTCTAAATAGTTAACTGAATAGTGTCTTTCTGTTAAACCAGTGATACGGTTTTCGTATTGAACACTATTTGCCCAACTAGAAAGGTCAGTTGAGTTGATAGTACCATTTTCTAGATAATATCTAAGCAAGAAATTTGACTTTTCTGTAGCTACATCACTTGTAGAGTCGGCAGTTTCATAAACAACTTTACATTGAGCTAGATTAGGGCTGTCTGGAGCTTTACATGAACTATTTAATGCGATTTTAACAATTGTTGTCTTTTCATCAAAGAACATTGTATATGTTCCATTGTTATAGATTTCAATTGAACTATCTAGTTCAGAGTCGCCTCTTTCAGCGTATGATTCGAAGTCATCAGCTCTGAATTCTTCGTTATCATAAATCATATCTGCTCTTGCCTTTAATCCACCTAGGAAATAAAGGCCCAAAATTAAACATATTGCTACTACTAGTACGGCAATTAATAAATATCTAAATTTTAATATCTTCATAACTTGCCCTCCTAGAAGTACCTCAAGGTTATCTCACGATAGATCGTATAGACAAACCCGTACATTTTTTGGACTAAGTCGAAGCACAAAATACCAATAAAGCAAATAACAAGTAAAGCAACAGCTGTTCCTATAAGTGATAATATACATTTAAGTAGACCATATTCATGAATTGAAATGAATCCAAAGAATGCCATATAGCACATAAAGAATACGCCTAATGCTTGAATTAATGAATAAATTGCTTGTTCTTGTTGACTTACTACGTTACTAACGAATAAACCAACAAATTTAGCCCATGCTAGAGGGAACAAAGAATAACAAATCATCATAAAGATTTCTTTCATTTTTCCTTTTCCATCAAATAATGTTGTAATACTCCAGTTAGAAACAGTAACTAATGCGATTGGAGCAACAACATAAGCAATTTCAGCAAACAATTTTAATTCAGTAACATCAACTTGCTTAACAATAAAGCCTGAATATTGATATTCCATTATACTTAAGAATGCCACAAACACACCAAATGTGATAGCAACACTCATCTTGCCTCGCTTTTCACGTTTGAACTCTTCCCATCCTTTTAGTGGATGAAAGACAATAAATAGTGGGAATTTAATGAATTCTTCTTTAAACCACTTTAAGAATTTCAAAACTTTCTTTAAAACTTTCTTAAATTTTGATTCTTCTTTTTGGTTTTCTTGGTTTGATTCATTAACTACAGGTTCTTCAGTTGTGATTACATTATCTAGTTTCTCATCCATCGATATCACCTGCATCCTTCACTGCTTTCTTATAACGAATGTTCTTATAAACGTTGTAACCAATCTTAGCTAGTACCGCAACAACAATAACACTCATAACCCATGGGAAGTAAGTCTTAATAATATCGTCACGATAATACTTATATGCTTTAGAGTAATAAGAAACGCTAAATCCTGTCTTGAAGTAGCTCATTGCATCCAAGTAACGTTCTGCTTCAAGGTAAGTTTTACCTACACCTACGTAAGCAAGTTCGTAGTTAGGATTTTGGTTAATAACGTTTTGCCATTCTTCACTTGCTTCTTCGCTTCGACCAATAGCATGAAGTTTAACAGCCTTATTAATTAGGGCTCCTACTTCAGTTGGAGTGAAACGAATGACAGCACGATTGTTCTTTTCTAGTACTAGTAGGTTATCGCCTTGATAACTTACCGCAACTGGATTTACAAGGTTAGTAAGTTCAACACCACTACCAGCAGAGATATAAAGAAGGTTACCTTCTTTATCATATGTAAATAGTCTTCCACCCTTAGCATCAACTACTGTATACATTCCATAGTCGTTAACCGCAATACCAGTGAATTGGCTTCCACCTTTTTTGTTACCAACTAGAATTGTAACTAAGTCACCTTTAGGAACAGAATAACCATTACGTACCAAAACATCCTTACCAGCTTGATTAATTCTCTTAATCATTGATTTATCATCAGTAGCACCAGTTTGAGAGTTTGTTGTTGGACGGCTGACAGTATAGATGAATCCTTGAGAGTCCATTGCGAAGTTCTTAAACTCTGTTTGAAGAATTGAAGTCATTTGTTGACGTTGTTCTTCTGTTGCAATATTACGCCACAATGCATCCCAGAAAGATAGAGTAGTGTAGTTAACACCAACGAATCTCATGAATTCACCTTTGTTACTAAGTAGAACGATACCTTCATAAATACCATCACTGATAACGTAGATTCTACCAGCAGTATCAGTTAATACTTTAGTTGGTGAGAATGTCTTACCAGTAAATACCGCATCAGTTGGACCGCTAACTACTTGAACAACTTTGTATGTATCACTTTCAACAATCACGATTTGGCTATTACCTGTGTCGCATAAGAAGATTAAATCTTCAAATTCGTTTTCGATGATTACGTTGTTTTCATCTCTAGCAGCACGTTTTGCACGGTAAACACCACTAACCTTGAATAGTTTGATGTACATCTTTTGATCGTCGGTACGACTTTCATATGGAGTTTCCTTAATTGATTTAATCTTTTCATAAGAATAAACACTAGTTAAAGGACTACTTGAAGCAGATCCTGTTGAATCAACTCTTGTTTTCATCTTACTTAATTCAAGATTAGTAAATCTATCAGGGACAACTTCAAATTGACTAATCTTTTCGATGAAGTTCAAATCTTCATCAAATTTAAACAATGTGTTATAACAAATGTTTGTGTCTTTATCGATACTTGTTGAACTAGATACGATGTAGATTGATTCCTCATTAGTATCTGGATCAGTGTAGATGTATAAATCTTCTGGAGAGTTAAACTCTTTTTCGTTGATCTTTCCACCCCAAGCAGTAGATAAGACGTTATAAACACCATCGATTGTAGCAGAATATCCTGGAGGTGATGAAATTACTTGTCCATCATGTGAATAAGTATATCCTGCTTTGAAATTTAAGCCGGTAACTAGTAGCATTATCGCTACTACAAAAATTGCTATTCTTCTTACATGCTTCATAATAGTACCTCTTATTATTTCATACCAGAATGTTGCATTGTTTCCATAACGTTACTTTGTGAGAAGATGAAAACTGCAATAGGTACGATAATCATAATTAGTGCTACGGCGTTAAGCGTACCAGTTCTTGCAACACCGGCTGATGCAATCTGGTTGATAGCGTAACTTAGCATCTTGTAATCTTCACGATAAATGGTAGTTGTTCCACCTGTGTTCCATAAGCTTTGGAAGTTTAAGATAATTAAAGTAATCCAAGCAGGTTTAACAAGTGGCATAACGATTTGTAAATAAATTCTAAATTCACTAGCACCATCTAGTTTAGCTGACTCAATGTAGTCCATACTAATACCATTCATGAACTGTCTCATTAAGAATAGTCCCATTGATCCCCCAACAACCGGTAAAATAATTGACCAGTGGGTATCAATTAATCCTAAAGAGTTCAAGATGATATAGTTTGGTGTTGCTGTAACGCTTGATGGGAACATTAATGAATAAACAATCAAATTGAAGATAAATGCTCCACCAGGAACACGGTACTTACTTAATACATACGCACACATTGAGGCGATGATTACGTGACCGAATGTACCTAGGATAGTTACATACACTGTGTTAAACAAATATCTAGAGAATGGAACAAGTGAAGTTCCAAGAACAACCGCTAAATCGGCGAAGTTATTCAAAGTCGGATTTCTAACGAAGATGTTAGGAGGGAATTTGAATATTTCATCTAGTGGCTTAAATGCATTATTAACAATCATGATTAATGGTAAGATTGATAAAATACCACAGAATGCTAAGAATACAAACAAAGCGATATCTCCACCTAAACTACGATTGATACGTTTTTTCTTCTTAGAATGTCTTCTAATCTTTAAATCAGAAATCTCAGCGAAAGGACGACTGTCAATATGACGAGCCTTCTTTAGGTTCTGCTTCTCTTTTCTACTTAACTCAAGATTTTGGGTAGTTTCTTCATTAAGTTGTTCTGCTTTTGTTTTAGCCATTATGAACCTACCTTTCTAATCAATTTTCTGATTAAACTATTTAAACCAATTGATGCGATAAATAGTAATGTTGCGATAGCTGATGCATAACCTAACTCAAAACGGTTTGAAGTATAGTCACTTAAGTGGTTAACAATTGTATGACCAGCATATTGAACTGAAGGGAAACCGCACAGTGCAGTAGTTACAGCACCTACACCTAAAGTGTTTGAAATCTGAATAACGGCACTAAATAGTAGTTGGTCTTTAATTGATGGTAGAGTAATGAACCATAGTTCTTGCCAACGGTTCTTAATACCATCGATTGCACCTGCTTCGTAAAGCTCTTTATTAACACTCTTTAAACCAGCAATCAGTGTTAAGAAGTTAACACCCATGCTCATCCAAAGTTGTACCGCAATTACAATCGGTAAAATGTATTTAGCATTTCTTAACCAAGTGATTGGTTCATGGATGATTTGCAACTTCATTAAAATTGAGTTTGCCCATCCATAGTAGTCACTTGAGAAAATCAAAGCCCAAATTGAAATCGCACCAGTTAGAGCAGGAGCGTAGAATACGAATGTAACTACAGCTCTTAAGTGACGAGGAAGTTCGTTAATTAACCAAGCGAATACGAAGGAAATCATATATCCACCAGGACCAACAATAACGGCGATAATCAATGTATTTTTAATAGCTGTGATGAAGATTGGGTCCTCTAAGAACAAATTCAAATAGTTTTCCCAACCCATCCATCTAGGAAACTCTAACATGTTAAAGTCTGTAAAGCTCAAGATAAAACTCATGAAAACTGGTAAGACTGTAAATGTAAAGAACAAAAGAACATAAGGGAACATCATTAGATACAAGAATCTATCAAGGTAAATCTTTCTACGAAGAGGTTTCTTACGACTCCAAAGATCTACTCTTTTTCTAAAGTCTTGGAACTTTTCTTTAAAAGATTTCTTCTCTTCTTTTTGAACTGTTTGTTCCATTATTTACTCCTTTCTGGATCAGCAACCTTCAAACCGAACTCTTTACGTTTACGAGTAATTTCACCATTGATCAAAGTGATATATTCAGTAAATGTTTCACGTGGGTTAGCATCGTTATTGATAACTTCACGAATAGAGTTTTCAAGGTTACGACCAACATAATATCCTCCTGGAACTTCAGGAACACCGAATGTAATTTCCCATTGAGAAAGTAAGATATCGCGTTCTGTCTTGCTCCAAGATAATAACTTAAAGGCTTCAATATTAGCAGTATTATGACGAGCAGCAGCACCCATGATTGATTCTAGTTCACTTGCATATGAGTATTGTACATCAGTAGATGTCCACCACTTCAAGAATTCCCAACTAGACTTGTAATCATCAGATTGTTGCATAATGATTGCATCAGTACCTGATGCAACACCTCTATTATCAAGGTAAGTAGTTGTTGTTCCATCATCATTTTCGATTGTACGGTATGTACCAGGAAGTGGAGCGAATGACCATTTACCAGTGATATCAGGTGCGAATACTGTTAATGTATTAAATAGAGTGTATGATGCAATACCAATTGGCATTTCACCAGTACGGAAACGGTTTGTGAAACTTGCACTTAAAGCGAATGAATAATCAGTGAAATAACTACACCAATCTTCAAAGGCTTGAAGACCAATTTCAGTATCAAACATTGATGCAGTAGCATCATCTGTATAGAATTGACCACCACGTTGATACAAGAAGATCGCATACATTGTTGAACCAGCACCTTCAAGTGGCATGTAGAAGTCAAGGTTAGAAACTTGTAATTCAGTTACAAGTGACTTAACATCGTCCCATGTCTTAGGTACTTCCCAGTTGTTCTCTTCGAAAATATCAGTACGATAGAATAAGATATAGAATCCACCAGTATTAGGCATTCCATAATATCCTCCGCTATCGTTTTTCTCTAGGTATAGAGGAACCCATGAACTATATTGGAATCTAGCATATTCTGGATAGTCAAATTTAGTGTAAATTGTGTAATTTTCTGGATGACGCTGGCAGTTACCGGCTGCTTCGTTTTCTGGTGTACAAATACCACTTACTTCATGGAAGTCAGGTTGACTACTTACATCATATACCGCACCACGAAGCGCGTAGTTAACAGCTAAACCAGCACTAACGTTAATAGCTACATCTGGTCCAATACCAGCTAAAGTTGCTGGTAACAATACACCCGGAGCTAAAACTTTAAGCACTACATTAATTCCTGTATCAGGAATGAATGTTGAGTCAATCAAGTTCTTAATAGCGTTGGCTTGTTCACGTCCAGTAGAATCACTTGTTAAATACCAAACTTCAATTTCTTTTTCAAATCCTTCAGTTGATGTTACACCAATTGATTGATAATCAAAGAAGAATGAACCAAAGAATCCACGAATGCTAAACCAGAAATTCTTAAACCAGTTTGCATTAGCTTTTGGTAATTCTACATTATCACTATGAACCCATAAACTTTCGATTGTTAATGTTTGGTCACGAATATCTAAGATCCATGTACCTAGGGCTGATAGGTTAGTTTTGAAGTTTGCTAATTCTTTTGTAACATTCCAAGGTTTAGAAGCAAATCCACCAACATCTTTTCCATCGACGATTCCACCAATCTCTAGAACTAACTTATCCAAAGAGTTATTTAAGCTACTCTTTTCACCAGTTAATTCTGTAAGACGTTTACTTACATAATTAAGTGTAACAGCAGAATCAGAGAATACTTTAACCATGTTTCTACCCTTAGCATCAGGTGCGATACTTGGGTTATCACCATATAGGTTATATTCTTGATATTGGTCAGGGTTAGCAGTTGTACGAGCAATAATCTTTAAATAAAGAGTATTCAAGTCATCAACAACCTTTTGAACATCACTTATTAATTCACCATAATCACCAATTGTTGCTTGAAGTGAAACAGTGTTTTTACCTTTTTCTAAGTAGAAGTAATAATATTCACCATTTGTATCACCGATAGTAATTACTTGATATTTACTACTGTAATAGAAACGAGCATTATTAGCTTCTTTAAATGGAACTTCACCATTGATTAATACTTTTCTTCCAGTAAACAAACCACGAGATAAGTTTTGTTTTGCTCTGAAAGATATTTGGTAAAGTCCAGATTCTGGAACATCCATTTCCCAAGTAATCCAATCACCAACAGTTGACCATCTTGTTCCACCAATTGTGTTGTATTTAGTCTTAACTGGATCAGATGGAGTGTTAAGAGCACTTGTTCTATCAGCTAAAGGATATAATGTTGGGCTACTTCTTTCAACTGAGTCTTGAGCTTCAATCTTTTGAGAGAAGTCTTGAACTTTCTTATCATCCTTATGAGTAGTAATGTAATCTTCATAAGAAGGAGTTTCTTGAATAGAAGTAAGTTCAATTCCAAAGATTACTAAGTTTTCTCTTAGTGAAAAGAAAGAAATAGTATTTACTCCTTCATGGAAGTAGACAAGATATGGATTAGAAATGAATCCAGTATCATCAATTAAATACTCAGTTCTTTCTTTAAAGATTTCAACTTGAGCAGGCTTTAAGTCATTACCATTAATGTCTTGCTTAGTTTCTTCTTTATCATGCCATAAACGATAGAATGTTACTGTGTCAAAATTAGAAAATGGAACAGTGCCATTAATATAGATTTGACGTTCAGCATTACTACCTCCACCTTTTGGTAGATAATAGTCAACTAATAAGCAATACATTCCTGCTTCAGCTACATTAACTTCCCAAGTAACAGTTCCTTCACTACCTGTGTAATATCCTGTTTTACCAGCATATTGATAATTGTTATCAAAGTCGATACCATCTTCGCTAGCTACGCCATTTAGGATATCAACATTAACTGGAGTAGAAGGGTTAGGGAAATTCAAATACTTCCAGTAATCTTTTAGATCAAATTCATCCAAACGGTTCTCGTTAACACCAGCTTGGATCTTTAGATAGTCTTGATAGCTTCCATCAGGAATCTCAAGAGCAAGTTGTTTTGAGTTACTAGTGATTCTTCCACTTTGATAACTCTTAACAATGCCATTAACTAACAAGGCTACTAGACCTAAAAGTATTACTACTAAAACCACTTTCCCAGCAATTTTAGGATTATACTTTAATTTCTTTTTCATAATGTTCCACCTCTCAAGTTTCTACTTGTTATTAAAACAAATTCAATAAAATCTTCTATTCTCTTCTTGCTTAAAGCAAAATCGCTTCTCTTATTACGAGCCATCCAAAGCTCTTCTCTTTCTTTAACCAAATCAAGTGCTAAAATCTCATCAAGATATTTTAGCTTCTTATCAACTCGCACTTCATCACTATAAGCCATCATAAGCTTATAGATTGCCATAACGAGTTTAATATTTTCTTTAATCTCACGAACAATTAGTTTTGCGTCTTTGCACTTTAGTTTAAGCATCTTAAGTTCTTTAAGTTTTTCTTTAAAGAAATTATCTAAGATATTAAACTGATTTAAACTAATCAAATAACCTTTGTTCTTAGTTTTAAAATATTCTATAGGATCACTTTCACGAGTAGCAAACGTTGACCACATGAATGTGTAGAATGCTTCTGTTCCGTTTGATTGGTGATGATTTTCATAATTACAATATCTACCTAATGAAAGGAGCATCTCGCCAATTAACTTGCTTTCATCTTTAAAGATTTCTTCATTTAATACTTTCTTAGCATCAAGTAGCAACCCTTCAGAATTATTCCAACAGCCTAGTCCAAAATAAACCATTTCAGGGTAACTAATAGGCTGAAATTGTAAATGACCAAAATCACCCCAGTCAGTTAATACTGACCCTAATGCATCGTATTTAACGCTAGCATCAATTGCATTTTTAATGTTTTCTAGTGCGGCATCAGTTCTACCAAAGAATGAACACCAACTGCTTGTTCCTGGAGCTGAGATATATGTTGTATCTAGGCTCTTTAATAGCTTAAGGTTTTTATCGAATGGGCTTAATGCATCATATCCCCAATCCATAAAGATCATATCTTTAGGAAGCATATGAAGCAAATCCCCATGTTTTATTAAAACATCCATCCAAATTAGTGGTGTTTTATTATATTTTCTAATCTCTTCAACAACTTTCAAAGTGTAATCAATATAAACTTTTCCAAGTCCCTCTTTTTCAACAAGTTCTTTTGATTTACCTTTTCCCAGTTCAAATGGTTCATCAAAATTCATATTGAAATATTTAGAATTAGATAGAGGTAACATCTCACTATATAAATCTTTAACGAGTTCTAAAGACTTAGGGTTATTAGGATCTAAGGTTGTAGCTTCCCTTTGCCTACCCCATAGATATATTCCACCAGGGCACTCCGCTAAATCCTTAAATTCATCGAGTGCTAACCAATCACCCATGTGACCAAATCCATTTTCATTAGGAACTAAGTCA
The DNA here is from genome assembly GCA_918272565.1 of Bacilli bacterium. Lineage (GTDB taxonomy): Bacteria > Bacillota_I > Bacilli_A > ML615J-28 > CAG-698 > Tener-01. The sequence continues at coordinate 122,316 of CAKJYW010000002.1, forward strand.
ATAGCGTTATTATTACAATATTTTTCTAATTCCTTAAATTCCTCTTTAGTGATATAAGCATCATCTTTTTGATATCTCTTATATTTCTCATATTCAAAAGATAACCCTTCAACATAAAGCTCAAAATGATTGTATTTAAGCAATGCTAATATATCAACAATCCTCTTTAGTTCTTCTAATTTAGTAACCTTATTACGACTAATATCGTAAGTAAAGCCTCTAACAGCAAGTGTTGGGTAGTCTAAGATACTAGCTTCAACAAGCGTTTTTTCTTTTAAAATGTAATAAAGAGAAACTGTAGCATAGAATGCTCCTTCATCTGTTGCTGAATAGATATAAATCTTTTCATCTTTGATTTCAATCTTATATTCTTCTTTAGCTAATGAAGCATCAACCAAATACAAAAGATTACTGTTTTTCTTATTTGAAACTTTAGTTTTATAAAAAGATTTTAGTTTTGTAAAAGCGTTTACTCTTTCAACTTCAAAAAAAACGGACAACTTTTCTGGCCTTAAAAAGCTATTTTGACCGTATTTTATTTGTTTAACTTTCGGGTAAATTTGATACATTTAAACACTCCAACGTATTTATTTAGAGGCAGTAGCGATACTATCCCCTTATATACTAACTTATTATATCATTTAGAGATTTCATTTACAAGGCGATTAGAGAAAAAATAAGGCCCCATTTTTAATTTTTTTGGTAATTATGCTTTCTATATATAAGGCGTCTCTTTTCTTTTCTAAATAATTATTTCCTATATAAAGCAAAAAAGATAACTCTTAAAAGAGCTATCTTTTTTGAGTTATCCATTTTATATTTCTTTAGCGTCTTTAGTCCATAGCTTCTTTAGCTCTTCTCTACCTTTAATTAACACATCATTATCTTCTTTAACAAATGAAGAATAAGTAAAGAACATTGTTCCACTAACATTAGGTAGAGTTTGATTAAACCTTAGTTGATTAGGAATCTCATTAACATCTTGCCAGTTACATGGTCCACCATAGCGGTAAATGCCTTGTCCCATATAAAGTTTACAATTTGTTTTTTGGCATGCCTCACTCCACCAAACTGCTAAATCAGCGTACTTAACTTGTGAATATTCGTTTCCATCTTTATCGATTTTAGTGTTATCAAAATCAAAATAGTTTTGAGGAGTAACGTAGTCAATCCAGCCTTTTTCCATCCATTTGTAGACATCAGCGTAAAGGTCACTATAGCATGATAAGCATGATTCATGGTTATTAGAGCCATATTCCCAGAATTTCTCGTTCTCAATTCCCTTAGTATTAAACTTAGAATTAGTTCTTAAGATTCCAAAAGGACTAATACCAAATTCAACTTTACGAGGAAGCTTAGCTAGCTTATTATGAATCATTTCAATCATCTTATCGACGTTACCACGTCTAAAGTCACTTAGTGTCTTATAGCCACTATCTTTATATTTCTTATATTCATCATTATCTCTAATAGGATCATATGGATAGAAATAGTCATCAATATGAACTGCTTTAATATCGTATTTTTTTGCTATCTCAATTACACTATCACTAACAAATTCCATAACCTCACTTGATGCAGGGTCTAAAATTAATTTACTATCCCTACTCATAATTACTAAATCTTTTCTTAGTCTAGCAAAATTGTTAGGTGCTAATGTGTCTAGATATTCTTCTTTAGTAACTCTTAAATCATCTAACTTCACACCACTAACACGATAAGGATTAATCCACGCATGTGTTGTGATTCCTTTCTTTTTAGCCTCAGCTACAAAATAGCCAAAAACATCAAATCCAGGATCTTTCCCTTGAACTCCTGTAATAACACTACTCCAAGGATTCATCTTAGATTCATACAAAGCATCTGATGTTGGACGAACTTGGAAAACAACAGTATTTAGATGAAATTCTTTGCATTTATCAATTACACCATCTAAATATTTTTTGTATTCTTCTACACTAGTCATCTTAGGAATATCAATATTACCAACTGTAGAGAACCAAACACCCCTTAGTTCTTCTTTTCTTTCTTTGTATTTCCCTACTTCCACAACCTTATCAGTTCCGTAATATGTAACATATCCTTTATAACATTTTCTTTTAATCTTCATCGTATATCTCCTCTAATATTTTGATTGTTAAATTATCAGCATCAAGCTCAACTTTAGCACCAATTGGTATAGTCACAAAAGGAAATGAATGCCCTGTTGCGAAATTAGAAATTGTTGGTTTGTTAAGTGGCAAAATGTATTCATTTATAATATCTTCTACTTTTTGGTTACTGCTTGAAGTGCAGTCTGTAAAATAGCCCAATATAAAACCTTTAGCTTTCTTAAGTTCACCACTTAATCTAAGAGTTGAAAGATATCTATCAATTCTATATGGTGACTCTTTTACATCTTCGATCAATACTATCTTATCCTCTAAATCAACTTGATATGGTGTACCTGTAAGAGTGCTAAGTAGTGTTAAATTACCACCAACCACCTTGCCACAAACCTTTCCACCAACCAAACACTTAGCTTGACCATCAGGACTTTTTAAAACTTTATCCTTTAAAGGTGCTTCAAGCATATCAAAAAAGGCATCAATTGAGGCAATATTATTGCCAAGTAGCGATACCCCAACAAGCCCATGAAAACTAATTAGGTCGCTCATTTTATAAAATGAGTTGATTAATACTGTTATATCGCTATAGCCACTAAATATCTTAGGATTACTCCTAACAATATCATAATCAATCTTATCAACGATTCTACTTGCGCCATAGCCACCACGCATACAAATGATTGCTTTAATCCTCTCATCACTAAAAGCATCATTTATATCTTTTGATCTTTGTTCATCAGTACCTGCTAGGTATCCATATTTATCATAAAATGATGGATAAAATCTAGTTTTATATCCTCTTTTTTCTAATAACTTTTCAAGTTTTTCTTTTTCGATTAATACATTATCACCATTATTAAATGATGGATTTAATATAGCAATTGTATCTCCTTTATGAAGTCGCCTCATCAGTCGAAATTAATCCTTTGAAATTTCTGATATCCTTCAATATTGAAACATTGAGCATGTTTTGTTTTATTAAGGCATCCACGAACAAAGCTAAGGTGAGTGTAATAATCATAGTATCTAAAGCTTTCTGAATTCATTATAAACCAATGTTTCTTAAGCCCTTCGCACCATAAATCGTAACCTTTTGAGCAATCCACCATTAGATATGGATCAAAATCAACTCTATCTTCCCAGTTTTCACATAGATATACTGGAGCATAACACCTTGCACCCTTTAGTCTATCACCATCATAGACACTTGCTAGGAAAGAAGCGTCTTTAACAATTTTGTATGTTGCTTCGTGGTCTTTATGCATACTCTTTTTCCAATGAGTAAATATGACATTAGGACGGACATCACGAATGATTTGAGCAACCTTAAATACAACCTCTTCATTATATGGAAGTTCACCATCAGGATAATCTAAAACTATTGCCTCTCCTTTTAAAAGGTGGGCAAATTCATTGGCTTCTTTAATTTTTTGAATCTTATATTCGCTTGAAGTCATTGTTTTAGGGTTACCACGTTCGCCAGCAGTCAAGGCTAAAGTCACAATCTTATCACCTTTTAAGCTTCTATCAGCTAAAACGCACCCACACGTAAGTTCCATATCACCGATATGTCCACCGATTGCTAAAAAAGTTTTCATGTTATAATTCCTTTCTTAAAATTGCAAATGAGGCAACAATATGAAGCCCTGCATATAAATAAATATTACGAGCTTTGTTTTCACTACCAGTAAATAGTGTCATAAATTTACCACCATTTTCTTTGCTCTTTTGAACAAAATAACAAAACATTGTCTTTCCAAGTCCTCTACCACGACACTTAGGAGAAATTGCAACACCAGACAAACTTGCTCTACCACTTTCTTCAGTGTGGATAGGGCCAGTAAAGCCAAGTACTTCCCCCTCTTTTTCAACAATTACAATTGGACGAGGATTCGGTCTAGCTAAATTATAATTAATTGAATTTCTAAATCCTTCATTACCTAAATCATCAAAGAATTCTTTAAATCCATGATGTTTCTTTTCATCATAGATGGTAATAAAATAACAATCTTCTTCGTTCTTTTTAATTAAATCGATGATTTCTTGTTTCATCTCATATTTAGTTAAATCGATATGAAAAGCATCTTGTTGGCCGTTCATATAATAACCCAAGCTAGATAAAAGGAAATAGAAAGGCGAATTAATTAAAACAGCTGGAGCTCCCATGTGTTCATGGTTATTATACCCTGGGACATACCACTTAAAATTAACAGGGTTAGCATAAAAGCACCTTACATAGGTTTTGCCTTTTTGTTTTAAAAACTCTTCTAACTTTTTTAAGATTTTCGTTCCATATCCTTTTCTTTGGTACTCTTTTTTAATAACAACACAAGTGATATAACCTGGAGTTTCACTTGGAGCTAGCCCTCTATTATTATAATTAGCGTTACCAAAGCCAACGAGCGTTTCATTATCATATAAAACTAAGAAACCTTCTTTATCATATGTAGGTATCTCAATGAATTTCTTTTTAAATGATTCAACTGTCAAGCTTTCATAAATTGAAGCTTTCGCAACTTCTTCATTCCATAGATCAACAACTTTTTCAATATCACTATCTTCCATCAATCTAAGAAGCACAGTTTCTTCCTCCAAAATGAGCAATTATATAATTACCAAGTCTTCCTCTAAATGGGATAATCTTAGTGTTTTCTCTTGTTGGGTGAACACGGTTTGCTAGCATTGTAAAACCAACTTTATTGATTCTATCGATAAAGACATTTGTTCCAGTAAAGCCTGTATGTAATATCGTTTCTTTGCTTGCTAAGTCACCAGCACTACAGTAGTCTCCTTTAACAATCCAGCCTAAGCCTCTTTGATTAGTATCTAAGCTAACACCTTTAGCTTCTTTTACTTGAGGAGTAAACATAAGGTCGACTGTGGCAGGTGATAAGAACATTTTACCTTTATAAACGCCATTATTTAAAACCATTTCAATGAAATGAGAAATATCTTTTACAGTAGAGAATAGCCCAGCATGACCAGCTACCCCACCTAACCAGTATGCGCGCTCATCATGCACTTTTCCTCTAACTACGCCATGACAAACGATATCGTCTCTATCTTCAGTCGGTGCGCACCTTTTAGCATCAACTGGGTTATAAGTTGTATCATACATCTCAAGTGGATCAAAAACTAACTCTTTCGCAGCTTCGTTTAGTGGTTTACCAGTAACTGCCTCAACTATAAATCCAAGTAAAATGTAACCGACATCACTATAAACTATTTTAGTATTCTTTTCATATGATACTTCTGTAGCATATATTAAATCGATTGCCATATCATATGAAGTGATTGTGGAACCTTTAGTTACACTACTAGGAAGACCAGATGAGTGAGTCATCAAATCCCAAATAGTGATATTATCATACATAAATCTAGGTAGATATGTTTTAACACTATCATATAATCTAATCTTACCAGCTTCTAATAGCTTATATAAACATGTAGTAGTTGATAAAACTTTAGAGCATGATGCCATATCGTATAATGTATCTATATCATTAACTTCTTCTTTTGGAAGTAATGCTTTTTTACCGTAGGACGCAAAATATTTATCATCTTTAGTTACTAATCCAATATTACAACCAGGAAAAGCACCATCACTAATGGCATCGTTAATTAGTTTATCAAGTCCTGCTAAATATTCTTTATTCATCGCTCTCTCCCTTTATATAAAGTAAATCTTTGTATTTGTTATAGAAATTACTCCATGTAATCTTATTAATATCTTCTTCACTATATCCACGTTCTCTCATAGCATCTACTATCCTATAAACAAGGGTTGCATTAGCTACATCCATGATATTATCATTACCATAATCGCTCAAATAATCCATGAAATCAAAGCCAAAGCAAACATTATCTACACCCATAAACTTAATAGCGTAATCTAGGTGATTAATGAAATGGTAAACATCTTGTTCGTCTTTATTCTTGCTAACAAAATTATTAGCTAGTGTTAACCCAAATAAACCATTTGCTTTCTTAAGCTCAATCATCATTTCATCAGTCATGTTTCTAACATGATCACACAAGCTTCTACAACATCCATGTGAATAGATTAATTTATCATAGCCTTTACAATAATCTAATACTTCAAAGAAACTCTTGTGATTTAAGTGAGCTAGGTCAACAATCATTCCAAGTTCCATCATTCGAGATAGTAGCTTCTTTCCATCTTCTTTTAATCCCATCTCAGGATTACTCTTAGCACCTGTAGCATAGATGTTTTCTTCGTTCCATGTTAACATCGCATGACGGAAGCCCATCTTATAAAGGACATCGATATCTTCCCACTTCTTTAAGTTTCTGCATCCTTCAATTCCTAAGATTACATTAAATTCTTTAAAATCGCTTAAATCAAGTTCATTTAATGCAATTTTACAAGCATTGATTAAATCAAAGTCATATGAAGAATACATTGTCCAAATAGCACCTCTAACTAAACTATTCTTTAGTTGAGGAACATGGAAAGATGTAAATCTATTCTTTTCTCCTTGTTCATATCGATTATATAAATCAAATAACATATCACTATGAGTATCAAAGAATTTCATTTTTTCCTCCTTAAAGACACATGTATTAACTAAATCAAATACTTCTTCTCTCCTAATTGCTACACTTACCTTATCATTATTAACAAAGATACAAGCCCCACGTGTTAAACCATTATAATTCATAGACATAGAGTAGCAATAAGCTCCAGTTGCATAAACTACTAAAGTGTCGCCTTCACTAACTTCACCAAGTTCAATATCAGTAGCGATGATATCTCCACTTTCGCAACATTTCCCAACAACATCACATAAATATTTCTTATCATTTTCCATATGATTAGCAATATCAACAGTGTATTTTGCTTGATATAAAGCAGGGCGAATATTATCTCCCATCCCTCCATCAACAAACACATAACGTTTTTTACCGTATGTCACTTTGCTACCATTGCTTTTATATAATGTTACTCCGTTATCTCCTATTATGCTCCTGCCTGGTTCAATCATAATCTTTTTTAGATTGCTATTATTACCAAATAGTGCCTCTAGATTCTTGACTGTATCAGTTAGCATCTCTTTTAAGTTTATCTCTTTATCACTATCAAGGTATTTAATACCAAAGCCTCCACCTAAATCTAAGACTTTAACCTTTTCTAAAGTTTCTTTTTCAAATTCCATAATAAATTCATACATCTTTTTGCCTTCTTCAATGAAAGCAGTGCTTTCATTGATTTGGCTACCAATATGAGCATGGAATCCATCAAAGATGATCTTATCATTAGTTTTATATAAATCCATCATCTTCTTTAGTCTATCTAAATCATAGATAGATTCACCAAACTTACTGTTTAGAGCACTAGTTACAATGTATTTGTGAGTGTGTGCTTCAATTCCTGGGTTCACTCTAATTAAAGTGTGGATTTCTTTTTTAGTGTTTTTAGCTATCTTTAATAATCTAGTTAGTTCTTCTAAATTATCAATAACGATATATTCAACACCTAAATCGATTGCCATCTTTAATTCTTCATCGCTTTTATTATTGCCATGAAGAATAATTCTGTTTTTGTTAAAGTGGCTTCTTTCAACTAAGAACATGTCCCCACAACTAACAGCATCGATTCCAAAATCATATTCTCCTAAAATATCACATAGATATGGAGCTAAGAATGCTTTAGATGCATATACTACTTCACATTCAAAGATATCACTCTTAAAATATTTTTTAAATGTATCGAGCTTTTCTCTTAAACCAGCTTCATCAAAAACATACAAAGGTGTTTTATAGATATTAGCTAGATCAGTCGCTTTAAACTTTCCAATATATAAATTATTGTCTTTTATAGTCATTGATTTTGTCTTCATAATTGCCTCACACATTATACCTATTTTTATTATATAAAATATTTAATACTCCACTCTTCTTTTCTCCTAATGCCGTATCAAATATAAGTTTCTTAAATGGTTTAAAACCGCATTTTTCTTGAACTCTTCTGCTTCTATCATTTTCGTCAAAGTGCCCACAAGTAATAAAATCCAACCCTTCAACATTAAATAAATAGCTGATTACTTCTTTAACAGCTTCCGTCATTATTCCTTGCCCCCAATAGGCACGACTTAAAACAAATCCAATTTCCCGACCCATTAGGTCATTAAGTTCTGTTAATTTTTCATCATTATATTTATCAACTCCAACTGAGCCTACGACTTTATTATTAATTACAATAGCAAAAGTGTGCTTTCCATTAATGAATTTAGCTAACCTATCTTTAGATTCATCAATTGAAGCATGATGAGCCCATCCAGCAGCCTCACCTACCCCTTCAACTTTTGCATATTCATACAAATCATCAAGGTCGCTTTGTTTAAAGGCACGAAGAGTTAACCTCTCTGTTTTTAATACAATTTTTGATATATCAATTTCTTTATTCATATTAACACCAACCACAAATATTTTACCATTTATTGCGTTATTTTGCTATAAAAAAGATGCCATTAAACTTATTATGTTTAATAGCATCTATTATTTTAATAATTTTCTTTTCTTACTTCAAAATAGCTTTTTGGATGAGCACAAACAGGGCAAACTTCAGGAGCTTTCTTTCCAATAACTAGATGTCCACAGTTTCTACATTCCCACATTACTTCTTCGCTCTTTTCAAATACTTTTTGCATTTCAATATTATTTAGTAATGCAAGGTAGCGCTCTTCATGAGCTTTTTCAATTTTAGCTACTCCTCTAAATTGTCTAGCTAAATCTAAGAATCCTTCCTCTTCAGCTTCACGAGCAAACTTATCATACATATCAGTCCATTCATAGTTTTCACCAGCTGCAGCTGCCTTTAAGTTATCAGTAGTTGATCCTAATTCACCTAATGCTTTAAACCACATCTTAGCATGTTCTTTTTCGTTTTCAGCAGTCTTTAAGAAAATTTCAGATATTTGTTCATATCCTTCTTTTTTAGCAACTGATGCAAAGTATGTGTACTTGTTACGAGCTTGGCTTTCACCAGCAAATGCTTCACGCAAATTCTTTTCAGTTTTTGATCCTTTTAATTCCATATATTTTCCTCCTCTTTTAGATCCTTAATAAATTGATAAAACTCATTCTTAGTTTTTAAACTAACAATCCTCATCTTTAACTCTTTAGCTTTTTTAAATCCTTTAACATAATAATTAGCTAAAGTTCTCATCTCTAAAACAGCATTCTTTTCGCTCTTTATCTTTAACATTTCATTAAATTGATATTCCATCATATCAATCTTTTCTAAAGAAGTTGGTGCTGCTTTTAGCTTTTCACCGTTAAAATAATCAACTAAATCACGAATAAACCAAGGGTTTCCTATCGTGGCACGACCAATCATTATTGCATCACACCCCGTATATTCTATCATCTTCTTGGCATCTTCTATTGTTTTAATATCCCCATTACCAACTACTGGAATTGAAACTACCTCTTTTACCATCTTAATATAATCGAGGTTTACTTTACCATGATACATATCACTTCTAGTTCTACCATGAATTGTAATCATCTTAGCTCCAGCAGCCTCAGCCATTTTAGCTACTTCAACGCAATTTATATTATTATGATCAATCCCTGCTCTAATTTTAACAGTTACTGGTTTAGATGTGGCGCTAACTACGGCCTTAACTATTTCATAAACCTTCTTAGGGTCTTCTATTATAGCACTACCAGCCCCCGCTTTTAATACTTTTCTAACAGGGCATCCCATATTAATATCTATTATATCAATATCATCTCTTTTATCAAGCATTAGTGTAGCGTTATGCATATCAGAAGCGTCTCCACCAAATAACTGGATAGCTACCGGATGCTCTTCGCTACTAGTATTAGTTAATTCCCAAGTCTTGTCATTTTCATAAAGCAAGCCCTTAGCACTAATCATTTCACTAAATACTAATGAAGCTCCCATTTCTTTATAGATCTTACGATAAGCGATATTAGTATAACCAGCAAGTGGTGCTATTATTATCTTATTTTTAAGTTCGATATCTCCAACTTTCATGCTTCACCTACAAAAAAGATCTCACCTTAGGACTCCAAACCCACATAACCAGTTAAGCTTAAGGCTGCTTCAATCACGACCTGACCTGGTTCACTGCCAGCTATTGGATGTGGAGACCTAAAATGAGATCTCCTTAATTATACATTATTTTTAATTATTTTTCAATCTTTTTTCCTTAAAGAACTGTTTCATTAAATCGCTTGCTTCTTTTTCTAATACGCCTCTAGCAACTTCCACTTCATGGTTTGATTTATAACTTTCTAAAACGCTAGTTGCACCAAACTTTTCTTCCTTAGCTCCGTAGACTACTCTTTTAATACGCGCTTGTAATATTGCACCAAGGCACATAAGACATGGTTCGATGGTAATGTAGATTGTGGCATCGGGAAGAATCTTTGTTCCTAACTTCTTGCATGCTTTTTTTATCGCATTAATTTCTGCGTGACATGTAGCGTCTTTCTTTGATTCTTTTGTGTTATGTGCTTTTATGATAGTTTCCCCACTTACAATAACTGCCCCAATTGGAACCTCATCTTCATTATATGCTTTTTTTGCTTCATTTAGTGCAAGGCGCATATAGTGTTTATCTAAATCTTTAATCATTTCTTCTTTCCAGGAACATCGTGACAATGACGACATCTAGCTTCATATTGCTCTTTAGCACCAACTAAAACAATTGGATCATTATAATCAGCAGGTCGTCCATTGATGATACGTTGTGTACGTGTTGCGGGGGCACCACACACTTGGCAGATTGCGGTTAACTTTGTAACTTCTTCAGCTCTAGCTAGTAACTCTGGCATTACACCAAATGGCTCACCTCTAAAGTCTTGGTCCAAACCCGCCACAATTACTCTTACACCTAAATCTGCATAATGTTCACATATATTAATTACTTCATTATCTAAAAATTGCACTTCATCAATTGCAATTGCATAAGGAAGATTATCTTCTTTTATATATTTGTATATATCTTTTGCTTCTTTTATTTGAACTGATTTAACTCTACGATTATTGTGACTTACAACTTCTGTATCGCTATATCTATTATCAATTCCCGGTTTAAAGATAATAACATTCTTCTTTGCATATTCAATTCTACGAATTCTACGTACAAGTTCTTCTGTTTTACCAGCAAACATGCACCCACAAATCACTTCAATTGATCCAGCTTTTGACTCTAAATCCATAATTAATCCCCTTAACAAACTATTATTTCTTATATTAATTATATTACATTTTATTAAATTATTAAACTATTATTTGTTTATTGTTTTTAATTATTAATAATCTTTCGCCATTAATAGTTCATCTCGAGTAAGAAGGATAGTCTTAAAATGAAATTTCACCATTCAATTTTAAAGCTTTTTTTTCAACTCCCTAAAGAATAATAAGTATATTTGGTTTTTTTATAAATAATGAAATAAAAAAGCACTATTATTAAATATTATATAAGCGAAAGGATAAGAATAGATAAATGATTCAACAGGAAAAATATGATTTAATCAAATTTATTGATGGAAACTTTAGTTTAGATGTAAATGTATCTCCTAATGAAGATACTGTATGGTTGACACAATCTGATATTGCTTTACTATTTGTTAAAGATAGGAAAACAATAAATAGGCATATTCAAAACATACTAAAAGAATTGGAACTCGATGAAAAATCAGTATGCTCAAAAAAAGAGCATACTGCCAAAGATGGTAAAGTTTATACTGTTAGAATTTATAATTTAGACATGATTATAGCAATAGGATATAGAGTAAAATCTTATCGTGCTATCAGTTTTAGAAGATGGGCTACATCCATATTAAAGGAATACCTATTAAAAGGTCATATTATTAATGAAGATTAAAAGATATTATATAAAAAAAACAATTAAAAAGCACCATTATTGAATATTATATAGGTGAAAGGTTAATAAACAATATATGAATGATAAAGAAAAATACGAACTAATCAAATTCACAGATGGAAACTTTAGTTTAGATGTGAAAGTATCACCTAATGAGGATACTGTATGGCTAACACAAAAAGAAATGTCTCAATTATTTAGTGTAGATAGAACAAGAATAACTAGACACATTAGTAATATTTTAAAAGAAAATGAATTACCCCAATCAGTATGTGCGGAAAACGCACATACTGCTTCTGATGGGAAAACATATATTACGACTTATTATAATTTAGACATGATAATTGCAATTGGTTATCGTGTCAATTCTAAAAGGGGTACACAGTTTAGAAGATGGGCTACTTCCATATTAAAGGAATACCTATTAAAAGGTCATATTATTAATGAAGAAAGATGCTTGTCTTGTACTAGTAATATCATAGATTTACAAACTAAATATAATGCTATTAATAATAAAATAAAGGAAATTGAAGAATCTCTTTTTGAAACAAACGATAAACTTATTTATGAAGGAGAATTGTTAGAACCTATCACTTTCTTAAGAAAGCTCTTCTTCTTGGCAAAAGACAATATCATTATCACTGATTTCTATGCTGATAGTTTCTTATTGACACTACTTAAGGATATCAAAGTCCCTATTACAATCATCACATCAAGTGAATCATATTTGAATAATATGGATATACCAAATAATATAAGCATTGTTCATAATGATAACATCCATGGTCGCTATATATTTATAGATCAATATATTTATGTAATGGATAATTCATTTAATTCAATTGGTAAGAAAAGATTTGTTATTGTGAAGTTAGAAAACATTAATAAAGAAATGATATTAAAAGGCATTATATAAAGAATAGACGCAATCAATTTTGTCAATTTCATCATATTTTGCCACAATTTGTTTTTTATTGTGTTTATTATAACACTATTGTTTTATTAATCTTTTGAATCAATTATATTAAATTGCTAACCCAATTAAAACTATTCAAATAATCCTTGACATTTCGCCCTATTTTTAGTATAATATTCAAGGAAACTTACTATGGTTGTCTAATATATAACTATGGCGGAAGGAGAAACAAAATGAAAAAAGGAATTCATCCAGCTTATCACAAAGTAACTGTTACTTGTACTACATGTGGTAACACATTCGAAACTGGTTCTACTCTTAAAGAACTACGTGTTGATACTTGCTCTAAGTGTCATCCATTCTACACTGGCGAACAAAAATTTGTAGCTGCTGCAGGTAGAGTAGAAAGATTCAATAAACGTTTAGAAAAGAAAGAAACTAAATAATTGATAAATTAACAGTATTTAAATACTGTTTTTTTATTTCTTATAAATCTCTTATGCAAACAAAAAAGTGCCAAATTGGCACTTTTATTTTTTTAAAAGGTGCCAAAACGGCACCTTTATAACTTTAGAATTGTACTTTTGGAGCTTCTCGTTGAACTTCATCAGTAACATTGAAGAATTCAGCTGGCTTAAATCCAAAGAATTTAGCTACAATCAAACCAGGGAATTTTTCAACCATATTGTTATATCCCATAACAATATCATTGTAAAATTGACGAGTATAACTAATCTTGTTTTCAGCATCTTTAAGATCATTCATCAAAGTCTTAAAGTTTTCGTTTGCTTGAAGTTGAGGGTATTGTTCAGTAACAACTAATAATCTAGAAATTGCTCCACTCAAACCTTTTTCAGCTTCAGCCATACCTTTAACATCACCTTTTTGACTAGCTGATTGGTATAAGCCTCTTGCTCTAGCAAACTCACCATAGATTGCTTCTTCGTGTTTTGCATAACCTTTAACAGTTTCAACTAAGTTTGGAATCAAATCGAATCTACGTTTTAATTGAACATCGATTTGGCTCCATGCGTTCTTTACTTTATTTCTTGCTACAACTAATTTGTTATATCCAGATATCATTGCGATAACTAAAATAACTACTAGAAGTAATAATACTCCACCAATAATCCAACCAACAAAACCTAAAAACATATATTTACCTCCTTGTTTTTATCTTTTTTAACGGCTTCTTCCACCGCCACCACCGCCACCGAATGATGATCCACCACTGAATCCTCCTCCGTGACCATGGCCACCACTAGAACCACTTTGAGCAGCAGCAATAGTAGATATTGATCTAGTCTTCGCTTCAGTATATGTGTGACTTAAAGTATTATAAATAAAGAAATTATTTCTTCTATAATAATAGCCACGCATAAATGTAGCACTGCTATCCTCTTCAGGTAATTCTTTTAATTTAACCCTAAGTTGTGCCATTACTTTATCACTAATACCAAGAGATGTAGCATATACCAAATAATGCTCCCAAATAATAATACTAGGCATAGGATAATCTTCAAAATGACTAAACTCTTCTAAGAATTTCTTAAATGCATTCCACTTAGCAAATTCTTCATTACCATATTTGCTTCTTTTCTTGATTGTTGAAAGGTAGATAACATAAATTAATAGCATTGCCCCAACAACAATATAATTAATCATTGCTTCAATATTTAGAAAAGCAGAAATGATAAAGAACAAAACAAGTAATAATATCAAGCAAACACTATAGAATCCATGCTTGCTAGTAGCTTTTTGTCTAGCATTCTCGAAATAGTTCTTCTTTCCATATTGGTTTTTAACATCTACTTGGAACTTATTACCAAATGAAAGTAACTTATTAGCTTCACTTTGCTTCTTACCAAACTTCTCAATATCTTTAGTATTTACTTTCTTTCCGTCTCCAATAACACCAATAAAGAAATCAATTACTTCTTTCTCGTGACCTTCTAGTGAATTAACATTAACTCCCTCATTTAATTCTATATCAAAATCAGGATTATCACTAGTAATTTCATATCCTTTATCACTTAGGGTAAGTACTTTTCTATTGATTAAATCAAGCAAAGTAGCTGTTACGTCTTGATCTTTAGTCTTACCAAAGTTCATTAAGAAACCAACATCAGCAGGTTTAATCTCACTTGGTGGCTCTCTTAAGTACTCTTTATCAAACATCGCTTTATATTCTTTATCAAACTTAACATATGTATAATAAATCATAAAAGCAGTAGATAAAACTGATAGAATTGTTAAAGCATTGATAATCATTGCGGCTACATATTGCCTATTTGATTCTTTAGCTAACTTCATTTCATAGTCTTTAACTTTATTTAAACTAAGTCCACTAATCTTGTGAGATTCATCAATATTACTAACAAGTTCACTAGGAAAAGCAACTCTAACTTCTAGTTCATCACTATCTTTAACTCTTCTTCCGTAGATAGCTACATTTTGGTTATCTATAATTTTAATATTACCATTACTAGTTCCATGTCCCCAAGAATAGATATCATCTTTAGTGAAGGTATTAGAAGGTAAGTGAATTTCAATTGTTACACTTTTAACTTTTGCTTCAGTGTATTTGAAAAACACCCAGTTAAGTTCACTAAAATCATCGTAACTAGTTACAGCGCCATTAATTGTATAAGTATAAGTGAAGGCTTTTGTTCCTTTCATTTTCTCTTCACCTAAATTAACAAACAAAGATTCACAAGTAGATGAATAAGGATCACATGTAATCTTATCTCCTCTTTCATCTCTATCTCCATTAAAAGAATAACCAACTGTGTAATCAGTTCCTTGCTCTAACACCCTATCTTCATCTAAATCGATCACTTCAACACTAACACTTGCTTCATCAAAGCTCGATTTATCACTACTATAATCTAGGGATCTAACTAAAGGGTTATTACTATGATTCTTATTATAAGGGATATCACGGAATCTAACACTATAACCACTTGGATATTTAATAATCCAAGTTTCTGTCACTTCCATATTTCCATATGAATCGATATTAACCTTAGCATCATATGATTTTATTTTAATGTTTTGTCCTGTTAGTAACACTGCTAGTCCAAAAGTACCTAGCATCAGCAAAATAAAAAATATAATCCATTTTACATTCTTCATAATTTCACTACTTTCTGAAATAGTTCACTACTTGGTTCCACTTTAAATTCCATCATTTCCTTTGTTATTGGATGAGGGAAAGATAGATAATAGCAGAATAATCCAATATCATCATTATAATTAATACCACGATAGCCATATTTATAATCATTTATTAATGGGTGGTTATTTAAAGCAAATTGGCTTCTAATTTGATTGAATCTTCCGGTTATTAAATTAACACTAACTAGGCTAAAGTCTACTTCATCTAATTTAAAAGTCTTAATTAGTTCATATTCTAGCTCTGACTCTTTACCATTATCGCTTTCTTTAGCTACTCTATCAACCTTTTCTAATTTATTAATAAATTTACCACTTTCAACTTTACCTAAGCAAATAGCGTAATATTTCTTAATAAATTCGTGATTTCTAATTGCTTCACTTAAGCGACTAGCACCTTTAGAAGTCTTAGCTAAAACCATTACACCACCGACTCTTCTATCAAGCCTATGCACTAACCCCAAATAAACATTACCTGGCTTTTGATATTTCTCTTTCAAATATTCTTTAACAATCGTTAATATATCAATATCATTAGTGTTATCTTTTTGTGATAAGACATCTTTAGGCTTAATTATAACAATTATATGATTATCTTCGTATAAAACCTTCAATTCACTAATTTTCATCATACGCTTCTTCAATTAATGGAGTAATCTTCTCTACATCTTTTTCGCTTTTTATAATAAAACTCTTAAATTTATTATCTATTTTTAAAACAACATTAAGTCCATTTAAATAATAAACATACATGAAGTTTTTAATTCTACGGTAAGATGCACATCCATTTAAATACGATTTACATAATTCATCTCCATATGAATAGGCAACCTCATCAACCAAACGATATAATTTATTAATATTATCGTCATCAGTTAACTTAACATCACTAGATACAAAATTCTGATAAATCTTTTCTAAAACAATTATGTCTTTATCAACTAAAATACATTTAATTAAATCAATATCAAATGGTAGGAAAGTAATAGCTTTGCCATCATATGAATTAAAGTCTTCCCCAATAACAATAAGTCTTGGATCATATATTAATTCTTTAGCTTCATCTCCTAGTTTTTCTTTAAATAAAACTTTGATTTTACCTAAATTATTTCTAATATAATCAAGATATTCTAATCCTTTGTGGATTGTAGGGGAATTCTTACCTTGATGGTATTCAATTACTACTAATCTTTTGTCTTCATCATATCCAAATGATTCTACTATCTCACCATTTTTTCCTGTAATATTGATATTACTAAATATTACTTCAACTCCAAGTAAGCTTAAAGAATTTGCTTCAATTAACTCTTGAAGGTTACTTTTTGTAACACTAGTAATCTTAAGTTCTTTTTGTTTTTTTAGATTATATAGACGTATATCACTCATTTACGTCACCTACTCCCATTTATGAAATTTACCTTCTCTTTCGCGCTTAGCTTCCTCTGTTTCTTCTTCTTTTTTATCAAACCCAAACAAGAGAGGGGTATAGAAAAAGACTAGTGGAAACAAAATCATCAGGGCAATAATTAGCACCACCCCTTCAAGGGTTACAAACGCCACAACAATTCCTGCGATAATCGCAAGTAATATTAGCCACCTTTTCCACATAGTCTATTATTTTACTCTATTTCGTCGCTTGAATTGTTAGATTCTTCAGCGTTATTTTCTTTACTACTCTCTTCAGTACTAACTTCAGCTTCTTCAAGTTGAATATCTTCAGTTTGTTCTGCTTTAGCTTCTTCGCTAGCAACTGTGTTTTCTTCTAATACTTCTACTTCAGTTGCATTAGTCTTATTTTCATCAGTTTCTTCAACTTCTTCTTCAATAACAGGATCAATATAATTGATTTCTGGAATTGGGCGTTTAACGATTTCCTTATCAACTCTCTTATAAGGCTTAGTTTCGCACTTTTCTTTAATAAGTAAAGAAAGTTCATCTAAGTCACCTTCTAAGAATGCTTCTAAATTCTTTTCTAAGATAATAGGAGTATTGTTATTGATAAATAAGAAATAATAACCAGGAAGTTCGATGATTTCACTAACAAATGCCCAATCGTAATCTTGAGGTTTATTAGGTCTAGTACAAACTGTAATAGTTATCTTTTCATCACTCAATTCAATTTCTTCAGTTAGTAAAGGTCTAGTTCTAAAATAGTTTCTTAAATGTTTGTCTAGATTTCTTTCGATTGTGGCCATTTGGAAAATAGTGTAAGCAGTAATTAAACCAAAAGCAACAGGCCAAATATAATTAGGACCACTTTCTTGTTTAAAGCTAGAGATAAACAGATATGATCCAAATCCTAATGATAAAACAATTAGTACGATATAAATAAGCATTGTCTTTCTTTTGTATTTCATTAAATACAAGTTCAAATACTTCATTGTTTTATAATCAAATTTTGTTTGCATCTTAATATTATTCATATTATTCCTCCATCACTTAGATTATTATAACATAAAACATCCTTAAAATATATAGATTATTATGACAATTAATGAAACAATATTTTATTTTTTGTTATATTTTGTTATAATAGGCTTAAATTAGGAGGAATAAAAAAATGAAAATATTTATGAGTGTTGATATTGAAGGAGTAAACGGAATCTGTTCTTGGGATGAAACAGAATATGGTGAAGCAAGGTATGCTGAATTTAAAGCAGAACTTCAAAAAGAAGTAAATGCCGCTTGTAGAGGAGCTTTAGCAGCTGGAGCAACAGAAATCGTAATCAAAGATGCCCACGATAGTGCTCGTAACCTTGACTGTCTAGATTTACCAAAAGAAGCCAAACTTCTTCGTGGTTGGGTAGGTTCTCCTTGCTCAATGATGGCAGGACTAGATGAAAGCTTTGATGCGGTAATGTTTGTGGGATACCATTCACCATCTAGATCAAACGAAAACTCACTATCTCACACAATGAATACAACAAGAGTATTTGAAGTAAAAATCAATGGAATCCAAACAAGTGAATTCTACATCAACTCTTTATATGCTTCATATTTAGGTGTTCCAACAGCTTTCTTAAGTGGTGATAAACACTTAACTGAAATTGTTAAAGAACAAAACGAAAATATTGAAACAGTTGCTTCTAAAGAAGGTGTTCACGGTGGAGTAATCAGTAAGCATCCATCAATCACATGGGCTGAAATTGAAGAAGGTGCTAAGAAAGCATTAAAGAAAGACTTATCAAAGAACCTTGTTCCACTACCAAAGAAATTCAAGATTGAAATCCAATATAAGAGACACAACGATGCCTACAACGCATCATTCTTCCCTGGATGTAAATTAGTTGCTACTGACAAGATCTTATTTGAAACTAATGACTATTACAAAGCATTAGTAATGTTTAAGTTCTGTCTATAAAAAAGACGCTACATATGTAGCGTTTTTTATATCTCTAAATTTTCAATAACTTTTTCTCTTATTGTTCTAATAGTTCTTCTTACTAGATTACTGCTTTCAAACAAACAAGCAAAAATCATTGGTTTATAGATGTTTGAACCAACATCATCAGCTTCAACACATCTAGCAATAGTCATATCATTACCACTGATATAGAATGATATTTGTTTAACAATATCTAATACTATTGTATTATCATCAATTGGTAAATCTTGGACTTTAGGAAGTTTTAAAGTTCCGCTTTTGATTGTAGCTTTTAAGTCTAGAGCGCACTTACTTAAGTTAAACATCAAACTCTTTAGTAAGGTTGAAGCATTCATGAATCCTTCTAAGTTATGATTTGCATCAAAATTAAGCTTAGATGGAGTGAATTTCTCAATTGCACTAACACTCAAATATTCAACAAACTTTTCAACATATTTACTCTTATTAATTCCACTAGGTAAATTCTTACCATAGTCAACATCTCTTAGTGCTGATAAACCTTTATCTAGTTGCTTGATATCTTTTGACAAAGTAACTGATATTGATAAAAGTTGTTTACCAACATCTTTTTCTTCTAATTTGTTCTTACTAACAAATGTTTTATAAGCATTAACAAGCTTCTTGCCTTCAGTTTCAAGCTTCTTAAGAAGTCTTATAGCCGCAATCTTACCAGCCAAAGTGATTACCTCATCATTAGATTCAAACATTCTAACATCATCTAATGATACTTTATCATAAATTCCTTTTTCTCCCCCAAGCATTTCATTAGCACGATTGGTAATTACTTCGATAGCATTTGCTTCCATTCCATAGCCATACCCATCTTGGATAGAGTCAGTGATAAACTGACCATGAAGCCTACCATTTAGGATTTCATCAGCGCTCATACAAATAGCATCGCACTTCTCTTTATCTAATAATCCAAAATCAAAATTAGTTAAAGCTTGTGCTTTTTTTATGTTAGCTAGTGCTTTAATGTTTTGTCTACATATTCCATGCTTAGTAATTTCAAAAGTCTCTTTAGATCTTAAAGTATTAATCCCATAATAAGCTTCTTGAGGAATAATCTTTTCACCCAAAGTATCTTTTTCAATACGATATCTCATAAAACTCTACTCCTCCTCATTAACCTTAGGTAAAGCCTTAATCAGAGTCTCTAAATTCTCTCTCATAATGATTAAATAAGTAATACCATCTTTTAATTCTTGTGTTGTGATTGTTCCTAAATGATGAAGGCTAAGTTCACTAGCATCAAGTTCTTTTAAGTATTGATCAAACATCGCTGATTTAGTTTCATTTTTTGTTGAAATGATGTACTTAATGTGGGCTTCTTTTGCTTGACTTACCTTTTCTAAGAACTCTTTTGTTCCTACTTCATTACTTTCATTATCGTTAAGTAATTTAATTCTATTAATTCCATAACGATAAGTCCAATAAGCGTAAGCATCATGGTCAACCATAATTGTCTTATTTAAGATGTTCTCATCACTCAACGCTTCAATAAATTCATCATTTAAAACTTCTAATTCTTTTATTAATTCACTAGCATTAATTCTAAATAGTTCTTCTCTATCAGGATAAATTAACACTAATTCTTCAAGCATCGCTTCAGTCATCTTAATCATATTAATTGGATCTAGCCAAACATGAGCATCATATATACTATGCTCATCTTCTTTTGCTCCGCTTTTTGTGTCTTCTACTCCATGAGAATGACTTCCATCAAGCTCAACTAGATCAACATAATTACTTAATTCAACGCATTTTACGTTTTTAAATGTGGAAGTTAAAGCGTTAGTAATAAAAGGTTCTAGTCCTAACCCAACATAAAAGATAACCTTGCTTTCAGTCATTGAAACAATTTGCTTAGGAGTAGGCTCATAATCATGAACCTCAGCTCCTCTTGGATAAATAGTATCAACAGTAATCTCGCTCATTTGTGGGTCAAGTGGATCAACTTTAACGATTTGTGTTGCAATATATTCTAAAGGATATACTGTAACATAAATATCAGCGCTCTTATTTTGTTTACATCCTACTAAAGCTAGCAACATACAAGCAATAATAAATATTAATATTTTCTTAATTTTCATTTTCTTCACGTATAATTAATTAAACAATTATTATTTATTTAATTAATTGACTCCTTTCATTTGATTTTGGTTATTTCATCCAGTTATAGATGATATAATAAATTGCACTGTGGATCTTTCTCTGTTTTTTTAAGGCACTATTTGACCTTTCTGAGGTGATTACTACCACAGTCTTTTTTCTAATGTTAATTCGGTTAATTAGAGCACTATTGACTCTTTATGATGAACGTGAATACATGATTAGAGAACCTTCTGTGGATGACTCAGTGCATAAATATATTTTTTGGAGGTGTTGCACATGACATTTTTTGTTGGCATAGATATTGCCAAGTACAAACACGATTGCTTCATCATGGATGAAGAGGGTTGTGTTATTAGAGATTCTTTCTCTTTTTCTAATGATTCAAGTGGTT
>CAKJYW010000003.1 GCA_918272565.1 Bacilli bacterium
AAATAACAATCCGCACGCATAGCGTGCGGTTTTTACGCTACCCTATAAGGGCTTCTACCTTTCGATGACCCTCAAGGGTCATCTTGGGCGGCTGACAACCGCAAAACTCTCTCTGGCTTATCCCTTGAAGGGATCTTTGTACTCTTTGGTCGACAAGTTATCTTGCATCATATCTTCTTTCTCTTGATTCTTGATGTATTCCTTTACTGTCTCTGCGTTCAATCCTACTGTCGACACAAAGTACCCTTTCGCCCAGAAATTTCTGTTTCCATATTTGTATTTCAAATTCGCATGCTTCTCAAATATCATCAAACTGCTTTTCCCTTTCATGTATCCCATGAAACTGGAAACAGAAATTTTCGGTGGTATCTTTACTAGCATGTGTATATGATCTACCATTGCGTGTGCTTCTATTATCTCTACTCCTTTATACTCGCACAGCTGTCTCAATATTATCCCTATATCACTTCTTAGTCTTCCATATACTGCTTTCCTTCGATACTTTGGGATAAATACTATATGATACTTACAATTCCATCTCGTATGTGTTAAACTATTATCGTCATTTGGTTTCTTTGCCACTTGATTTCCTCCTTGATTAATTTAAATTGGTTGTCAGCCCAATTTAAATTATATCACGGAGGTTTTTTTATCGCACTATGCTACTTCTATTCTCGCACGCACAGCGTGTGGTTTTTATATTCTCTCTTCGTTCGAATATAATGAATAAAAAAAGCAGTTTATAACTGCTTTTTTATTATGCTTATTGCTTCATCAAAATTACAATCGATGTCACTAGCACATTCATCACACACTTCATCCCTAACACTATCAGGAACAAAGAGTGTTATATCTTCATCATTGTAACCTATTTGCATTTCCATATCTGATATAATTATTGGTCTTTTTAAAACACTAGGATTTTTGATTATGAAATCAATTAGTTCACTAGTCTTCATTTTATCTATATCAATATTGTTTTCTTTAATTATCTTTGATCTTGTGGAAATGATATCATTAAAACCATTCTCACTGTAACTTAACATTTTGTAAACATCTTCTCTTGTTAGAGGGGTAGAAAAGAAATTCTTTTCACTGTACTCAATATGGTACTTTTCAAAAAAACTCTTAACTTTCTTACAAGATGAGCAGTTTGGTGTTGTATATAACTTAAGCATCTTACTCACATCCTTACATATATTTTACCAAAAATTAAATAATTTATAAACATTTATTTGCGTAAATTAATATATTATAGTATAATACACATATAACATATGAGGAATAGTAATATTATAATTACTTTTAGAGATATTCTGGTTGGTGAAAAGAATAATGATTATAATATGAATGGACCTACTTTTGGCAGGGAGGAAATGCCCTGACGTATGATGCGCGTTAAGCAGGCAAAGAGCAAAACCCGACGACACAAAATTTCAATAGAAATTTTTTGTTTTTTGGCTTTTGAATTAAGGTGGTACCGCGGAATTATTCGTCCTTAAAACAAAAATGATATTTTGTTTTAGGGATTTTTTTATAGGAGGTAATTATGAACATTGTATTAAGTGGAATTAAACCAACTGGAATACCTACATTAGGTAATTATTTAGGAGCGCTAAAGAACTTTGTTAAGTTGCAAAATGAAATGACTGATTATGAGTTCTTTATGTTTGTTGCTGATATGCATGCAATAACAGTTCCTCAAGACCCAAAAGAGTTACGTCAAAACATCAAAAACCTTGCTGCTATATATCTTGCTAGTGGACTAAATAAAGAAAGATTAACCCTATTTCTACAATCTGAAGTTCATGAGCATGTAGCATTAGGCAATGTTATGCAATCAATTACTTATATGGGTGAATTAGAACGTATGACTCAATATAAAGATAAAATGGCTAAACAAGAAACAGGAGTAACATCAGCTCTATTTACTTACCCTGCTCTAATGGCTGCTGATATCTTATTATATGATGCTAAATATGTTCCTGTTGGTGAAGATCAAACACAACATTTAGAACTAACACGTGACTTAGCAGTTCGTTTTAACAATCGTTTCGGAGAAACATTTGTTGTTCCTGAAGCATTAGTCACTAAAGTTGGTGCTCGTATCATGGACTTACAAGAACCAACAAAGAAAATGAGTAAATCAGATGACCCTGCTAATAAAGGTTGTATCTATTTACTAGACCCAATCCCTGTAATTAAGAAAAAAATCAAATCAGCTGTCACTGATTCTGATACAAAAGTTTATTACGATAAAGAAAACAAACCTGGAATTAGTAACCTAATGACAATTTATTCTGTTATTACTGGTTTATCATTTAAAGAAATTGAAGCAAAATACGCTGGTCACGGCTATGGTGACTTTAAAGGCGATTTAGCGGAGATTGTAGCACGTGAGATTGGAGCATTACAAGAGAGATTTAATCAAATAATTAAATCTAAAGAACTAGATGAAATCTTAGACCAAGGTAGAGAAAAAGCATCATACCTTGCAAGACGTAAACTATCAAAGGTTTACCATAAGATGGGAATCGGAAGAAACTAAAAGACGAAAGATAATTCTTTCGTCCTTTTTTTTAAAAGTGAATATGTTCTTCACTAGGTCTATTAATTTCACCTGCTCTAGTTAATGCCCATTTAGTAAGTAATGGACCAACAATTTCATAAACAAATGTTGAGAAGAGCACGATTGTATATATTCTTATACCTAAATCACCTAATGCTTCTTTAGCAATATTAGCCATACCAATAGCTACACCTGCTTGAGGAAGTAGGGTTATACCTAAGTATTTAGATACCGATGGTTCTGAATGAGTAATTCTAGAACCAACCATTGCACCAAAATATTTACCAGCTGTTCTTACTAAAATATATATTACTCCAATTAAACCAACTGAAGGTATAATTGATAAATCCATTCCTGCTCCACTTATTACAAAGAATAAAAGGAATATAGGTGGAGTAATCTCATCAATTCGATGCAAGAAACGTTCACTATCTTTCTTTAGATTAGTGTATGTTGCACCAAGCATCATACAAACAAGTAAGCTTGATAAACCAAATTCGATATGTTCACCTATCTTAAAATCAATTTGTGATAGAGCAACACAAAGAAAAGTAAAAGCAACCATCAAAATAGAATTATTATCTCTTGATTTAAATAATTTAGATACTAGTGTCATTAGTAATCCACATACAAAACCACAAGCTATTGATAAAACAATCTCAAGTAACGGATTAATTAAAACTGCATAAATGGTAATTGCTTCTCCTGTAGCATATACTTTTGCAATAGCAAAAGAAATAGAGAACGCCATTAAACCAATCGCATCATCTAGTGCTACAACTGGAAGTAGAGTATTTACTAAAGGTCCTTTAGCATTATATTGCCTAACAACTAGAAGTGTTGCGGCTGGAGCTGTTGCTGAAGCTATTGCACCTAATACAATGGCTATAGCCATATTCATTCCCGTTACTTTAGCATATATTATTAAAGCTATATCAACTAAAATAACCGCAAACAAACATTGAAACAAAGTAATTATAACAATCTTTTTACCGGTATGCTTCATTGCTTCAAGCTTAAATTCAACTCCAATTGATAAAGCTATAAAACCTAGTGCTACATCAGTAATGATTGTTAGCCCTGAAACGATGTCTTTGTATTTAGCAAGTTCTTCGGTAGTAATAAAGTTAGTAACTTTATTTACTAAAAGTAACATCGCAGGTCCAATAATTAAACCACTTAGTAGATATCCTGTTACATTTGGTAAATGTAAGATTTTCATTAGTCTTGTTGATAAGAGACCTAAAAGCATAAAAGCAAATAGTACCAACAATATCTTCATATATATCGCCTTCTAACAATTAAGATATTATACTCTTTTTTTTTTATTTTTCAATAATTTAAATAATGTAAACGTCATACAAAAAAGCCTATTTATTATAAATAGGCTTTAAATCTATATTATTTATTTAGAAGAAGTGAGTCGCTAGCTTCAACAGATGAATCCTCAAATAGTTTTAGTAAATCTTTGATAGTTAGGTTTTTCTTTTCTTCACCTGCTATATCTAAGATTACATGACCATGATCAAGCATTATTAGTCTATTACCATATTTAATTGCATCATTCATATTATGTGTAATCATTAATGTAGTAATATTCTCTTTTGTTACTATCTCATTAGTTAGAGTTAACACTGTTTTAGCTGTTTTAGGATCTAGGGCTGCTGTATGTTCATCAAGCAAAAGTAACTTTGGAGTAATGAGCGTTGCCATTAACAAAGTAACTGCTTGACGTTGCCCACCTGATAATAAACCTACTTTTTGACTAAGTCTAGTTTCAAGTCCTAAATCTAGTCCTTTAAGTAGTTCGACATATTTTTCTTCATCTTCCTTAGTAAATCCCCAACGAAGGCCTCTCTTTTTGCCTCGTCTTTTAGCCAGTTCAAGATTTTCTAGAATTGACATATTTCCGCATGTGCCCATATGAGGATCTTGGAATACTCTTCCTAGGAATTTTGCTCTTTCATATTCGGGCATATGTGTCATATCTACTCCATCAATTAATATCTCACCAGCATCTAGAGGAAATACTCCACTTATTGAGTTCATCAAAGTTGATTTACCACTTCCGTTTCCTCCAATAACAGTGATGAAATCACCATCGTTAATTGTGATAGAAACATTATCTAAGGCAACTCTACGCTCATCAGCACTCAATTCCTTATTAAATATCTTTGTAACATTCTTAATTTCTAGCATTCTTTAATCCTCCTTTCTTTGAAAGACTAGCTTTCTTGATTAGAGGGACAGCAAGAATAATTACAATTAATATTGCAGAAACTAAATCTAAGAATTCAACAACATTTAGTTCAATTGCTACTTGTCTTAATAAATAGTAAATGATTGTTCCTGTTATAATACTAATTAATTGTAATTTATATGTCTTTCTGCCAAATATTGCTTCTCCAATTATGATTGCGGCTAAACCCACAACAATCATTCCTCTTCCACTATCGACATTAGATGTTCCACCATTTTGACTAAATAGTGCCCCAGCTAGTGCAATTAGAGCGTTACTAATCATTAAACCTAATAAAATCATTTTATTAGTGTTAATACCTTCAGCTCTAGCCATTTTATCATTGTTACCTGTTGCTCTTATAGCCATACCAACTTCTGTACCAAAGAAGTAATACATAATAAGGAATACTATACCAAGCCACAAAGCACTAACAACTAAAGTAGAGATTGTTGTAGCGGCGCTATTATCTAGTCCTAATCCAATAATTAATTCCCTAAACTTACCAAATAAACCATTCTTAAAACCAAAAGTCATTGATTTCATAGTTATTACATTCTTATCAGATAATCCAAGTAGAGCTAGATTTATTGAATATAAACCTGTCATCGTTATGATACCTGATAGAATCATTGGAATTTTAAGTTTTGTATGAAGTAAACCAGTAACAATTCCTCCTAAGGCACCAGCAACGCATGCAATTAATGTTGCTAAGATTGCAGGAACATTATAATAAATCAAAATACCTGCAACACATGCACCCAAAGGAAATATACCTTCAATACTTAAATCAGCCGCATCTAATATACGATAAGAGATATGCACACCTAGTGTCATGATAGCCATTATTAGGCCAATCTTGACTCCAGTAAGTGCTAAGTCAGCAATATTAACTGCTAAGAAAATATTGATTGACTCTAAGATTTGCATTATTTCTTAGCCTTTGCCTTTACAGTTTCAGGAATTGCTAAATCAAATTCTTCTACAGTTTCGAAGTTAACTTTGTAATCAGTGCTTGTGAAGTATTGAACGCTCATCTTAGAGATATCGCCACCGTTAAGAACGTCAGCACCCATCTTACCAGTCATCTTACCTAATTCTAAGTAATTAACACTACCAACAGTGATTGTTCCACCATCATTTACTTGTCCTTCTTCACCGCAGATTGTAATAACCTTAGCTTGATTACAAAGTGATGCAAGTAATGCCATTTGACTAGCTACATCATTATCTGTTGGAACGTATAATGCATCAATACCAGCACTAATTAAGCTTTTAACTACTTGTTCTAGGTCAGTTGAATTGGTACATGCCTTATCAACGATTTCAACACCGATTGATCTAGCTGCTTCTTTTGCCATATTAAGTTGAATAATAGAGTTATTTTCACCAGCAGTATAAACGAAACCTAACTTTGTAGCTGCAGGGTTGATTTCTTTTAATAACTTAACTTGATCAGCAACAGGGTTAATATCACTTGTTCCACTAATGCATCCACCAGGAGTTTTAGCATCTTTAATGATGTTAGAAGCAACTGGGTCAGTTACAGCAGTAAATAATACAGGAACAGTTGATCCTTGTTTATCTAATTCATTTACTAATGCTTGAGCAACAGGAGTTGCGATTGCGAAAATCAAATCGCTCTTCTTAACAGCAGTTTCACACATTTGAGCTAAAGTGTCAGCTTTTGCTTGAGGGTTGTAAACTGTGATTTCAACATTTTCCCCATCAACAAATCCTTGAGCTTTTAATCCTTCGATAATACCGTCTTTAGCATTATCTAGGGCTGTTGCACTAACGTATTGGATAATAGAAATAACTTTCTTTTCTTTCTTTCCACATCCACCAAATACAAATACACTTACTAAAACTAAGCATCCCACTAAAATTTTTCTAAATAGGTTTTTCATTCTTCTTCCTCCTAATAAACCTTATAATTTTTTATAGAATTAAAAAGGGCTACCGCTTTAAGCAATAGCCCATATTCACTAGCTATTACTTAAAAACCCTATGGTGTGTAATAACTAGCGTTTATTATTAGTCTTTTCCAAGCAAAAAGGCCAAGATAATAATGTTAATTAAAACACATTTTCCCTTGGATAATAAGCGTAGCTATAATATAAATAAGTTAAATTAATTACTAACATATATTATTCCCTTTTCCTTCTTACGTTTATTATAACAAGGTTGTTTTTTATTAATCAATAAAAATCTAAATGTAAACGTTTTACACGTAACTTTTCTTTAGCACTCAACTAGATAATAATTCTTCTTACCACGACGAATTACAATATATTTACCTTCAATGGCGGCGTCAACACCAATCATTTCATGGATATCGTTATGAACTACACCATTGATTGTAACTCCTCCACCTTCAACAAACCTTCTAGCTTCACTCTTACTTGTAGCTGCACCAACCAAAACAAGCAAATCAACTAAATTAGTTTCGCCTTCTAGTTTAGTCTTTTCAAAATCACTAAATGCTTGTTCAATCTCTTTAGCATTAAGCTCATTTACTTTTCCACTAAACAATGCTTCACTAATTTTAACAGCTTCAAGATAAGCATCTTCTCCGTGAAGGAATTTAATAACTTCATGAGCCAAAGCCTTATGAGCTTCTCTTAAGTGAGGTTGTTCTAGATTCTTCTTTTCTAATTCTTCAATTTCTTCTTTAGATAAGAATGTTAAGAACTTCAAATAATCGATTACTTTAGTATCTTCAGTGTTAATGAAGAATTGATACATCTCATATGGAGATGTCTTTTCACTATCTAACCAAATAGCTTTTCCATTAGTCTTACCAAACTTTGTTCCATCGCTCTTTGTAAGTAGTGGCATAGTAAATGCATAAGCTTCTTTTCCACTCTTTTTTCTAATTAGTTCAATACCAGCAGTAATATTACCCCATTGGTCTTGACCGGCAACTTGCAAAGTGACATTCTTATTCTCATTTAGCCACCAGAAGTCCATAGCTTGCATAATCATATAACTGAATTCAGTATATGTAATACCTTGATCAAGTCTACGAGCAACGATGTCTTTGCTTAACATATAGTTAATATTAAAGAACTTTCCAAAATCACGTAAGAAATCAATGAAATTTAAATCCTTGCTCCAGTCATAATTATTAACTACTTCGCATCCAAACAAATTAGTTAATTGTTCTTTTAAACATTTAAAGTTATGTTCAACAGTTTCATACTTAACCATTGGACGTTCACTATCTGGTTTAGGATCTCCGATTAAACCTGTTGCTCCACCAACCAAAACGATTGGATTATGACCTGCATCCTTTAATCTCTTACAAATTAAGAAACTTGAGAAGTGACCAATGTGAAGTGAATCACCAGTCGGGTCAGTTCCAATATAGAAAGTCATTCCACCTTTATTTAACTTTTCTCGTAATACAGGATCAGATACATCTTTAATTAATCCTCTCCACTCTAATTCTTCATAAATACCCATTTATATATCCTCCATTTCTTATAAACAAAAAAGTCCTTAGATATAAATCTAAGGACGAAAATTTTATTTCGCGGTACCACCTTAGTTAAAACAAAGCAATGTTTGTTTTCACTTCATTAGTAAACAGCTCCTAAGTGTAATTCTAAAATATCATTGCTTTAGTTTCACCAACCCTAAAGTCTCTTTCATTCAATTAATATTTTATACTTCTTCTTATTCAACGCCTATTTAGTTGATTCTCTCCAACAAATGTCATAAGCAAGTAATATCTTATTTGCTTTTCTATGATTAGCATTTTCATCTTTCATTAATTCTGTTAAATAACTCATAGCTTTATTACCCATTTCATAAATAGGAATTTCAGCACAAGTTAGTTTAGGATTAGAAAGTAATGCATATCTTGTGTTTTGGAATCCAATTACTTGTAACATGTCAGGAACTTTAATTCCTTTTTTATTTGCTACATTCATAAGTGAAATTGCCATAGAGTCACGAACAACTAAAGCAACTTCTGGTTTGTTATTATCTAAATAATTAGAGAAGAACACTTCATTTTTGTCAATGTTGCCACTTGAGTAGATAACTTCAGCCTCAAGTCCAGCTTCAGCCATTGCTCGTTTATATCCACGTTCTTTCATTTCATTTAGTGTATATTTATGTTCTGTTCCAACAAACACGATTTTCTTATTTCCACGACTAATCATTTCTTTTGTGATTGAATATGAACAATCTTCATAATCTACACATACACTACCAATAGTGTCTTTTTGACTTAATGAGTTAACAAACACAACAGGAACTGGAGTGTATTCAACTTGACGATAAGTCTCTTTAGTCATTTCATCATTCATAAATAAAATCCCATCTACGCTTGATGCAATTACTTCTCCCCACAAATCTTCTTGAAGAAGTTGATTCTTATTTATAAATAATCTAATAGTATATCCATATTTTTTTGCGGCATCGTCGATTCCTTGAATCATTTCGGCAACACTGGCACGTGAAAGTTCAGGAATAACAACAGCAACGGTTGTAGATTTACGACTTGCAAGACCACGTGCATTAGCGTTAGGTTTATAGCCTTTATCTTTGATTATCTTTAAAACTCTATTTCTTGTAGCTTCTTTTACTTTCTCAGGATGATTAAGTACTCTAGAAACTGTAGCTAGGCTAACACCAGCTGCTCCAGCAATATCATATATCTTAGTTTGATTCATATGCTTTCCTTCCTTTCATATTATTATTCTATCACACCCTATGAAAATTTGCAACAAATTTATGAAAACAAAGCAGAAAATAAAAAGGGATATACATTTAAGTATATCCTCTTTATCGATTTTAAGTTATCTACGTTCTTTAATACGAGCTGCCTTAGCAGATAATCCACGAATGTAGTTAAGCTTAGCACGACGTACTTTACCTTTACGAACAACTTCAATCTTAGCAACGATAGGTGCATGGATTGGGAATGTTCTTTCAACGCCTACACCATTAGAGTTCTTTCTAACTGTGAATGTTTCGCTGATACCACTTCCGCGACGTTTAATAACTAAACCTTCAAAAATTTGAATACGATGAGTGTCACCTTCAATGATCTTTACGTGTACTTTAACAGTATCACCAGGACGAAATTCAGGAACATCACTCTTCATGTACTCACTTGTAATTTGGTTAAGTAATTGTTGACTCATTGTTTTCACGCTCCTTCTTCCAATGCTCATTCTTACCCACATCTTTTTGGTAACAGCGGAGCAATGTGATAGGTTATTTTCATAACCTTTTATATTATACTATTTTTCTTTTAAAAATGCAATACTTTTTTTAACATCCAGCCCCTTAAAAAGTATGGCAAAGTATGGCAAAGTATAACAAAGTATTGCAAAGTATGGCAAAGTATGGCAAAGTATGGCAAAGTATTGCAAATTTTTAAGCTTTACCATTAAAATAATCTCACATTTCTGTGAGATTATTTGTTTTTCCCGTCTAATTCTTTTAATAATTTACTACTTATTTTTAATTATATCTCTTTTTCTTATTATTATTTTTGACAGTTTATTCTTGTGGAATTAAAAATAAAAGGTGTTTTGTCCCATTAATATGACCACATTTTGAGCAAACTTGATTTCCTCCGCTATAAACATAAGTATGTTGCTCTAAACCAACATAATCACATTTAGAGCAATAAAC
Source organism: Bacilli bacterium (assembly GCA_918272565.1). Lineage (GTDB taxonomy): Bacteria > Bacillota_I > Bacilli_A > ML615J-28 > CAG-698 > Tener-01. The sequence continues at coordinate 10,464 of CAKJYW010000003.1, forward strand.
AGAGTGAGATGTGTTGTTTAGAGAATTATATGACGCACTTGTGTGTGTTATAAGTTTTCTCCCACATGGGCACATACTTCCAGAGCATTTATTTGACCCTGACCCTATTTGACAAGTGTAATTATCTGAATGAACATGCGAAGCACTTATATCAAAATAGTGGGCTACAGCATAGTAATACGGATTTATAGCCGAATGGCAGTAGCCATTCCATCCAAAATGAGCAATAATGTCATTGTTTTCGTATCCATATACGACAACACTGTGCCCGTCTATTAATTCATCAAAATCATAAATTCCAACTATTAATGGATAGCCAGCATCTATTGCATCTTTGCAAAATTTAGTTTTATTAACGTATAAATAAGATGCAGTAGTTACGCTTACAGATATATTATATAAATCATCAAAGTAATCTTCAACGAAATTATCAATTTGGAAATAGTCTAGAACGCATTCATTATATGCTGTGTAACCAGCACCTCTTCCAAGATTTATTAAATATGAATGAAAATCATCATCTATCCCTGGTGAAATATCATAAGAAGACGTATCAAGTGAATAATAGTCGCTAAACACTTCACTATAACCTCTATCATAATAATCATTAATTATATTGTCATTTAGAAACGTATCATAATAAGATAGAAGAATACCAACTGCGACATATGAACACGATTCAGCATAAGGATAACCATTTGTGCCATAAAAAGTTGTGTCATTTTCAAAATAATATGCATCAGGAACATAGTTTGTGCTTCTAGTATTAGGTTGGTTTTTTTCTACATTTTTGCTTTGCAAAAATATTTCCTTGATTTCCGTTTCTTTTTCTATCAGACATTCTATAACTTCTTGATCTAATTCTTTATTACTAATTAAATCCTTAATAATGCCATTGGTTTTATAAAAATAGTATGTTGGTCCTAAATAAAATTTCTCTTGAAATTCCACTTGACCATATGGATGACAGTCCTCTTTTGAATATTCAGTATATTCATTTGTATACAAATCATATATCAAATAACAATTGTTCCCTTTTACAAGAACATATCTTTCATTTCCACTGAGATCTTTTAAAAATTCATAATCAAACTCTTCAATTTGTAATTTAATTGCAACAGTTTCATATCAATCGCTTGGTAAATTGTCACTTCCCTCTGCTTTTGCTACTACAAATCCATAGCAATCAAACAATAAAGCTAGTATACAAATGAAGAACAATCTTTTAATATGCATATTATCCTATCCCTTTCTTTTGATTTTCGTATTCTTTTATTCCCTCTTCATCAATGTAGCAAGTCTTACTTTTTCGTACTCCAAATTCACTTTCATCACCATAATAATATCCATATCTAAACAAACAATTAACATCAGCCTCCATTTCTTTTATATCATATTCTTCTTGAGTCCTTGCATAACCTATTTTCATATAAGAAATATCAACTAATATAGTCCCATAATATGAACCATAAATACCATCATAATCGGTGATTATATTTTCTATTTCCATACTTGAAACATTGTTTTGTTTCATCCAATCTTCCATATAATCCCGTATTGACTGAAGAGAGAAAGATAAATTGCTTTCAAATATAAATATTTTTTTACCTTTATATAAAATGGATGGGTCAAACCACTTTTTTATTTTACTTACTTTCACCGCATCATAGACAGGATAGCATACAATATATACCTCATCTTTACCATTTTTGATTCCTAAAGATATACTAAATCCAACATCATTGTATAAATCGTTTTGCTTTATTTCTTGTTCATACAATTTTAATTCTTCTTTATCTTCATCTGATATAATATCTGTTTTATATAACATATTAATCTTTCCTAGACCTTTTTGCCTTGGCCCACAAGCAATAATAGTATCAAAATATTCGTAATACTCTATCAAGTTATTATTATATATATTGTGATTTGGTGTATATTCACCTGTTTTATTCAAAGCTATTGAAGCACCTACAAATGATATTATTAATAACATAGTATATATTATGGCACTTAACACTATTTTCTTTTTCTTCAAATTTATGAAACCATTCGAATCATAATCATCTATACCATTTGCAATATTTGATTTGATAATTGATTTTATCTTTTCATATTCACAAATATAATAATTTTTATCGTTAATATATTTAATAATATCCACTATCTCACCACCCCTTGAAATTTCTTTATCGCCCTTTGATAAATCGAGCTTGTTGTTGATATAGGTAGATGATATTTTTCCGCAATCTCCTTAAATGAATAATCATAGACAGCATGTAGTAAAATAATATTAATTTCTTTCGAATTCAATACTCTTTCCATATCATGTATCAAATCATAATATCCTCTATCGCTTTCTATTTGAGCGTCTTTCTTTATGTATTCATCATCGTATACTATATCAACATCACTATCCTTCTTTTTAATGAAGTTAATAGTCTCATTTTTAGCAATCTTAACAAGATATCCTTTTATGTTAGTTATATCTTTATCAATGAAGACACTAGAAAATTTAATGAAACAGTCATCAATCAAATCTTCAACATCTTCCTTTCTTGATACATACTTACTAATAATATACCCAACAAGTCCCGAGTATTCATTGTAAATCTCATTAAAAATGCTTTCTAATTTTTCAACATTCCTCTTTTTCTTTGCATGCAAAAGTCTTTCTTCTAGGGTCATATATAACTCCTCCAATAATATAGACAACTTTTTTGTATTTTTTTACGCATTAATACTAAAATAATCTCACATTTCTGTGAGATTATTTGTTTTCCTCTTCTAACTCTTTTAGTAATTTGCTGTCTTCTTTTGATAATTCCTTACCTATAAGTAAATCATGACGATATTTTTTAGTTAATCTTAGTGATTCTTTTCTTCTATATTTCCTTATATTTTCATGGTGCCCATTAACTAAGACACTTGGAACTTCGTGCCCTTCAAATTCTACAGGTCGAGTATATTGAGGATATTCAAGCAAATCACTAGAGAAGCTCTCGTCAACTGTTGATTCGCTGTTACCTAAAACATTAGGAATTAGCCTAATAATACTATCATAGATTGCTAGTGCCGCAATCTCTCCACCAGTTAAGATGTAATCACCAATTGATATTCCTTCATCTACATAATTCATTATACGATAATCTATTCCTTCATAGTGGCCACATATAATAATCAAGTGATCAATTTTGCTTAATTCTACTGCTTTCTTTTGATTATAAGTCTTAGCTTGTGCTGTAGTAATAACTTTATATGCTTTCTCATATCCAGGAATTGATCTTAAACAATCAACAACAGGTTGAACTTCGATTATCATTCCTGCTCCACCACCATAAGAATAATCATCTACTCGCTTATTTCCTTTTCTTGAAAACTCACGATAGTCATGAATATAAACTTCAAACAACTTATTTTCTAGCGCTCTTTTAGATATTGATGAATTAATCACTCCATCAAACATCTCAGGGAATAATGTTAATATATCTATTCTCATAATAACCCCTCGATTGGATTTATATAAATCTTTCCATTTTCTAAATCAACGCTATCAATAAATTCATCTACAAATGGAACAAGTGATTCTTTATCACCATTTTTAATTACTAATATTGCTCCTTGAGGAACTTCCATTACGTCAATTACTTCTCCTATTAATGTTTCTTCATTATATGCAGATAGTCCAATCAAATCATCATAATAATAATTATCATCATCTAGCGCATTAAGTGCTTCTTTATCAACATATATTGTTTTATCTACATATTCTAAAACATCATTGATATTAGTTATACCATTAAAACTAATTAGTGCCATACCTTTATGCATTCTAAAAGTATCAATCTTTATTTCTTTATATTCTTTATCAAATAAGACATATAAAGTATTACCTTTTTTGAAACGTACATCAGGTAGTGATGTTGTGATCATTACTTTAACTTCACCTTTAATAGCATGAGGTGATACGATTTTACCAACTTCTAAATATTTCATTCTTTATCCACCTTCATTGCTCTAATTGAGTTAAGTACCGCAAGTAGTGATACACCAACGTCTGCAAATATTGCTTCATACATTAGTAATTGATTAACCCAATCTACTCCTATTACTGATATTGCTAGTACTGCCACTTTTACTGTTAGTGCTAAAACGACATTTTCAATGACAATTCGTTTAGTTTTCTTAGCAATTTTAATAGCCTTAGGAATACTAGCTAAGTCATCATTCATCAAAACAACATCAGCAACTTCGATTGCGGCATCACTTCCAAGTGCACCCATCGCAATACCGATATCACTAGCACTTAGTACAGGAGTATCATTAACTCCATCCCCAACAAACGCTACATTGCCTTTACCATCTAATTCTTCCTTTAGATCAAGCATCTTATCAACTTTATCTAAAGGTTTCATTTCACTGTGGTATTCATCAACTGTAGTCTTATATGCTACTTCGTTAGCTATTTCTTCATTATCACCAGTTAGCATTACAACTTTATCAACGCCTACTGCTTTTAATTCTTGAATAGTCTTCTTAGCATTAGATTTAATTCTATCTCTAAATACGAAATATCCCGCATTTACTCCATCAATTGAAATTGTGAAGTTATTAAGTTTCTTAACTTCTTTATTAATTTCAATACCTTTGTCTTCTAAATATTCTTTTCTACCTATCCAAACCTCAACTCCATCAACTTTAGCACCAATTCCACGCTCATTAGCTTCACTAATTCTTTCAATAATAGTTGGATTAATTGGCTTATTATATGCCTCTACTATTGTTTTAGCGATAGGATGAGGCGATAAGCTTTCCGCATGAGCAGCGTAATACATGATTTTGTCTTTAGAGTAATTAGATGTACTAATTACTTTCTTTAAGATATATTTACCTTCAGTGATTGTTCCGGTTTTATCTAGTGCCACAACCTTAACATTAGTTAAAGCTTCTAAGTAGTTACTTCCTTTAATTAAAATACCTTCTTTACTAGCTCCCCCAATTCCCCCAAAGAATCCTAGAGGAACAGATAAAACTAAAGCACAAGGGCAACTAACAACTAAGAATATTAAAGCAATCCTGATTGATGCCTTATATCCTTCCCAGTTTAGTGGGTATTTAGCACTAATAAGTGGAAGAAGTCCACCAAGTAAAAGGGCAAGTATTACAACAGTAGGTGTGTAGTAACGAGCAAATTTAGAAATGAAGTTTTCGCTTTTACTCTTCTTACTACTAGCATTTTCTACCATATCCAAAATCTTTTTAACCATTGAGTCTTCGTAACACTTCTCTACTCTAACAATAATGTTACCATTAACTAAGATACTACCACTTAAAACTTTGTTTCCCTCTCTAACTACCTTTTCTAAACTCTCACCAGTTAGAGCAGACTCATCAACTTCCGCTTCACCTTGGATAATCTCACCATCAAGTGGAACCTTTTCACCAGTTTTAATGACGATCTTATCACCAACCAAAACTTCTTTAGGGTTCATTTCGATTACTTCATCATCTACTAAAACAAAAGCTACTTGAGGTTGAATATCAATTAAAGCTTTAATCGAATTTCTCGTTCTATCAACAACATAATCTTGTAAGAATTCTCCTATTTGATAAAAGACCATTACAAACATCGCTTCATCATAATACTTTATAGCAAGCGCTACAACGGTAGCTAGGGCCATTAAGAACTGTTCATCAAATACATGACCATGTATAGCGTTTCTTAGTGCTCCACTTAAAACATTACGTGAAAGAGCAACATATGCAGGGATATATGTAGCATAGACAATTATTAGCTTTGTTGTTAAGAGGCCATTTAAAACTTCAAATCCATCATCATATTTAATAATGTTTAAAACAGTTTTAGTAATAAAGCCTAGTAAAAAGATAATCCCCGCTACTACCAGTTCTCTCTTTCTACCTTTTGTTAAGCCTTCTTCTTCCTCTTCATCTTCTTCATCTAAATCATCTAAAACAAGCACGTTCTTATCAACATCACTAGCAATCTTCTTCACTTCCTCTTTTAATGTGAGCAAAGCTTCTTCACTAGTTGTTTCGATAACAAACTTACCAGTGTTAAAATCGACACTAATCATTTCGTTTTCAATTGTTCTTTTTGCCCTACGCTCAATTGTATTAGCACAATTAGCGCAATCTAAGTTCTTTAATATTAATACTTTTCTTCTTATTTGTTTATATTCTTTTTCTACTATATCTATATCTTCATTGATCTTTAGTATTTCACTTTCAATATTACTAAAATCAACGTCACCATCGATTGTTAAAGTTTGTTTTTCTTTGTTTAATGAATACTTATCGTTACTAACTAACTTTTTTAATAACGCTTCTACTCTAAAAAGTTCACCACTAGAGATATTATCTAACTTATAGAGTTTCTTCATATGAAACATGAGAAGCGTGAGTAAGTGATTGCTCAATAATATTCTTTACGTGATGGTCGTCGATAGAATAATACACTTCTTTTCCTTTTCTTTCCACTTTAACAATATGATATAGTTTTAATACTTGTAATTGATGACTAACAGCAGATTGTCCCATGTTAATTTCTTCACATATAACATTGACACTCTTCTCTTTATCAAATATTGATAAAAGAATTCTTAGTCTAGTTTCATTTCCAAGCGCTTTTAACATATTTACACTTTCATTTATGTTTTTGTTATTAATAATGTTTTGCATAATATAAACCTCACTATGCACCATTATACTCTTTTAAAAATTAAAAAAAATAGAATAATTTACTATTTTAGATTAAATTCTTATGAATAGTTGCTCATATGTTCATTTTTCTCAAAGTATAAAAAAATACCAGTATAAACTGGTATATTAACTAAAATGTATCAACAGATACTTCAATCTTCTTACCAAAGCGAGAAGCACATGCATAAGCTATTGTTCTAATAGAATTAATAACACGACCCTTTTTGCCAATTACTCGACCTAAGTCTTCGCTATTAACCATAATTTGAACATCGATGCAGTCATCTTCTTCTGAGAAAATCTTAACCATAACTTCTTCAGGATAAATAACTAAAGGCTTAACTAAATCAGCCAAGAATTGTTCATAATTGATTTCGTTCATTATTTACTTCACCTGATTACTTATTGTTTTTAGTAAACTTTTCAATAATCCCCATCTTAGTGAATAATGATTTAACAGTATCTGTAGGTTGAGCTCCTTCAGCTAACCATTTAAGAGCCTTTGCTTCATCAATCTTTAATTGTTCAGCTTCTTTTTCAATTGGATGATATAAACCAATGATTTCAATGAAGCGACCATCACGAGGGCTTGTTGAATCAGTAGCTACAATACGATAGTATGGGCGTTTTTTAGCACCATATCTTTGTAATCTTAATTTTACCATATATTTCCTCCTATTTAATAATCCTTTGATATTTTACCATAATCACTATACTTTGTCAAGTGTTTTTACTTGACAAATATCTTTTCTATATCTTTTTCTTCTAGTTCCTTAGCTTCTCCTTCTTTTAACGCACTATCTAGTTCAAGTGATCCTATTTTAATCCTCTTTAAATTTGTAACAACAAGCCCAACTTCATGACACATCTTCTTAATTTCATGAAACCTTCCTTCGCAAATTGAAATAAGAGCTTTGTTTTTGCTTGTTATTTCAAGATACGCTTTTTTAGTATGATAAATAGAGCCATCACTATCTATTAAATCAAATCCTTCTAAAAAGGCACTAACAAATTCTCTTTTAAATTCTTTATCACATTCTACTTCATATGTCTTATAAATTTCTTGCTTTGGTGAAGTTACTTTATGAATAAAGGCCCCATCATTTGTTAGAATCATTAATCCCGTTGTATCAATGTCAAGACGCCCAGCAGCTTTTAAGTTTTTCACACCAGTAACTAGATCAACTACACAAGGATTTTTGTCATCGCGACTTGCTGAAACGTATCCTTTAGGTTTATTTATCATAAAATACCTAAATTCTTTATATACTATCTCTTCTTCATTATAATAGACTTTCCCTTTAACTTCTTCACTTCCGCTTTTTGCTACTCTATCATCAATTTTTACTTTCTTTTGTTTTATGATAGTAGTTGTCTCGCTTCTAGAAATATTAAGTGCTTCTGCTAAATATTTATCTAGCCTCATTTTGTACCGCCTTCATCGTTTTATAAATAGATATTCCACATTCATCTACCATCATCTTATCGTATTTCTTTTCTAAAGATTTACTTCTTAAGATGTTTTGATATTCGTGGTATTTTTCAATAAGTGTAGATACTTTTACTTTTGCTGTTTTAGTCTTTTCAATCAAATTAAAGAATTCTATAATCTTAATAATCTCTAACGCACTAAACATATCATAATCAATCTTATATTCTTTAACCATTTTTTTATCCCCTTATTAACACAAAACTAATTTTATCATAATTATTAACTATAATAAAGTCAATTTATGTTATAATATTAATAGAGGTATTAATTATGTTACTATATAAAGATATTGTTAAAGAAAAGGATCCTGTGTTAAGGGAAAAAGCAAAGGAAGTAAGTTTGCCTGTATCTAATGAAGATTTAGAAACATTAAGACAAATGGATGAATATCTAACTAATAGTTATGATGAAGAATTTATAAAAAAATACAAAATTAGACCAGGTGTAGGACTTGCGGCTCCGCAAATTGGCGTTAGTAAAAGAATGTTCTGTATTCAAGCAGGAGACGAAAAAGGAGAGTTTCATCATTACATCGTTGTAAATCCTAAAATCATCAGTGAATCAGAGCAACTAACATTCTTACCAAACGGTGAAGGATGCTTATCTGTAGATAGAGAAACAGAAGGCCTAGTAATGCGTCACAAGAAAATTAAAGCTAGATGTGTTCTATTTAACTTTGATAAAGCAGACTTTGAAGAAACAGTATTAACTCTAACTGGTTATATTGCAATAGTATTTCAACATGAATATGATCATTTAGATGGAATTTTGTTTGTTGATAGGATTAATAAAGCAAATCCATTCTTTGTTCCTGAGAATGCTAAAGAATTAGAATTAAAGTGAAATTTAAGCTAAATAGTAATATTTAGCTTTTTTCTTTTCCCTTTATAACTAGGCTGTATTTTACACTATTAATTACATTAATAAAATATACTAAACGATTCTAGATTAAATATGATACCTATATTATTAAAATAGAGGCTTTTATATCTATTTTTATAAAAACGTTTAACACTTTCTATTTTTCGTCTATTTTGTTATAATAGTAAAAGTAAAGAAAGAGAAAGGAGTAAAATGAATAACAAAACAATCGAACAACCTATTATCGACCATTTCAAAGATTCTAATATCAAAATAATGGCTTTAGGTGGTTTAGGTGAAGTAGGTAAAAATATGTACCTAATCGAATGTAGCGATGAAATAGTAATCGTTGACTGTGGTATGCTTTTTCCTGATAACAATTACGGCATCGAATATATCGTTCCTGACTTCACTTATTTAAAAGAAAACGAAGATAAAATAATCGGTCTTTTTATAACTCATGGTCACGAGGACCACATTGGGGGAATCCCTGAATTAATCAAAAACGTCAAAATCAATAATATTTATGCTAGTAGGTTGGCTTTCTATCTAATAAAAGAAAAGATAAGCGACTTAACAAACAAGTCAACTAACCTAATTGAGTACGAGGACTCATCAATCTATACCTTTAAAAATTTTGAAATATCTTTCTTTAGAACAAACCATTCAATTCCTGATTCTTTTGGAATTGCGATTAAAACTCGTCTTGGATATATCATCCATACAGGAGACTTTAAGATTGATTTAACTCCAATAGCAAATCATACTGATTTTGAAAAACTAGCAAGCTACGCTAAAAGTGGTGTATTATGCTTATTAAGTGACTCCACAAACGCTAACGTTCCTCGTTTCACGCAATCAGAGCGCCGTGCCGGAGATAGTATAAAGAGCATCTTTTCAACAATCACTGGACGTATCATCATTTCAACATTCGCATCTAACGTTTATAGAGTAAAACAGATTGTGGAAGCGAGCGTAGAGACTGGTAGAAAAGTTGTTGTGTTTGGTCGTTCTATGGAAAAATGCTTAGATATAGCTCAAAGACTCAATTACATCACTCCGCCTAAAGGAACTTTAATATCAATCAAAGATATGGAATTTGTTAATCCTAATAAATTAACAATTATTTCAACAGGTTCCCAAGGAGAGCCCCTTGCGGCACTAAGTAGAATGGCTGATGGCACTCACAAATATGTTAAGATTACGGAAAATGATACAATCATCTTCTCATCTAGTGCTATTCCTGGTAACCAAGATAGTATTAATAAGACTATTAATAAATTATATCGCTCTAAAGCTACTGTTATTGTTAATAGTCCTCTAACAGAAACTCACACTTCAGGCCATGGTGGAGAAACCGAGCTTGAATTAATGGTTGCCCTAACTAAGCCAAGATATTTTGTTCCTATACATGGTGAATATGCAATGCTTAAGCGTCACAAGGAACTAGCAATTTTAGCTGGTGTAGCTGAAGAGAACTGCTTCATCTTACAAAATGGCGATGTTCTAACATTCCACCATGATATGGTATTCCAAAACTATCGAGTAAAAAGCGGTAATAGTTACATCGACTCTAATAATGTTGAAGTAAGTGGATCAATTATCAAAGAACGTAGGCTCATGAGTGAAGATGGTGTTGTGACTCTAACTTTCTTAGTTAACAATAAGAAAGAATTAGTTAGTACTATCAACTTCTCATCTCGAGGCTTCATCTTTATGAAAGAATCTTTTGAACTAATATCAAAAATTAAGAAAAAGGCTAAAGATATCTATGTAGACTATATCGCAAGAAACCCAGATGGCTCGCTGCAACTAGCAGAAAATATCTTAATTTATGAAGTAGGTCAATTCATTCAAACACAAACCAACCGTAAACCTATTATCGTCCCAACAATCCTCGAGGTGTAAGATGTTAATATGTCCAATATGTAAAAGTAGAATCGTAAAAGTAGAATCAAGTTACAAATGTGAAAACAACCATTCATTTGACATCTCTAAAAAGGGATATACTAACTTACTTATCAACCATCCTAATGCTGGAGATAATAAAGAAATGGTTCTGGCACGTTACAACTTCTTAGAAAAAGGTTATTATCAAGAATTAAAAGATGAAATAAAAAAGATAATAAACAAATATGACATTAAAACCATTGCAGATTTAGGATGCGGAACAGGATATTATTCAAGCAACCTAGATATCGAAGTATATGGCTTTGATATATCTAAAGAAGCAATAAATAAAGCGTCTAGTAACAGAAGTAATCATTATTATGTAGCATCAAGTCAAAGCGTGCCACTATCAAGTGAAGCGCTAGACGCTACATTAATAGTATTTGCTCCACTATTTATAGATGAAATCTATAGAATATTAAAACCTAATGGATATTTAATCCTAGTAACTCCTTCTATTTATCATCTATATGAGTTAAAGACTAAGCTTTATGATAATCCATATTTAAATGAAGAAAAGAAACAGTCAATAGATTGTTTAAAAGAGGTTGAAGCTAAAAACCTAAAATATCAAAAATTAATAAATAAAGATGATTTATTAAATTTAATCAAAATGACACCTTATTTTTACAAAACTGATTCCTTAAGTTTTGATAAAATTAAAAAAGATGAATTAATAACTTTAGATTTCAATATTCAAGTATATAAAAAATAGTGCACAATTTGTGCACTATTTTTCATTGTTATGATCAGTTTTTTCTTTGAATAAGTGATAGATTTCTCTAGTAACCATGGCATCTTCTAAAGCATCGTGAGCTTGAGGCTCTAGGACTTTCCCTGTCATTTCTTCATATGTTTGGAATAGTCCCATCTCATCTTTGTAATTATAATAATTCTTAATTAATTGCATAATGTTAATATATCTTTTCTTTAAAGGTATGTTTTTAACATTATTTACTTTAAATGATGCTTCTAGTGTTGCTAAGTCGCTTCTGCCCCAAGCGATAATTTTAGGGTTATATTTATTGATTAATTCTTTAAATGAATTATAGAAATCCATATAATTAATAGCACTGTCAAATTCTTCACGTTCTCTTGATAAGAATTTTAATGTTCTATTATTTAATGTTATTCTTCTTTTTGGCTTAACTAACGAACTTTCTTTGTGAATAATCTCTCCATTTGCATCTTCAATAACTATTCCATATTGCACAATTTCAGCTACATGTGGAATAGATTGATAATAAGCAGGTAGTGAGAACTCTAAATCAAGAAACATCTTGTTTTCTAGATTATCAAGAAGTTTTAAAGTATCTACCCTAACTTCATCGATATCATAATACATTACCTTACCTTTAGATGTTGCTTCAAAGATCTTTTCAAAATAATTGACATCATAAACACAATACTCGCCATTCATGCGTCTATCTTCTTTCACATCAACAAAGATATAAGGATGTTTCTTGAAATAAATTGAGAAGTCTTTGTATACTTTTCTACTCATATATAAGTATACTAAGCTACCACTACAATCAATTCTTATTATTCTTTCATCACTTATTGTTTCTATCACTTTTCCATATAATCTCATAACTTCACCGTTTATATATTATATATCTTTAATATTTCTTCTTTTTGTTCTTTACTTAATTTAAGTTTATCTAGTTGACTTACAAAATCATCTTTACCAATAATCTCTAATATTTGCATCTTTTTTACTTTACCGATTCCTTTAATAGAATCTAGGGCACTAGCAATTGCACTTTTACCGTGCAATGTTCTAAAGAAAGTTATTGCATAGCGATGCACTTCATCTTGAATACCTTCTAGAAAGTAAAATAGATTACTTCTTTTATCGATTTTTATCTCTTCGCCGTTAAATAAGAGATGATCAGTTCTATGATTATCATCTTTTACTAAACCCAAAATCTTAATATCTACTTCAACTTCATCTAGCGCTTTTTTCGCAAAGTTTATTTGGTTAATAGCTCCATCCATGATGATTAAATCAGGCATCTTCTCGTTTTCTTTCTTTAACCTAGAATACCTTCTTTTAACAATCTCATACATTGTTCTAGCGTCATCTGCGCCTTCAACCGTTTTAACCTTAAATTTTCTGTAACCTTTTTTGTTTTTCTCTCCATCAACATAACTAACCATAGCGCTAACACTATCGTAGCCCATGATGTTACTATTATCGAAAGCTTCTATTGTGTGAATATCTAATCCAAGTAGGTTTGATAACTCTTTATTAGCACCAACTGTTCTATTATAGTTTTTCTTTTCTTTTTCTAATAAGATATCAACCTTTTCTAAAGCATTTGTTTCTACCAAATTAACAAATTCCTTTTTCTTTCCTTTTTTAGGAATTGATATTAAACTTGTTAGCCTATCATCTAGATATGATATATCAACATTTGGAAGTAGTATCTCTTTAGGTAGAGGATTATTATAAACAAAATAGAACTCACCAACAAATTCGATAAACATTTCAGCGCTATCATTCATCAGGTCAAACAAGAATCCACTTCTTTCAACCATCTTTTTGTTTCTAATGTGAAAGATTTGAATGCTTATGTGATTATCTTTAACAACATAACCAAAGATATCAGTATCAACCATATCAACTTCCATCTTTTGTTTTTCCTCTAGTACCTTAATCTCATCGATTATGTCTTTATATTCCTTAGCTTTCTCGTAATTTAATCTCTCAGATTCTTCATACATTAAATTCTTTAGTCTTGCTACTTCACTTGATGTATTACCTTTTAGAAAGTGATTAATCTTATTAGTAATATCTAAATATGCCTCACTACTTACTTCATTAATACAAGGGGCTAAACACTGCCCCAAGTGATAATAAAGACATTCTCTTTTAGGAATCACATTACATTTTCTTAAAGGATATATCTTATTAAGCATCATAACAATATCCTTAGCTGCTTTGCCATTAGGATATGGACCATAATATTTAGCTTTCTTATTTAGGTCTCTAGTATAAAAGATCTTTGGATGCTTTTCATTTGATACACAAATATAAGGATATCTCTTATCATCCATAAGCATAATATTATATTTAGGATGATATTTCTTAATTAGATTCATCTCAAGGATGAAAGCTTCAGTTTCACTACCAGTGATGATATATTCAAAATCATCAATCAAGCTCACCATCTTAGTTGTTTTAGCGTCGTGACTTCCAACAAAGTAGCTCTTTACTCTATTAGCTAGCACTTTTGCTTTACCAACATAGATGATTTTCCCACTTGCATCTTTCATCTGGTAGCAACCAGGTTTATTTGGTAAGGTCTTAAGTTTTTCTTTTACTTTGTCAGTCACTTAGCGCTCCTTTAATTAAAGAGCCAAATATTGGCTCTATAAATTTAAATTCTTTAAAATACTTTCGATTTTATCTCCATATTCCATTGATTCATCATACTTAAACTTTAAATCAGGAATCTTCTTAACTTGTAACGCTTTTCCTAAATGGCTTCTTAACATTCCTTTAGCATCAGCTAAAACTTCACCAGTTGATACTTTTTGCTCTTCAGTTCCATAAACTGTATAAAATACTGTAGCTATTGATAAATCACCAGTTAAACGGCAATTAGTAATAGTAACGTATTTTAATCTTTCATCTTTTGCTTCCATTAGAAGAAATGTTGAAAGTTCACGAACAATAATCTTTTCTAATCTTTCTTGTTTAAATGCCATATTAGTTCACTTGCTCCATAACAAAGGCTTCAATTCTATCGCCTTCTTTAATATCATTGTAGTTTTCAATAGTTAAACCACATTCAAATCCAACTTTAACTTCCTTAACATCATCTTTAAAACGTTTAAGTGAAGATAGTTTTCCTTTGTAGATTTCAATATTATCTCTAATTAATCTAACACCACACCCACGACTGATTAATCCATCAGTAACGTAGCAACCAGCGATTGTACCAATCTTACTAGCTTTAAAGATACTTCTAACCTCAGCTTCTCCGATGTTCTTTTCTTCATAAACTGGGTCAAGCATTCCCTTCATTGCTGCTTCGATATCTTCTAGAACCTTATAGATAATATTATATAATCTAATTTCAACAAATTTATCTTTAGCAAATTTCATGATTGCTGCATTAGGTCTAACATTAAATCCAATGATTACAGCTCCTTCTGCTTCAGCTAAGATAATATCAGTTTCTGTTACACTACCAACACTAGCACGAAGAATATGGATTTCAACACCTTCTACATTAATCTTTTCGATAGAATTACGCAATGCTTCAGCTGAACCTTGAACGTCACATTTAATGATTAAGTTAAGTTCTTTATCAGTATTTGCTAGAGTTGTTTGACGACGGAATTTACTCATTTCCATTTCAAATGCTCTCTTAGCACGTTCTTCAGCAATTAGTCTAGCTGTCTTTTCATCTTCAAATACCATGAACTTATCACCAGCTTGAGGAACATCAACTAAACCAGTTACTTCTATTGCTTTACTAGGTAGAGCAGTTTTGATGTTTGTTGAAGATTCATCACTCATAGCACGAATCTTACCAAATGTATTACCAACTACAACTGGGTCACCAACTTTAATTGTTCCGTTTTTAACAAGTAGGGTAGCTACAGGTCCTCTTCCTTTATCAAGTTTTGCTTCAATTACAACACCCATACCAAGTCTATTAGGGTTAGCACGGTAGTTTTCCATTTCAGCAGTTAACAAAATCATATCTAATAATTCATCTACACCCATTCCAGTTAAAGCTGAAATATTAACGAATATTGTGTCTCCACCCCACTCTTCAGCAACTAAATTTAGTTGAGCAAGTTCGGTTTTAACTCTATCAGGATTTGCTTGAGGCTTATCCATCTTATTAACCGCTACAATAATTGGAACTTTTGCAGCTTGGGCATGGTCGATTGCTTCTTTTGTTTGAGGCATTACACCATCATCAGCAGCTACAACCAATACAACGATATCGGTTACTTCAGCACCTCTTGCTCTCATTTCAGTGAATGCGGCATGTCCTGGTGTATCAATAAAAGTAATAAGTTGATCTTTCTTCTTTACTTGATAAGCACCGATATGTTGAGTGATACCACCAGCTTCACCAGCTACAACTCTACTATTACGAATTGTATCAAGCAAAGTTGTTTTACCATGGTCAACATGGCCCATGATAGTAACAACAGGAGGACGAGGAAGAAGGTTTTCTTCATCATCTTCAATTACTAATTCTTCAAACTTAGTAATATCTTCTTCAATCTTATCTTTTAAAGCAAAACCAAACTCATCAGCAAGTATCTCAACAACATCTCTGTCTAGTGGTTCTGTTGCAGAAACCATATAACCAAGTTCAATAAGCTTTTTAACAACTTCACCATAGCTAATATTTAGAGCACTAGCAAGAATTGCTGGTGACATATTAGGCATGTAATATACAACGTTCTCATCTTGTGGCTTTTTCTTATCTTTGATATTACCTTGACGCTTTTCATTCTTTTGAGCACCTTTCTTACGTCTAGCACTCTTAATTCTAGTATATTCCTTATCTTGACTAACATACTCGTTATAAGCATCATCGTATACTCTAGATAATTCAACTTCTTTGATTTCGTCTTTCTTTTCTTCTTTTTTAGCTTCTGACTTTACTTCTTCTTTAGGCTTAACTTCAACCTTTGGTTCTTCTTTCTTTGTCTCTACCTTAGGTTCTTCTTTAGGTTTTTCTTCAACCTTTACTTCTTCCTTAGGTTTAACTTCAACTTTTGGTTCTTCTTTCTTTACTTCAACCTTTGGAGCTTCTTTCTTAGGTTCAGCTTTCTTCTTAACAGGTTTAATTTCCATCTTGTATTTCTTACTTAATTTCTTTAAGACATCATCTTTAATGTCAGTTTCAAGATCAGCAGTAATACCGATGTTCTTTAGTAGCTTAAGAAGAACTTCTTCAGTTTCTTTTCCCTTTAAGACTTCTAATATATCTTTTACTTTCATCTAGTTCACCTCATCTTAAATTTTCTTTAAACGCATTACTAAATCCCTCATCTAAAAGTGCTACTACTTTTACTAAGCCTTTCCCTAAAGCTTTACTTATTTCTTCAGTAGTAAACTCTAGATTAAGTTCTGTTCCATAAAAGAAACATTTCTTTTGGAATTTGTCGATGGTTCTATTTGATGCATCACTCGCCACAATCACCATCTTGCATTTACCTTTTTGTAGATTATCTGTTACAACCTCATCGCCGTTTATGAGTTTTCTAGCACGATATGCTAGACCTAGTAAGTTTAATGCCTTTTCTCTTTTTTCCACATTAAGCCTCTAATAATTTAATTAATTCATCATAAACTTCATCTTTTACTTCGGCTTCTAGATATCTATCTAAAATCTTTTTCTTTCTAGACAACTCTATTGCTTCCATACTTTTACTTAAATAAGCACCATGCCCATTAAGTTTACCAGTCAAATCGATTTTAACTTCTCCTTCAGGTGTACGAACAATCCTAAACATCTCCTTTTTAGGAAATTGAGCGTTTGTTGCTACACACTTACGAAGGGGAACTTTCTTAGTCTTGTTCATTTTCTCACCTCACTTACCTCAAATCTACGTTATAAGAAAATTTAATTCCCTCACTTGTTGCATCAGATAGCTTCTTGATGTCAATCTTCCAATCAATCGCATAAGCTGCAAGTCTTGCATTTTGACCGCTCTTACCAATCGCTAGAGAATATTGTTCATCTTGAACAATAACTAATGCCTTTCTTGTCTTTTCATCAGCGATAACACTAACACACTTTGCAGGTAGTAGTGCTTCAGCTATTAACTCTACAGGATCATCTTTCCATGTAAAGATATCAATCTTTTCATTATTTAATGCTTCATTAATTTCTTTAATTCTTAATCCACCATGACCAACGCATGCACCCTTAGCATCAACATTAGGTTTTGTTGAAAGAACTCCAATCTTAGTTCTACTTCCTGGGTCACGGCTAATACCCATAATTTCAATACTTCCATCAGCAATTTCAGGAATATTGATTTCAAACAACTTTTTAACGATTTCTCTACTAGTTCTACTTAAGAATACTTTAGGTCCCTTAGTAGTCTTATCTACTTTAACAATATAAACCTTCTTAGTATCACCAATATTAAACTCTTCGTTAGGTAATCCTTCAGTTAGAGGCATTGTAGCTTCACAGTTAGATCCAATCAAGAATGTAACAAATGTGTCAGTCTTGGCCACAACCTTAGCATTAACTATTTCTCCAACTCTTTCACTAAAGAAATTATAAGCTTCTTCTCTTTCTAATTCTTTTAGTCCACTTAGTAGTGCTTGTTTAAACTTACCAGCATTCTTTCTACCAAATGTATCAAGCTTAATCTCACGATTAATTTCGCTACCAACTTTTACTCTAGTCTTAATTTTAAGAGCATCTTCAAGTAATATTTGTCCTTTTTTATCTTCAGTAATTTCACTAACAACTTCATAGTGATCAATAAACTTAATTGTCTTTTCTTCAAAATCAACCTTAGCTTGAACTTCACCTTTGTATTCAGTATCCTTACAAGCAACAGCTACAGCTGCTTTAACCTTCTCTAATACAAGATTAATATCCAAACCTCTTTCATAAGCAATACTTTCTAATGATTCAAAAAAACTCTTACTTTTCATAATATCCTCCTAAAACTTAACAGCTAGTCTAACTTTCTCTATAATTTCTTTATTAATTTCTATTTCTTTCATTCTTCCTTTTAAATTAACCTTTAACTTAAAAGTTCCATCACTATAATCAAGTAAATCTCCATACACCTCATTCTTATTTAATACCTTTTCTTTTGTATAAATACAAATATAAGAACCGATATACTTAATATAGTCTGCATCAGTCTTTAGTTCGCGCTCTAGTCCGGGACTAGAAACCTCTAAACTATATTCTCCATCGATAAAGTCTTCTTTATCGAGCACCTCGCCAATTGCTTCATTTAGTGCTGTTGCTTGATTAATATCAAGTCCACCTTCACTATCAGCAATCACTCTTAACACCATGCTACCAAACTCTTTAACATACTCAACTTCGATAATTTCTAGATTAAGCTCCTTAGCACAGTTATTTGCAATCTCTAAACTTCTTTTTTCAATTTCCTTCATATTTCATTTTTAAAGGAGTGAGATTAACTCACTCCTTGATACACTTTCTATATGTATTATATCACAACACAACCTATAAGTCAAATAAAGAAAAGCACTACTTATAAAAGTAGTGCATAATAATACCTGATGCAACACTTACGTTTAGTGATTCTAATCTTTCATCAATTTCAATATAAATGTTCTTATCAGTTATTTCTAATAATTCTTTTCTTACTCCATTACCTTCATTCCCTAATATTAAAGCATAATTGTTTACTTTCTCTATTTTTTCTAGCGGAGTCCCATTTTGAAGTGATGTACCAAACACTTTAACGCCATTTGCTTTAATTTTATTAATTGCATCAACCAAATCTTCTTCAATTACCTTAACTTTAAATAAAGCCCCTTGAGTTGATCTAATTAGCTTATCATTATAAATATCACAGCTTCCTTTTGATAACACAACTAAATCAACATTAAAACCTAAGCTTGATCTAATGATAGTACCAATATTCCCTGGATCTTGTAAATTATCAAGTAGTATCATCTTCCCACAATACCTAACGTCTTCATCACTAAAATATCTACATACTCCAATAATGTTTTGAGGAGTGATTGTTGAAGAAAGTTTTTTAATAACATCCTCTGTTACTAAGATATTTTCTACACCTTTAACTTCATCTTTTTCATCTACTATTAAAACTAATTTTAAGAACTTCATCGCTTCTTCTACTAGATGATAGCCTTCAACTAAGAATTCTTTTCTTTCATCTCGATATTTCTTTTGTTTAAGCTTAGATAGTTCTTTAATTAATTCATTATTAACTGATGTTATTTTCTTCATTATTAGAAAAATACCTCAATAATTTGTAATACTGAAATAAGTGATGCTACAACATGAACTAAAATAACAACCGCCATTGTTATTTTATTAACTTTGTTCTTTTTGATAAAACTAAAGAATACTAAATCAATAACAATAAACAAAACATAATAAAGTAGATACAAACTAAAGTTCATTATGTCAAATGCTTTATCACTTAATTCTAATGTTTCGTTAATTGATGATGCTAGTTTATATGAAAGATTAGCATAATACGCACTAATCATTGTTCCTGTAGGATACATTACTAGAATTAGTGCGATAAACGCATAAATTATATAGTAGATATTAATCTTATCCCAAATAGAATTAGATTCTTCTTTCTTCTTTTTATTAATCTCTTTTAATCTTTCTTTTAGTTTCTTAACCTCAGCCTTTAATGACGCATATTCTTGCTCTTCATCGATTGTTATATCTTCAGATGCAATATCTTCTAATTGTTCTAGCCTTAAATCAAGTTCATGGAGCTTAGCATAGATTTCATCTTCTTCAGTTGTTTCTACATTTTCTTCTGCTTCGCCTTGATTTTCAGCTTGTTTCTCAACTGCATCAGTTTCTTCAACAGGTGTAGCTTCTTCTAAGCTTTCCTTTTCTTCACTTTCTCCTAATTCTTCTTTCTTTAAATCTTCTTCTAACATATTCTCTCCTTAGATATCAAATTCATCATCTTTTTCAAACACGTTATATTTCTTTGTATCATTTAAAGTAATAATTTCTTTGTTTTCTATTGCTTCCATAATTAAATCATCTAAATTGCATTTAGCTTCTTCAGCTAAAACTAAATCTAGTTTAGGTTTAATTATAGGATGTTCAGGAACAAACACTGTACAACAGTCTTCATATGGTCTAATAGAAATATCAAAAGTCTTAATACGTCTAGCTATATCTACTATTTCTTCTTTATCAAAAGTAGCAAGTGGTCTAATAATAGGAATATTAGTTACTTCGTTAACAACCTTCATACTTTCTAGTGTTTGACTAGCTACTTGTCCAATTGATTCTCCATTTATTATTACATCAATATTTTCTTTTTTACATATTTCACTAGCTATCTTATACATTGCTCTTCTCATTAAAGTAACCATATAGATATTTGATGCATTTTCGTGTATTGAATCTTGTATCTTAGTGAAAGGTATAACTATTAAATCAATTTTACTGTTTGATGAATAATTTGTTAGTACTTCAGTTAAGTCTACAACCTTTTGTAAAGCTAGATCACTAGTATAAGGAGGAGAAGCAAAATGAATTGCTTTTAGGTTTATACCTTTCTTTAAAGATAAAAACCCTGCAACCGGTGAATCAATTCCACCACTCATCATAAGTAGACCGCACCCTGCAGTTCCACTAGGATATCCTCCTAAACCTTTAATTGTTTCAACATAAAGGTAAGTTCCTTCACTTCTTAAATCGATATTTAGAGTGATTTCTGGATTATGTACATCTACATATAAACCTTCTACCTTTGGTAAAACCCTACGAGCGACTTCTTGACTAATTTCAATTGATGTGGCTGGGTAGTTTTTATCCCCTCTATTAGTTTCTACTTTAAATGAAGCCCTAGCCCCTTTTTTATATTCACTAACAAGTTTAACACCAAGTTCACCCATCGCTTCATAAGTATTAGCGCACTCGCTACAAAGGCTATAACTAGCAAGCCCTGAAACCGTATTAAGTTTATCGATAACTAATTTATAATCTTCTCCATTAAGATAAATATAGAAGCGGTAATCAGTATTAAAATATTTAATTTTCTTAAACTCTTTTAGTTTTCTTTTGATATTATCATTAATCATTTGAAGAAATTGACGATAGTTTTTCTTCTTTAATGTCATTTCTCCATATCTTACTAATATTAAACTAATCATTTTATATTCTCCAAAGCACTAACTAATTCCTCTATTTCACTTTCTTTAGTTAAGTGAGATAGACTTATTCTAATAGATGATAAAGCAAGACCCTCATCATTAGTTAAAGCAAGTATTGTCTTTTCAGGTTTCTTTAATTTAGATGCACAACTTGACCCCGTTGATACATATATCTCTTTTTCTTCTAATTTATGCACTAAAGTCTCTCCATTAACTCCTGGTATAGATACACTAGTTATATAAGGACTTTCTCCAACAAGATTAATTACTATATTCTTATTGTTTTTTAAACGTTCTATTAGCTTTTCTTGTAATCCTTTAACATAATTATAGTGCTCTAAAGTTAGAGGATAGTATTTCTTTATCGCTTTACATGTACAAGCAACAAGTCCCACATCCATAGTTCCTGGCTTTAACCCATTTTGATTATTAGAGCCATACATGATTTTACCAATTTCAAGATTCTTTTTATAGATTAACCCTCCAACTCCTTTAGGTCCATAGATCTTATGAGTTGAAAATGTTAATAAATCTATTTTATTAAAATCAAATGTTGGCTTAACCTTACATAAACCTTGAACCGCATCAACATGTAATTTACATTTAGGATAGTCTTTAACAATATCAATAACTTCACTAATTGGCTCAACTGCACCAACAATATTATTCACCCACATAACCGATACTAAAAGTGTATCTTTATTTATACATCTTTTTAGTTCATCTAAATCGATTTTTCCATCTTTATTAATATCTAAATAGATAACATCGAACCCTTTTGTTTCTAGATATTTAAATACTTCTATAACTGAAGGATGTTCGATTTTTGTTGTGATGAGAGTGCCTTTAGTGTAATTCTTTAAATATCCTAAAATAGCAATGTTATTAGCTTCTGTAGCATTAGATGTAAAAACGATATCGTGACTATTTATTCCTAAAGTCTCTAATATCTCGTTCTTACATTTATTAATCATATATTCGCTTCTTTGCCCAAGCTTATTAAGGCTTGTTGAATTGGCAAAAAACTCTTTTTGCATTCTAGAATATAATTCTATAATCTCCTCATCCATTGGAGTTGTGGCTGTGTAATCTAAATAAATCATATCATTCACCGTTATCTATAATATTATATACTTTTTTTCAATCTTTTTAAAGACCCATATTTTTAGATAACTCAATTCTTTTAAGCAATCTATTTGCTTTTTTTTAATCTTTATAATACAATTAAGCAAAGAAAGGACAAATTATGAAACATTATACTTATAAAACATCTGGCGTTTGTAGCCAAAAAATCGACTTTGATGTGACTGATGATAAGAAAATCACAAACATCGTATTTCTAGGAGGATGTAACGGAAACCTAAAAGCCATCGCAAAACTTTGTGAAGGAAAAGATGCAGAAGAAATAGCCACTATCCTAGAAGGAAACACTTGTGGGTACAAAGGAACAAGTTGTGCTGATCAATTATCAAAAGCAATCAAAGAAGCATTAAAATAGAACCAATTATATATTATTTTATTATTAATATCTTAAATTATAAAACGCCTAAAAGCATATTATTGCCTTAGGCGTTTTTGATTCTATTTTGTCAAATATTCTTCTTTCTTTAAATACGGAAGAAATAAATAATAAAAAACATATGAATAAAAAATTAAAACTTTTAATATGATTTCATAAATTCCACCTAACAATTCTAATAATAAATTGTTATCTGCTTTTTAATTAATTAATTAATTATTATTTCATCATTTTCAATTTTGTAATATAAACGTGTAACAATTCCTCTACTTTCATCACTAACAATATCATCATATACACCATAGATATCGATATGAATATAAAAATATCCCATTGACTCAGTAAATTTATATGAAGGAATTATTATTTCTTCATATTTTGAGTTTTCATCTATTCCATAATAAATACTTGGATAATCACTAAGACAAAAATCCTCAATAGTTTTGTAGATATATTCACTTATTTTTGTATGTATTGAAGTTTTCTTTTTCTTAGAACAAGAAGAATTATAATCTGTTATATAATACTCTTCATATTTACCATATTCTATTTTTATTTCTGCTGTGTATCTATCTGCAGGCACACCTTCTTTACTACGAAGTTTGAATCCCGATTGTACTCCAAAATATAATTTAATCAACACATCTTCGCCTTTTTTTATTCTGTTATTTTCTAAAATTGCTTTTGTAGACATTACTTTTTCTGCATTATCATATGAATCATCTATTATTTTCTTACATCCAAAAAAAGGAACTAGCAAAATTAAAATTACCAAAACTAGTATTTTTCTTTCTTTCATCATTTTTCCCTTTCTTTTTTTATCATTATAATTCCTCTCATACATTTATCCAACAAATTCAATTTTACTAAATTCAACAATATTCATTTTAAAGACTATCCATTTTGTATCAGGATTAGAAGCATTAGTTGAATTATTGATTTATTACTATACTATCGCCATTTAGTTCGTAAGAAATAAAGCACGTCACACCTCTAGGAGCAATTTCATCTATGTCGTCACCATAAATACCATATATGAATATTCCAAGACGAACATATCCTTTTTCTTCAGTAAAAATATAGGAAGGAAGAGTTATTTCTTCAAATTTAGAAGTATCATCGATTTTTGGATAAAAACTTGGATAATTATAAGAACAAAAATCATCAATTGTTTTATAACAATAATCGTTTGTTTTTAGAAATTCCGTTTCATACCTATCACTTCCATCAGTATAAAAATTTGGTTGAATCAAAATTCTATTATATTTACCATATTCAATTTCTAATTTAACTAAATAATCATCGGCATATACACCATCCCTTGTATATTTCATTTTATTAATGTTTTGCAAAGTTGTTCCTATATACAATTTAAAAACTAAATCTTCTCCTACTTTTATTGTGTCCTTTTCAAAAACAGGCTGAAAAGAAATAAGTTCTGGGCCAGAAACATCAGAAGAACTTGATGGAATGACAAAAACATCATTAGCATCAGTCACTGCACTAGAATTAATTTTTTCATTATCTGTTTCAACTGTTGGGTTACCATTAGCGTTACATCCAAAACCAAATAAAGCAACTATTAGTATAAAACAAAAAAATACTGATTTCTTCATTTACTCCACCTATATATTATTATTTTTTTAATCATCACTTTACCTCACGCATTATATAATTTATTTAATACTTCGTTTTCTCTTCTATCATATATTATCACTTCACCATCATTTATTTTATACCATATTTTAGATGAAACCGAATAGGTCTGCGATAATACAAATTGCTCTTCACCATCAATATTTCTTTTTTCATATACACACATTTTAAATTCGATAAAACCTATTTTTTCCTTAAACCAAGTTGAAGGAATTATGAAATCTTCACTCTCATATTTATTAATAGGATAATCATCTTGTTCTGCAACAACTAATTCTTCATATTCTTTATGATAATATTCTTCTTTTGTATCATATCTACAATAATACTCTCTTTCATATTTGTTTTTTCCACACGATTTCAGTTTTATATCAGAATAGCCTATTTTAACACTACCACAGTATATTTTTATATCTACTTTGTGATTGTCAAAAAATTCTCCACCTTTTGCAAAATAGCTTTCTGGGTCTTCTATTTGGTTTCGATAAGCGTTATATTTCATGCTAATTTCCAAATCTTCGCCTACTTTGATTTTATTAGTTTTAGTAAGCACTTCAAAATTTATCAATGGAGATGGGGTTGGAGAAGTGGCCTCTAACTTCATTGAAAAGCTGTTGAAGCACATTATAAAAAAGAAAATAAATAATATTGCAATTCTTTTTTTTATCATTATTTTTCTCCTCATACATTTATCCAACAAATTCAATTTTACTGAATTCAACAATATTCATTTTAAAGACTATCCATTTTGTGTCGGGAATAGAAGCATCAGGTACATATAAGTCTCTAGAGTTTTTATATTTCTTTCTGATCTCACACGTTATTTTCAATGAATCGTCAACCAATCTTGCTTCAGTTATTATGTAGTATTTTTCTCCTAATTTTTCTGGATGCGCAGCTGTTGTAAAGCCATATAATACAACCATTTCGCTATTAAAATCGACATCAATAAAATCATCAAATGCTTTATTTAATTCTTCTTCACTTCTTATTTTTATTATTAATTCTTTTGGAAAACTATCATCATAAATATAATACGTATACTCATTTATTACGTCTATTGCACCACATGTTTTATTGTTTGCTAGAAAATCTTTATTAAATGTGTAATCAGTATTTTTTAATATTTTTACATTATATTCGTTAGTGACATTTTCTTTACACGAACATCCAAATAATAGAGCAATGCAAGCTATTATATAAATTAGTACTTTTTTCATTTATCCTCCTCATATTTAGAACATCTTCAAACTTATTTTATTTTTACTAAATAATCATCGGCATTTACACCATCACCTGTATATTTAATTATATTAATTTTTAGTTATTTTATTTCAACATACAATTTGGTAAATAAGTCTTCTTTATAAATGATATATTCTAATCTAATTATAATATATCTTTTTTCCTTTGTAAACGAAAATAAATATTTTTAATCTATTAGTTTTGCCTTATTGATTGTATATTATTGATTAAACAACAAATATTGAGTAAGAATTAGACTATAATTGAGCAACAAATACACATAAATTTATAAAACCATATGTATATGTTTTAAAACAAGTCATAAAAAAAATGGACCTTGCGGTCCACTTTTTTTATCTGTTGTAGAATTCAACGATAAGATTTTCTTTAATTTCACTTAAGAACTCATCGCGTTCTGGATAACGAACAAATGTTCCTTCCATAGCACCTTCATCAAAGAATACATATTCTTTTCTTGAAACCATTGATTCTAAAGCTTCTTGGATAACCTTTAAGCTTCTTGAAGATTCCTTAACAGCAATCTTTTGTCCTGGTTTAACTAGATATGAAGGGATATCTACTTTCTTACCATCAACTAAAATGTGTCCATGATTAACTAATTGACGAGCTTGAGGACGAGTTGATGCTAAGCCTAAACGATAAACTAAGTTATCTAATCTAGATTCTAATAATTTTAAGAAGTTGTCGCCATGTTTGCCTGGCATCTTTTCTGCAAGTGCAAAAACCTTCTTGAATTGTTTTTCGCTCATTCCATATGTGAAACGAACTTTTTGTTTTTCATGTAATTGTGTACCATATTCAGTTAATTTTCCACGGCGTTGACCATGTTGTCCTGGTGCATAACTACGCTTTTGTAATTCTTTTCCAGTTTCGCTGATTGAATAACCTAATCTTCTTGAAACTTTCCAAGATGAACCTGTGTAACGTGACATAATTTTTCCTCCTATATAATATTTTGGACTTGAACATAAGATAAAGTTTAGACGATTTCTAACTTTCGCGCATGCAGCTATGCTACTTGTTCCTCTTAAAGGTTACTCTAATGATTCTATCTTTTTTCAAGTGCTGCTTTACTTTATGGGTACCCCATAAAAGTTACACCTTAATTATTATACACTAAAATCCTAAAAAGTCAAGAATTAATTACTAATTCTACTGATGTATTCTCTAATATCTCTAACTATACTACTTCTATTATGAATACTACTAGTAATCATAGCTACATACCTAACAGGTATCTCTTCTTCCAACTCTATTAAATATGCTCTTTTATTTTCTACACTTTCTTTAGCCATCTCACTAGGAATAAAAGCTAGTCCATAGTTTTTCTCAACCATTGGAAGTAAGACACTAGAACTATCTGCTTCAAATTCAGGGATGATCTCAACATTATGTTTAATTAAAAAATCATCAATATGGGCTCTAAATTGCATCTCTTCTGATAATAATATAAATGGGTATTTAGTAAGTTCAGAGATACTTCTTTTTTTGTTTGCTAAATCTTTGTATTTTTCCCCACACAATAACACATTATCAATCGTATAAACGTTTGTTATCCTTAAATCATTATATTTTTGAAATGGTGTAGTAACAAAAGCCATGTCAATCTTACCATTTCTAACCATATCAAGTATTGAATGAGATGATCCAGTATATATCCTATAATGAACATTAGGAAACTTCTTTTTAAATTCATTCATTGCATCAAACAAAAAGCAGTTTAGGGCAGTAACGGTTGCTCCCAAATAAACTACCTCATCAAACATTTTAGACTTGTCAGGCATTTCTTTATCGAGTCTAGAAAGTTCATTAAATGGATATTCTATTCTTTTATATAAGGCTTCACCTTCTTTTGTTAGTGTTACTCCTTCTTTACTTCTAAAGAAGAGTTCCACTTTTAGTTCTTTTTCGATTGTTGAAATGATTCGACTAATAGCTGGCTGAGAAGTATAGAGAGCTTCAGCTGCCTTTGAAATATTCTTATACTGACACACAGTATAAAAGATTTTTAGATGTTCATAATTCATAATAATCTCCTATATAACAAAATGTTATAATAACATAATAATTTATTTGTTTTTATTATACTATAAAAATGTTATAATGTATATATAGATAGATAAAATCAATATATTTATCTTATTAAATGAGGTGATTAAATCAAATGAAGAAGCTCCGAATCATTTTGATGATTATTCCTCTTATTCTTCTCTCTATCTTTTTAACATCTTGTTCAAATAATGAAGAGAAAGTAAGTTACAATAATCGCACTTATGATTTGTCTACTGATGGAAGTGCATCAGTAATTGCTAGAAGTGTTAAAGAAGGATCTAAATATACTTTAACAATTTCTGGAAGTGGAGAAGCAGTTGATTTTGACAGAAAAGAAAGTGTTCCATGGAACCCTATCATTAAAAGTATCGATAAGATCATCATCGAAGATGGTGTTACTAAGATTGGCAGTTATTATTTCTATTCATCAACAGTTGGTGAATTTTATTTACCACAATCCTTGAAAACGATTTCAGCTAATGCCTTTAATGAGAACGCCATAATCTACTCTTATAGTCAAGATATAACTACTTCTATAACTAATAAGATTTACTATTATAGTGAAAAGGCGCCAAGTGAATTTGGCAAGTATTTCCATATTGTTGAAGGGAAAGCAACAGTTTGGAATAAGTACAAAGTGTTATTTGTAGGTAATAGCTTTACTTATTACACTTTAAGTGCTGAAGACCCAATGGTACCAAAGTATTTTAAAGAACTGGCAGATAGCTTAGGTGAAGCTGTTGAAATTGATTTTGTAATAAAAGGATCTCACACTCTAACAAAGTTTAGTAATCCAGAAGATGAGATGGGTAAAATCTTATATGATAAATTAAGTAAATCTAATGATTATACTCATGTAATATTACAAGAACAATCAACTGCTCCAATTAATAGTTACAATAGCTTTAAAGAAGCAGTTGGTAAAATTAAAGCGCTAGTTGATAAAACTCAAACAAATTGTGAAGTAGTCTTATACGAAACATGGGGTTCTCCAACAGCTATAAAGTCTACTGGTCATAAGACAATTGGTGCTATGGAAGAAGTTTTAAGAAATGCATATGAAGCTTGTGCTAAAGAATATGGATTAAAAGTTGATTATGTTGGTAAAGCTTTTACTTATACTTATGAAGTATTAGGTATAAACATCTTCTATGAAGACGAGCGACACCAAAACGAAGCCGGTGCATACCTATCAGCCGCAACTCACCTAGCATCGATTTTAAAAATTGATGTTAGAGAATCTAGCTTTAAAGGTAACCTAGATAGTGAACTTGCGTCAATTTTACGTAGTGTTGCTCATAAAGTTGCTTTTAATTTACCACTTGATGGTGCAACTTCAAATAATCAAGAAAGTGAAGTAGATAACGAAAATCACTTAATAGTTATTGCTTGGTATAAGAAGACAGCTACATCAGGTTTAACTGATGAAATAATGAATAGTTTTTTAATTAAGTTAAAATCTTATTTAAAAACATTAAATTATAGCGATGAAGAAATTAATTCTATATTAATAAAAGGATACGAAGGAAACGTTGCTCCATCTTGTGAAGCAATTAAACAAGATGGGAATGTTGATATTATGATTGGTTGGAAATCAAACGTTGATACAACAGGTAATTTATCATTTATTGAGTCTTACCCCTCAAGTGCTGATGGTATTGGCATTAAAATGGGAGAAGTTGATGGTAGATGGATTCATCGTTTGACTGAAACTGATATAGCTAAAGTGATATTTAACTGGATTATTGAAGAGAAAGATAACAATCTTTTTCAATAATATAAATTTGATTTAAAAAGTAAAATAATTTTCATTTTTTTAAGGAGGATAACATGAAAATCAAAAAACTTTTATTATTATTTTTAGTAGCCTTTTTGTTCTTAGGCTTCGTAGGTTGTGGAAAGGGTAATAAAGACGAAAAAGAGCCTGACAAACCAGACGATCCTAGTCAAGGAGAAGTAATCGAAAAGGAAACTTTCACAGTTATATTTGAAAGCGAAGGAACTCGTCATGCAACTGTTAAAGTTAAAGATGGAGAAAAGATTACTGCTGAAGTAAATAACCCTTCAAAAGATGGTTATTCTTTTGTTGGATGGTTCAAAGGTGAAGAAAAAGTTGATCTAGCTACATTTGTAGTAACAGAGAATGTTACACTTGTTGCTAAATTTGAAAGTGATGCAATTGATAACACACTTGATGTAAATGCTAAGAAAGAAGCTGGAAAGACTTACACATTAGTAATCGGTTGGTGGGAAGTTAAAAACCCTGATGACCCAGACAAGAAGACAAGTTATTTAACTGAAGAATTAGTTAAGAAATTCTATACTAACGTAAATCTTTACTTAAAAGTTAAAGGCTTAAGCGATGCTGAAATAGCTAATGTTCAATTCCGTAACTACTCAACTGCAACAGTTGCTGATATGGGTGCATTAGTTAATGAAGATGGTGATGTAGATATTATGATTGGTGTTGGTAACAACATTAATTCAACTGCTGGTGTTGCTCTATTTGAAGGAAGTAACGATAACAAGTTTGCAACTCTAATGGGTTCTACTCCAACTTCTCGTTATGTAGCTTTAACATCAGTTGCTACAACTTTAGGTGTTAATGTATATGACTGGTTAACTACAGAAACTGGTAAAAAAGCATTTAATGAAATGTTAAAAGAATCTGACATCCAAATCGCTCCTGCAAGAACATCAGAAGCTAATGTTGATGTAACAGTTCATACTGGTGTAGAAGATGAAAAATTACATTTTGCTTCTAAAGACGATGAATTCCAATTACCAGAAGTAGCAGTTCCAGAAGGATATGTATTTGATGGATTTGCATTAAGCGATGGTGGCGAATTAGTATTATCAAAAGCAAATGGCGATGTATTAAAATATGCTGATATTAAAGGTTTACTTGGAGAAGCAACTTCTATTGAATTATTCCCAGTATATAGCGTATTAGTTGTTTCTGAAGAAGATTTGAATGTTTATATCCAATTAAATAATGGATTAAAAGAAGGCGAAGCTGAATTACTTGTTGCAAGATTCAGACAAACAGTTGATAGCTCTTTAACTATTGCCTTCACATTCATTGAAGGAAATGCTGACACATTCACTGCTGAACTTAATAATGCTTCAAGTCAAGTAGATGTTATCATCGGTGGAAATAACCCACTTAAGAATTATCCTGCTCATGAAGATGGTAAGTTAGCTAACGCTGGTGCTAAACACTTTGCTGATGGAAGCCGTAAAGTATTAATTCATGCTAATACTCAACACTTAGAACTTGCTAAGAAATTATATGACTTTGTTGTAGCTGATGCTCCAGCATATGAATTACATATCACATTCTGGCTAAATGAAAACAAGTGGATCACAGTTGATGAACTTGCCGCATTAAAGAGCGGACTTGAAACATTCATTAATACAAGATTCGCTTTAGCTGATGGCGCTAATTTATATGATCTATATAACTTCAAAGTAACTACTTACGATGCTACAAACACTAAAGTTGCTGAACTTGGTGAAGAAACAAGAGCTCAAAGAGACGGTAAAGGAACAGATTTAATTGTTGGCTGTGGCGCTAATGTAACAACAACAGGTGGATTTGAAGATGCATTTGTTAAAGACATTAACACAACAATGGTTGCTGCTGGAAGAAAAGTTGCTTTAATCAACTCTAACCCACTTACTATGGCAATATACTTTAATTTCTTTACTGAATAAAAAGGATGACTAATGATTAAAATAAAAAAGATTATATTATTACTACTTGCTTTCTCTAGTGCTTTTATTCTAGCAAGCTGTGCTGCTAAAGGCTTAGAAAAAGAAATCAATGTAGTTTTCGAGGTCGATGGAGAATATATATCTTGTGGTAAAGTAACTCAATTTGATAGTATCTTTACTCCAGAACTAGACGAGGCTTATATCCCACTAGGATATAAGTTCCTCGGATGGACTCCATACGAATTAAATGAAGTAAAACCAACTGATCCAAATCTAAAAGATAAGTATGTACCTGCTGGAAAGATGGTTCATTATTCAGAAGTTTGTGATAAAGCATTAAATTCAACAGTAGTTTTAAAAGCATTAATGTTTGATAAGGCTGATATTCCTGTTGAATATCATTATGTAGTTATCGCTTGGTACGATAAAGAAACAACAAGTGGTATTACAGCTGCCAAGATGGATGAACTTCTTACAGCACTAACAAATCACTTACGCTCAACTGGCGTTAGTGAAGACGATATTAAATCAATCGTTATTAGAGGTTACGACGGAAACGTTGGTGCATCTACTGGTAAAATCGTAGATGACGATGATGTTGACATCATGTTTGGATGGGGCTCTGCTGAAAATGTAACAACTACAGGTGTTTTAAAACCTGAGATGTTAAAGGAAACTGAAGCAAACTACACAATCATGTATAATGGAGCCGCAAAATCAAGAACAATCCACCGCTTAACTGATAAACCAACTGCTATTCTAGTAATGGAATGGTTAAAATCAGATGAGTGTCGTGCATTGTTTAATTAGGGAGGCGTGTTATGAAGAAAAAACTTTTAACTACTGCCCAAGTATTTGAATATATTTTTACTTTCTTACACATGTTTGCTTCAGCACTATTCTTCTCAGTAAGAAATAACTTATACATTATGTTTTTAGTGTTTGCTGTAGTAAGCATTGTACTTGGTTTATATACTGAAACAATTAAATTTCACTTAAATGAAAAAGATTATAAGATTCACTTAATCGTAATAACTATTTTATCTATAGTTAGCTTTCCTGCTTGTTTATTTAATTTACTTGCAATATTAGCAAACAAAGATAGTAAAGTTATTAAAGTAGCTAATTTAGAATATAAAGAAAAAGAATGTTGTAAAGAAAGAAAAGTTAAACCTGCATTAATAGTTTTAATCGTTTCTCTTGTTTTAATCATTGTATCTAGCATTATAGGTAATGTATTTGAAACAAGTGGAGGAACTGTTAAAGTTGTTGATGGTGTTATAACAAGTGAAGACTGTGCTTTATACAACAAGGGTGAAGATAATGCCTTAAATGGTGTTAATTATGTAATTGAAGACCCTCATGTACAAGTTGCATACACTATGTATAAACCAAAAGCAGCTTCAGCTACAAACCCTTATCCAGTTGTATTTGTTACTCCAGGCTTTACAAGAACTAAAGCTACAATGACACAATATGCAATTGAACTATCACGTAGAGGTGCTGTAGTATTTGTTATTGACCCAGGAAGTCAAGGAGACACTACATTTGGTGGATACCAAGTTGATGAAAATGGTGAATATGTTCTTGATGAAAATGGTGATAAGATTCAAAACTCATACAGTGTTGCTCGTAGTGGTATGGGTTACTTAATGCAATATGTATATAATGATGTAGATGATTTTGATTTTATCGATAGAGATAGAATCGGTCTAGTTGGTCATAGCGCTGGTGGAGGCGATGCAGCAAAACTTGCTTCAGACTTTGCTGGTAGTAATTATAACGAATCAATTGTTAAAGCATTATATATTTCTGGTTACATCAAAGCTTCAGCAATCAAAGTATTTGCTAAACTTCATTGTAACGCAGCAATAAGCTATGCAAAATATGATGAAGGTGCTTTTAGATATCAAACTAAAGATGAATCATATGAAGCAGCAGCCTTAGAATTTATTGATAAAGTAAATCCTGATTCAGGACATTTCATTCAAGATTATGATTATGGTTCAATAGATAACGGAACATACCGTATCATTCATCACGAAGAAATCAATCATTGCTTCGAAATGTATGATCCACTATCAATTAGTAACACTACATCATTCTTCCGTGAAACTTTAAACATTGATACTACTATAGAAGATACTAGTCAAGTGTGGTTTATTAGAGAATGTGCTAATGGAATTAGCCTTGTAGCTGCATTTATGCTTGTAATTAGTCTTGCTAGTCTAATTATTGCTTATGTTCCATTTATGAAATCATTATCTAAAGCTGCTAGTGAAAGACGCGAAGATGAAAAAGCAATCAGAGCCGCCTACACTCTTAACCTTTATGAAAGAGCAATGGCAGGAAGCGATGCAGAAGAAAGAACTTTCACAAAAAGATTATTATTCTGGCTACCAACTATTCTAACCGCAATCATTGCATGCTTAGATTACATTCCACTTGCTAGACTATCTATGGACTTATTCCCAGATGCAGCTGGTAATGTTTATACATTCTACTTCCCAGCAAGAATGATGAACGCAGTATTTTTGTGGGCTGTAGTAAACGGCTTTATCGGACTAGTTGTCTGGGCACTAACAACTGTTTGTGAAAATTTAGTATACACAATCATTAGTAAGGTTAAAAACGTTGAAAACAAATCTGATTGGAGTAAATTCAAAGGTCTAAAAGTTAAACCTCTTGATTTATTAAAATCAGTTGGTCTAGCAGTATTACTATTCTTGGTATTCTTTGGTGTATTACAAGTTGTTTACTGGACAACTCACCAAGACTTTAGATTTATGCTAATATCAGCATCTCCATTAAATAAGAGATTTGTTATGACATGGTTAATTTACCTATGTGGATTCTTAGTATTCTATCTATCTAACTCAATTAGAGTTAATCTAACTATCGCAAGAGAAGGCTTTAAAGAATGGCAAGTTATGATTATTGGTGGTCTTGCTAACTCTTTAGGTTTACTATTCATCCTAATCATTAACTACTGGCCATACTTCACAAATGGTACAGTATTCTATGGATACTATAGTGCAACTGACTCAAGCGAAATGTGGTTATATATTAATATGGTATTTGGATTAGTCGTTATGATGTTTATCCTACCTATATTTAATAGAATTATTTATAAGAAGACAGGTAATGTTTATTGTGGCGCATTATTATGGTGTATGATATTTATCATGATGAGCTTATCAGCATCAATTTCATTTATTCCAATGTAAGAGGTGATTACTTATGAACATTAAAGAAGAATCATTAAAGTGTCATTATAATTGGCGCGGAAAAATTGAAATTAAACCAAGAGTAGAAGTAGATACTTGTGAAAAGTTATCTTTAGCTTATACTCCTGGAGTAGCTGAGGCATGTATGGAGATACACAATCACCCAGAAAAGAGTTTTGAACTTACAAGACGTTGGAATACAGTACCAGTTATAACCGATGGAACTGCAGTGCTTGGTCTTGGAGATATTGGACCTGAAGCTGGTATGCCAGTTATGGAAGGTAAAGCTGCACTATTTAAGACATTTGGTGATGTAGATGCTTACCCTTTATGTATTAGAAGTAAAGACACAGAAGAAATTATTAAAACAATTAAGCTACTTGCTGGTTCTTGGGGTGGAATTAACCTAGAAGATATCTCAGCTCCTCGTTGTTTTGAAATTGAAACAAGACTTAAAGAAGAACTTGATATTCCAGTATTCCACGATGATCAACACGGAACTGCAATTGTCACTGCAGCTGCTTTAATTAATGCTTTAAAGATAGTTAATAAAGAAATGAGTGAAATCAAAGTAGTTATTAACGGAGCAGGAGCAGCAGGTATTTCAATCTGTCGTTTCTTAATTAAGTTTGGTGTTACAAATGCTTTAATTTGTGATAGGCAAGGAATTATCTACCGAGGTGCCCCTTGGCTTAACCCATCACAAGCAAAGATTGCTGAAATAACTAATAAAGACAATATTGAAGGATCTTTAAGTGAAGCTATGAAAGGTGCTGATGTATTTATTGGTGTATCTGGACCAAACTGTGTTACTCAAGATATGGTTAGATCAATGGCAGATAAATCAATCCTATTTACTTTAGCAAATCCAATCCCAGAAATTGATCCAAAACTAGCTAAAGAAGCAGGAGCTTACATTATTGGTACAGGTTCAAGTCAATATCCAAACCAAATCAATAACGTATTAGTATTCCCTGGTTTATTTAGAGGAGCAATAGATGCTAAAGCAACAACCATTAACGATGAGATGATGAAAGCAGCATCAATTGGAATTGCTAGCTGTGTAAGTAGCGAAGAATTAAGACGTGAATACATCCTACCATTTGCATATGACAAGAAAGCTCACAAATGTGTTAGTGAAAAAGTAAAAGAAGCTGCAATCCAAACTGGAGTTATTAAAAAATAATAAAAAATAAGGAGTAAATCAAATGATTTACTCCTCTTTTTTGTTTTATTATTTAACTGCTGCGTTAACTAATGTAACAAAGTCATCAGCTTTTAGACTTGCACCACCAATTAAAGCACCATCAATGTTTGGTTTGCTCATTAATTCATCAATGTTAGATGTCTTAACACTTCCACCATATTGAATTCTAATTGCTTCAGCAGTTTCTTTATCATATAGCTTTTCAACCATCTTACGAATGAATCCACAAGTTTCATCAGCAACATCAGCTGTTGCAGTTTTACCTGTTCCAATTGCCCAAATTGGTTCATAAGCTATAACTAATTCTTTTACTTGTTCTTTTGTTAAACCAGCTAAATCTAATGTTACTTGGTTTTCTAACCATTCTTCAACTTTATTAGCTTCTCTAGTTTCAAGTGCTTCACCAACACAAAGGATTGGAGTTAAGCCAACTTCAAATGCTTTATGAAGTTTTTTATTGATTGTTTCATCAGTTTCATTGAACATTGCTCTTCTTTCACTATGTCCAATAATAACATATTCAACTTCGATTGACTTAAGCATTAAGCCACTTACTTCGCCAGTGAATGCACCACTGTCTTCAAAGTGCATATTTTGTGCACCAATTCTTAAGTTTTCGCCTTGACGCTGAACTAAGCATCTTAAAACTGTGAATTGAGAGCAAATAACACTGTCAACATAAGCTTTGCTTGGTAATTTATTAGCGACTGCAAGGATGAATTGTAATGCTTCATCACGAGTCTTAAACATTTTCCAGTTTCCGGCAATAATAGGTTTTCTCATTTTTGTCTCCTTATTAGTGGCAATGTCCACAATGACATTCGTCATCGATACAATCGATTCCTGGTAAAACTTTACCTTCTAAATATTCTAATGAAGCTCCTCCACCAGTTGAGATGTGAGTGAATTTGTCTTCATAACCTAATTTGATTGCTGCAGCAGCACTATCACCACCACCGATGATTGTTACAGCGTCCTTAAGTTCTGCTAATAATTTACAAATTCCATTTGTTCCTTCAGCAAACTTATCAAATTCGAATACGCCAGCAGGACCGTTCCAAACAACAGTCTTAGCACCAGCTAATTCTTTTTTGAATAATTCTAATGTCTTAGGTCCAATGTCTAATCCCATCTTATCAGCAGGAATCTTACTTGATTCAACAACTTCGCTTTCAGCGTCTTCAGCAAATTCTTTAGCTACAACTGTGTCAAGTGGAAGAATAATCTTACCATTTGCTTTTTCTAATAATCCTTTAGCAAATTCAACGAAGTCATCTTCACATTTACTAGTTCCAACTTCATAACCTAATGATTTATAGAATGTGTAAGCCATAGCTCCACAAATTAATACTTTATCAGCTTTAGTAATTAAGCTTTCGATAACAGAAATCTTATCACTAACTTTAGCTCCACCAAGGATAGCTACAAATGGATGAACAGGATTATCTACAGCGCCACCGATAAACTTAATTTCTTTTTCCATTAAGAAACCAGCAACAGTAGTCTTGATGTTACTTGCAATACCAACATTACTTGCAGCTGCTCTATGAGCTGTACCGAATGCATCATTTACAAATACTTCACCAAGTGATGCCCAATATTTACCAAGTTCAGGATCATTCTTTGATTCTTTCTTACCATCTAAGTCTTCATAACGAGTGTTTTCCAACATAACAACTTCTTTAGGTTGTAAAGCTTTAACAGCTTCTTCAACTAAAGCGCCTCTTGTTGCAGGGACAAACTTAACTTCTTGACCTAATAATTCAGCTAACTTCTTAGCAACAGGTGCTAAAGTGTTTTTCTTAAGGTCAGCTTCTTCTTTAACTCTTCCTAAGTGAGAAAGTAAAACAACTTTAGCTTCATGCTCTAAAGCATACTTAATTGTTGGAAGAGCTTGGATGATACGATTACTATCAGTAATAACACCATCTTTCATAGGAACATTGAAGTCAACACGCATTAAAACGACTTTGTTCTTTAATTCAACATCTTTAATAGTTTTTTTCATAATTATCTCCTTCTAAATTAATCAACTATTGTAATGATTATTTTATTTTTACCTTTGATATTATATCACATTTATTAAAAAATGTATAGACCTTTATTTTTGTGATCTAATATTTTATGACAAACTCTCACTCTATTTACAATTACCCTTTTACTAACATCTAATTCTAATATTTCTAAATTATTGAAAATAATTATTGATATATCATTTTTAATATCAATGTCCTTTATATTGAAATAATTAATCCAATAAGTTTTAAAACTCACAACCTTAAACAGCAAAATCTTTTCATTAACATATATAGGAACATTATATTTAAGCTTTAAAAGTTTTCTTACTGCTTCAACCCTTCCATTCAATGTTGAAAAGCTTTTAATACATAAACTATTTACATACTTTTTAAAAGTTGTATCCATCTCTTTACCATCAACATTTATTTTTACTATTTCATCTATTATATAATTCATTCTATCACCAAATAGATTATAGCATAGATTTTTACTTTCGTTTTTGAAAAAAATAAAAACTCAAATTGGTTTCAATTTGAGCTTTTGGTTTCTTATTCTTCTACTAATTTATTCTTTTTTACTTTTCCTTTAATCCATTTAATAATTGGAACAATATAAACTAACGTATCACAAAGTAGTGCTAAAGCGAAATATCTTAAAATATAGACAAACCATCCTTGATTTAGGTTAAGGTATGGAAGACCTTCTTGAGGAGGTCCACTAACATACATGAAGTTTACACTATTATCTCCATCTCTAATCCAACTATTTAGATATATTGCTACAAAGAAACAAGCAAAGAGCATTACTAAGCTATGAATATAATCTTTTACAGTAAACTCTACTTCGTTAGTTCTTAGTAAAAATATTGCAAAGCAAACAATCATTGTATGGAATCCAAAATACTGAATAGTGATAATTGGAAAGTTTCTAGAACTATATGTAGCAATTAAAAGTGCCGCAAATCCTCCAATTAGGCATGTTGGAAGCATAAAAGACATAAGTAGTTTCTTTAGATTTTCATTTTTAGAAAAATAAAGAATAATAATTAATATTATTTGTATTGAACAAAGGTGAAAAGGAAGATCTCCTTTTGGTAAATATCCCCATCCATCAAATTTATCGATGTTATGAATAACGTAAAAGAACACTTTAATTGTTTCTGATATTATTCCACCAATTAGTAATATTTTAATAACTGTTGCTAATTTGATTTTCTTTGATATAAATATTGATAATATTATTATCGGCAAGCAAATAGATAAAGAAATCAAATGAACAGTTCCAAATAAATCATGCATATAAATACTCCTAAAAAATAAGTGGATGAATAATCATCCACTAAATAATTATTATTTATTAATTTATTATAATCTCTTAATTCTCATTTCTGTTTCAGGATCAAAGAAGTGAGCTTTTTCCATATTGAATGCAAGTTCAATATCATCACCCATATGAAGGTCAACTCTTGCACCAACCTTAGCTACAAGGTTTTGTCCATTCATAATAGCATAGATATTAGTTTCAGCACCTAGTAATTCACTAACGTCAACTTTTAGTTTAACAACTGCGCCTGCATATTTTTCAAATAGTTCAGGTTCATCGTGTAAATCTTCTGGTCTAATACCCATAATGATTGGTTTTTCAATGAAGTGGTTTTCTTTAAGAATGTTCATGCTCTTTTCACTAATCTTAATCTTAGAAACACCAACTTTATGATCACCAACAACGAAGTAGCCATCATCATCAACCATACCTTCAAGGAAGTTCATAGGAGGAGTTCCAATGAATCCACCAACGAAGATGTTGTTAGGGTTGTCATAAATATCTTTTGGAGTACCAACTTGTTGGATCAAACCATCTTTCATAACAACGATTCTTGATGCCATTGTCATGGCTTCAATTTGGTCATGTGTTACGTAGATTGTTGTGATACCTAATCTTTCAGTAATCTTAATGATTTCAGATCTCATTTGTACACGTAGCTTAGCATCCAAGTTTGATAGAGGTTCGTCCATCAAGAATACCTTAGCATCACGTACGATAGCTCTACCTAAGGCAACACGTTGTCTTTGACCACCTGACAAAGCTTTAGGACGACGATCTAAGTAAGGTTTAAGTCCTAAAATTTCAGCAGCTTCATTAACTCTTCTTTCGATTTCATCTTTACTGAATTTACGAAGTTTTAGACCAAATGCCATGT
Source organism: Bacilli bacterium (assembly GCA_918272565.1). Lineage (GTDB taxonomy): Bacteria > Bacillota_I > Bacilli_A > ML615J-28 > CAG-698 > Tener-01. The sequence continues at coordinate 51,217 of CAKJYW010000003.1, forward strand.
TATCATAAACTGTCATATGAGGATACAAAGCGTAGCTTTGGAAAACCATCGCGATATTACGATCTTTAGGTGCAACATCATTAACGATTTCATCATCAATTCTTAATTCACCTGATGTAATTTCTTCAAGACCAGCAACCATTCTTAGTGTAGTAGTTTTTCCACATCCAGAAGGTCCAACAAATACGATAAATTCCTTATCTTTAATCTTTAAGTTAAAGTCAACAACGGCATGAACATTGCCATCATAAACCTTATTAATGTTAGTAAGTGTTACAGTTGCCATTAAAATACCTCCACGCTATAACTTATTACACTAATAGTATACTTTTTACCTAAAATAAAAACAATGTGCAAACTGCACATTATTTTAAGTTAATAAGAAAATATAGCACCACCGCATCTTTAAACTTTAAAATGTTTAATGATGTTTCTTTCTTTATTAGATTAATCTTGTTATTAATTGTATTACGATGCATATAAATGCTTTTTGATGTTTTTAAAACATTCAAATCATTCTCAAAAATACCATTAATTACTAAAGCATTAATTGAATCTTTTAATAAATTACCAAGTAGTAACTCTTTTAAAGATCTAGCATCAGCCAAATCTTTATTAATTGCTTCTTCTATTAATTCACTAGTATAGAAGAATCTACTTCTATTAGGCAAATATTTATTATACAAGTTATATAAAGGCAAAAACTTATGTTCATTAACATAAAGCTTAGGCATTTTAAATGATGTAATACTTATACCAAAGTCATCACTAATTGATAATATTACATCTTCAATCGCAAAATCCAAATCCTCAAAATAGCAAACAATAGTGTTATCTCTATCTACTACTATTTCAACATGCCCTAAAAGTTCATTCATAATATCACTAAAATCAATTTTCTCTTTTGATTTAATGACAAACGAATTGAACCATTTATGTTTAAAAGGATATTCTTTATTTAAAAACAAATAATCATATAACTTGTTCATTCTATTCACCTTAGTATTATTATACATTAAAATGCATCTAAAATCAAAAAAAGAGCCTATACTTTTTTGTCTAGGCTCTATTCATTATTTAATTAAGTTTTCTAAATTAGTAAACAACTCTTTACTATCGGTAATCTTTTGACTATTACCAACTGTACAAATATTGTTTTCTTTTAACACTTTTTCAAAATAAGGCTTTAATGCTTTGATGTCTTCTAAAGTACAATCGACGATTTCTCTCTTTTCTCTAGCTAAATCTTCGTTAGTTACACCTTGCAAGTAAGAAGCAAATGATCTAATTCCTCTCACTTTAGGTGTTACAGGATAATCGAAGTTACCAACAGCACCAATTATGCACTTAGTCATCTCTTCACTATCTGCATTAAAGTTATCAATGTAATCTAGAACTTTCTTATAAACATCGTAAGTTTCTTTCACTTTAGGATCACGATAAGAAACAAATGTAATTGCTTCTCTATCAAAACTAGACATGCATCCATATGCTCCACCTAGAACTCTAACATTTTTCCATAAGAAGTCAGTTGATAAGGCATTCATTAATACTTGGCTACTGCCTTTGTATTTCATATCATCGCTCGCATATCTACCAGTTAGAGCACAGTAGTTAACATCATATGGAGCCATGAACCCTTCATTCTTCTTTTCTAATTTAATTATCATTTCTTCTTTCTTACTTGTTTCTTTTAAGTTATTAGTTAAAAGTCCAAATGATTTTTTAAATTCTTCTAGGCCTTCAGATGATGAAGTTGAAGAAACTAAGATGTTATCTAGAACAAATATTCTAGAAATCAAGTCTTTTAATGTATTAATAACATCATCGTACTTTTCATCAAAGTTATCTGATAAGTCTTTAACAAAATTATAGCCAGCTATTCCGCTAGTAGCATCGCTAATATATGCGCTCTTGTTCCAATAACTAGCGCTCCTAGTTAAAGCAACAGAATGACCAGCACCCGCAAACCTATTAGTGTAATTAGTAATTAGTTGAGATAAAACTTCTTTTACTCTTGCTTTATCAAATACTGAATTATTAATTACTTCATTAATTAATTCAATAGCTTTATTAGTATTAGCATATAGTGCACTAAATGAAACAATTAAATAAGGAAGTGCTTCGCCATCTTTTGAATAAACAATATGATTAAAGCCAATTCCACCAGTATAGATGTTTTGTTCTTGTTCTAATTCTAAATAAGAATATTTCTTAGTATTAACCTTACCAAGCAAGAAAGAAAGTAGTCCGATATATGGTAAGTATTTAACATCGAAGTCTTTTGTACTAAACAAGATCCAAGTGTAATTAATACCATTAGTATCATAAGCATGATGGATAACCTTGGCTCCATTAACTTTATATTCTTCATTCTTATATGGAACATAGTTGTAATTTAAGTCTTCCTTCTTTAGTAGAGGAATCTTATCAACATCTTCTTTTTTATCTTCACTTGCTTGATATTCTTTTAATTCCTTAGTCTCTTTAATAATTTCTTCTATTTCTTTATCATTTAAACTACTCTTATAATCAGCTAACTCTTTCTTAACTTTAGCTTCTTTTTCGTCTTGTAATGTCTTAGATGGTGCCACAACAACAACTGATTTATGATTATTATTAATTAAATACTTTTCAATTAATTTCTCATAGTAATCTGTAGCTATCTTTTCTCTTAAGAAATTATAGATTTCACTATATTCAAATGGACTAAATGGATCATTATCATCATATAGCCATGTGCTTAAAGCAGTGATTGCATAGATTACACCTTTAGATAAACCACCATAGTCTGCTTCTCTAGTCTTAAATTCGTTAATATTAAGGGCAGCTTCAAGTGCTTTCTTGCTTAATCCTTCTTTAACAAAGTCTTTTAATTTGTTTTCAATAACTTCAAAGAATTTATCTTTATCTTCTGCTTCTGCATTTCTTGCTTTAACACTAAACACACCTTGTAATGCTTCATTATCAAATGAACCAGTTATAACTTCACCAATTCCCGCTTCAATCAAAGCTCTTTCAATAGGTGAACCATTTGCCCCAACAATAACTTTACTTACTATATCCATACCAACCATTTCTTTTTGGCTTAATCCTTTAGGTAGGGCTACATTATAAGTAAGGTAAGTCTTCTTCTTAATGTCTTGATCTTTACTAACTGGGTATTCTAAATTTTTTGTAAGCGGAGCATCAAATGGTTTTTGTTCATTAATCTTGCTATCAACTTCAATTTTATCAAATTTAGATAAATATTCTTTATCTAAATAATCAAGCTTTTCTTCTCTATCAAAGTTACCATATAAAATAATATAACTATTAGATGGATGATAATAGCTTTGGTAGAACTTTTTAAAGTTTTCGTAAGTTAGTGTAGGGATAGCCTTAGGATCTCCACCAGATTCAACTCCATATGTAGTATCAGGGAATAGTGAGCCGCTAGATTCTCTACCAACGATAGAATCAGGATTAGAAAATACTCCCTTCATTTCATTATAAACAACACCATTATAGATTAATTCATCATCTTTACTTGCTAGTTCATAGTGCCAGCCTTCTTGCATGAATATCTTTTTATTAGTTAAGATATTAGGGAAGAATACCGCATCAAGATAAACATCCATTAGATTTTGAAAATCTTTGTCGTTACAACTAGCAACAGGGTAGATTGTCTTATCAGAGAATGTCATCGCATTTAAGAATGTATTTAAAGAACTCTTCATTAGATTAACAAAAGGTTCTTTAACAGGATATTTCTTACTTCCACACAAAACTGAGTGTTCAATAATATGAGGTACACCCGTATCATCTTTAGGTGGAGTTCTAAATCCGATACAAAAAGTCTTATTTTCATCATCATTTTCAATTAATAAAACCTTAGCATTAGTTTTATTATGAACAAGTAGTGTTGCATTAGATGCAATATCAACTAATTTCTTTTCTTTTATTATTTTATAATTATTCATTGTTTTCCTCTCTTATAATCTTTTTAACTTTCTTATTTAATTCAACACGAGCGATGATGATAATTCTACCACACCCCATGCACTCTAGCTTCATATCAACTCCCGGTTTAATAACTTTCCACCTACTTGATCCACAAGGGTGGTTCTTCTTAAATTCGAGGATGTCCCCTTCTTTATAATCAGTATATATTTTCATTATTCACCACTTCTTTCAAGTAACTCTTTAGCAAGTTCTCGGTATTCCTTACTTCCTCTAGAGTTATAAGCAAAGTCTAGGACACTTTTACCATACATTGGTGCTTCTTGAATATGACTAGATCTACTAATGATTGTTTTAAATATCTTATTAGGGAATAGCTCTTTAACTTTTTCAATCATCTTATACCCAAACAAGTTACGATTATCATGTTTTGTTAGGAGTACTCCTTCAATAGTAAGTTTCCTTCCTAAAGGATTCTTTTCTTTTTGAATTTGATTAATCTTTTGAATCATTTGAGTTAAAGCATCATATGCAAAATAATCACACTCAACAGGAATAATAACTGAATCACTAGCAAAGAGCGCATTATCAATAGTTACTGAAAGTGATGGAGGACAGTCAAGTAAGATAAAGTCATAATTATCTTTAACACTATTAAGTTTTTTCTCTAATAATCTTTCTTTTTCATCAAGCCCAATCAACTTTTCAACAATATTAGCTAGTTTACTTGATGAAGGTATAATACTTAACTTCTCATCAATCTGTAAAATAGTGTCTTCTATTTTTATATCACTAGTTAATAAATCATAAGAACTCACCTTAACAAACTCTCTCCCAATACCAAGACCGATTGTGGCGTTAGCTTGCTCATCTAAATCGATGATTAAAGTGTTTAAGTTCTCTCTAGCTAAAGCGCTAGCTAGGTTGATTGTTGTGGTTGTCTTACCAACTCCACCTTTTTGATTGGCAATTGCAATTATTTTACCCATAACATACTCCATTACAATGGTTTTTTCTTTATCTTAGCATAGTCACGTGGAAAAATCAAATCGTTTGCTTTCTCCTTTTTGACTTCAATTAGTGACCTTTCTCCTAAATTATTAAGTAATTTATAGTTATAAATATTAACTACTTTTGAATTAAGCTTTTTTAAAGCATTCTTTGCTTCTTCTAGTTCTTGATTCACATCTAATCCCTTATAAGCAATAAAGCTTCCCCCTACCTTAAGGTATGGAATTGTAAGTTCAAGGAGAATTCTTAAATTACTTACTGCTCTAGCAGTAACAAAGTCGAAGCTTTCTCTTAAATCCTTAATCGCATTTTCTGCTCTATCATTAATAATAGTAACATCTCTTAGTTCTAATTTATTACAAAGTTCTTTTAAAAAGTCTGCACGTTTTTTTGTTGGTTCTATTAAAGTTAATTTGATGTCATTATTAATAATCTTAAGTACTACCCCTGGAAAACCAGCTCCACTACCGATATCAGCTAAACTTTTATCACTTAAATCAAAACAATTTAAAGCATAAGATGAGTCATAAAAATGTTTAATATATACTTCATCTAGGTCAGTTATGCTAGTTAAGTTATATTTTTCATTTTCCTCTTTTAAAAAGTCATAATAGGCCTTAAATTTCGCTTGTGCTTCTTTTGATAAATTAAGACTACTTATTACTTGTTCCATTTTTATGCTCCAAATAAACTAATATCATAGTGATGTCACTAGGGTTAACTCCGCTAATTCTAGAGGCTTGAGCGATTGTTTCAGGCATTACCTTCTTTAATTTCTCCCTAGCTTCTAATGCTAGGTTACTTACCTTATCATAATCGATATCAGCAGGAATCTTTCTAGATTCCATCTTTTCTAACTTATTTGCTTCTTTATATGCTTTTTGAATATAACCTGAATACTTAATTTCAATTAACGCTTGCTCTTTAATCTCGTCTTCATATTCTAGTTTATCATCTATTATCTTTTCTAATACGCTAAATGTAGCATCAGGTCTTTTTAAAAACTCGTTAGCACTAACTTTTTCATTAATAGGTGCTAGTCCTTCACTAGTTAATGTATCATTAATCTCTTTTTTAGGATTAATCTTTATGCCTAAAGTCTTTTCTATTAAGGTATCTATTTGTTTGCGCTTTTCTAAATACCTATTAAATCTATCGCTACTAACAAGTCCTACTTCATATCCATGCTTAATTAACCTATCATAAGCATTATCATGTCTTAATAATAATCTAAATTCAGCACGTGATGTAAGAAGTCTATACGGATCTTTTACACCTTTAGTAATTAAGTCATCAATTAATACACCAATATATGCTTCATCTCTTCTTAAAACAAGAGGTTCTTTCTCCTTTAGTTTTAATGAAGCGTTAATACCTGCCATTAACCCTTGACAAGCAGCTTCTTCATAACCACTTGTTCCATTAACTTGACCAGCAAAGAATAAACCACTAACCTTTTTTGTTTCTAAGTTAGCTTTTAATTCTAATGGATTAATTGCATCATATTCAATAGCGTATGCGTATTTAGCAATTACCGCATTTTCTAGTCCTGGAAGAGAGTGAACCATTTGCTCTTGGATATCGCGAGGCATAGATGTTGAAAAGCCTTGAACATAAGTCTCATCAATTTCTTCACTTTCGGGTTCTAAGAATATTTGATGACGCTCTTTATCACTAAAACGAACAACCTTATCTTCTATTGATGGGCAATACCTTGGTCCTACCCCCTCAACAATCCCACCATACATACTAGATTTGCCTAGATTGGCTTTAATTATCTCATGAGTTAAAGGTGTAGTATATGTTAAATAACACAAAGCTTGTTTTTCAAATGGTCTAATCACTTCATATGGAGTATCATCACTAAATCTAAGCTTAGTGTTATCGCCATATTGAGGAGTAGTTTTACCAAAATCAATTGATGCAGTCTTAATTCTTGGTGGAGTACCAGTTTTAAGCCTAATTAGGTCAAATCCTATTTCCTTTAAACACTCAGAAAGTTTTGTTGTGGTAGGTTCGTTATCTGGTCCACCAGGATGAAACTCATGACCACATAAAATTCTACTAGCTAAATATGTTCCACTAGCTATAATTACGGCTTTTGCTTCAATCCATCTTCCATCTTCTAATGTAACACCATTAATTTTATTATCTTCTAAAGTGACATTTATAACATATGCTTCTAAAATATCTAAGTTTTCTTGATTAAAACATATTTCTCTCATTCGTCTTGGATATTTAACTTTATCTGATTGTGCCCTTAGCGCTCTAACGGCAGGGCCTTTAGATAGATTTAACATCTTTATTTGAAGAAGTGTCTCATCAGCAACCTTGGCCATTTGTCCACCCAAGGCATCGATTTCACGTACAATGATACCTTTAGCGGGACCTCCAATTGATGGATTACATGGCATATTAGATATTCTATTGATGCTTCCAACAATCATTAGTGTTGCCTCACCCAATCGACTTGAAGCAAGTGCTGCCTCAGCTCCCGCATGGCCACCACCAATAACTATAACATCATATTTATTTTTTATCTTACCGTTCATTATTATCACCAACTTCTTAATGATATTTTAATAAAGGGATGTTAAGACCAAATACTCTAACATCCCTTGCAAAGCTATTTAGTTTTTAACCCAGAACTATTCTTCAAGTGGAATAATATGGATTGTAATTACTTTTGTAACTGTAGGATCAATTGTTGAAGTGATTGTGATTGTCATATCACCAATTTCTAATCCTGTTACCTTTAGACCACGATTATTCTTTTCAACTTCAGCAATTGTTTCACTTGAAACAGTGAATTCATAATCTTGTTTAGCATCAGCTGGGCTAATAGTTACATTAATTGTTTCATCACATTCTACTTCAATTGTCACTTCAGTTACTTCTTTGTTACCAAGTTTAGTAACGATTGTTTCTGGATCTGGACGACCAGTAACTGTAACTGACATTTCACCTTTAGTAGTTCCATCAGCTGCTAGTGCAGTAATTATTACTGTACCTTTCTTAATACCAGTTACAACACCTTTAGCGTCAACTGTTGCGATTTCTTCATCGCTACTACTCCATGTAACTGTTTGATTAGCGTTTGTTGGAGTAACAGCTGCTTTTAATGTGATAGTCTTTTCTTCAAATACTTCAACAACTTCTAATGTAGAAGTGATTGTGACAGCTTCAGCAGGAGCATAAACAACTTTAATTTCGACTTTTTGTTCTTTGCCATCAACTGATTTAGCAGTAATAGTAACAGTCTTTCCTTCAGGAGTTACCTTAACAGGAGTGATGACACCATTTTTAACTGTTGCATATTGAGCATCAGATGAAGTCCATGTTACATTTGGATTTGCAAATTCAGGATATACTTTTGCTTCTAGTGTTGAAGTTGTAGCTAGAACTACATTTTCATCTCCACTAACAAAACTTAATTCAATACTTGATGTAGCTTGATATAATACTTCAACTGCTTTTCTTGCAGAAATTGTTTCATCGTATACTGATTTAGCTGTAATAACAACATTACCAGGTTTGATAGCTTTAACCACACCACTTGCATCTACTATTGCGATTGCTTCATCACTACTACTCCAAACAACATCATTTGTAATATCACTAGGATTTGTTTCAGTAGTAAATGTCTTAGTATCGCCAATATTCATTTGATCAATACCATTAATCTTTAAACCTGATAACTTTTCACCAGAAACTGTTATTTCAACAGTTGCTTTTGTTGTTGGGATTCTCTTAACTTGAGCAGTTACTTTAACAACACCTTCGCCAACTGCTTTAGCAACATTGCCAGTTAATTCAATGATTCCTTCTTCACTTACGAAATAAACTATTTCTTCTTTCTCGCTTACAGAACCATAAATCAACTTAAGTTCAATTTGCTCTCCAGTTCTCATGTCTAATTGATGTGCTTCAAATCTAAAAACATCAGTTTCTTTAGTTCTTGCGCACCCAACAAACACTAAAGCTAAAATCATCACAAAGAATAGAACAAGTCTTTTTTTCATATTTTATACCCTTTCAATATTCATACTCGTTTACTAACGTATTATATCATACTTTTCTTTGTTTGTTAACAATTTTTATATTTTTGTTATTCGTCCTCATTTTAAACAATTTACTTTTTTTTGAAAATGTGGTATATTTATTTTGTTATATATGTGGAGGACCCCTTATGAAAAAATTTATTTTAATACTACTGATGCTGATTGTTTTTACCCTCACAGCCTGTGAAAGTAAAACCGAAACATCATTTGATAGAAATAATCCTTCTCCAATAATTGTAACAATTGAGGGTGACTTGAAAGAAATCACAGTTGTTGGCGTTAACGTTAACGATAAAGTTACTGAGTTTGAAGACATAATTAAAAATGGTAATGTTGTTTTAGGTTCCCTTTTCTTCTCTAAATATGAAAACGGAAAATACGAAATTACTGTTAAAGCTGATAATAAAGTAGTGTTAACTGTTAACCTTGAGGGAAATGATTACAATTACACATACACTAAAAAAGTTGATGTCTTTAAGAAGAACGAAAAAAGATATTATGTTTTGTTCTCAAGAAGCGGTTGTAGCGGATGTGCACAGCTTAGTCCAGACTTAATTGTATTCAATAATTTCCTACAAGAATACCCTAAGGGAATGGTATCAAGTTTGTATGTAGTAGACTATGATGACCCTGAATTTGAGGCTTCAAAAGGTGAAGGAACAAACTATACAGGAATCTCTACTTACGATGAATTAATAAACAATGTTTCAATTTCCACTCCAACTCTTATGGTTATAGAAAATGGAGCTGTTCAAGATTATTATATTGGAGCATCAAACATTTCTTCTTATTTCTATATAGAAATGGATAATATTAAAAACAATTGCATCATCCATAATGTCGATGACGCAAAGACAATTAAGATTGCCTTAGACTTTACACCAACTCACTTTAGATTATATGAAGAAGATAACACAAGTTATAATTATAAAGTATCTGAATACACCGAAGGTAACACTGGATTTGATGGAAGCGATATGATCTTTGGTCAATATTACTTTAACTCTTTCTTACCAGGTAACTATAGATTAGAGTTCTATAATTCAGAAGGTAATTCTAAAGAAGTTCAATTAATTATTAAGTCAACATTTAGATATATCACTGTTGACACAATGTTTGATCAAGAGGAAGAAGCATATTATGTATTCTTCTTAAGAGATGGCTGTAGCGGATGTAACGCTGTTAAACCAACACTATTAAAATATTCTAATTACTATGATATCTATGATAATGGTGAGAACTATCCAATCTATGCTGTTCATAGATCAATGAACAATAGATTTAAATATTTTGGTGATCCTGAATTCTTTGTTGGGGCAAAGAGTTACGAAGAAATAAAATTAGGTTACTACCCTAGAGTAGTTCTAGTTAAAAACCACGAGATTGTAGAAGTATATAAAAATGAAGGAAATCAAATACTAACTCATTTTAAAGAATTAATGAGTAAAATAAAATAGGTCTTTAAGACCTATTTTTTATATGTCACAAGTTGTGTATTCAATATTTCAACAATCTTATCTTTTCCTTGTCCAGCATACTGAGTAGTTTTAACACCATCTTTTAAATATACAGTAATTAGAGAAGGAGTAGACCCAATCTTAAGTTCACTCCAATTAGTGACGCCATCAACCCAGAATCTACCATCGGTTCCTTGTCCACCAGCTTCTTTATTAGAAACATACATTGTGTAATTTTTCTCATCTGACAAGTTTACTCCATAAATTTGCCTTGCTCCATCATAGTCTCCACTCTTTAGGGCTTTGATATAAGCTAAGATATATGGCTTAGTATCCTCACAGCCGCTACATCCTTCACGATAAAAGAAAATATAATATTTATCTTCCTTTTGTTCGTAGATTTGTTGTTGAGTTAAGTTCTTGATTCCTTTCATGTCACTGCTTCCACAGCCAACAAGGAATGAACTAATAATTATAGACAATATTAATAAAACAACTTTTTTCATTTAATTACCTCTGATAAAATCTAGGATTTTGTTGTGCTCTTCGTTTGTTATCATATTATATCTATTCCCTCTTGCAGTACTAGATACATAACATTTGTCTTTTCTTATTATTCTAATCATTTTATATAAACTAAAGAACAAGAATAATGAAGCAATAAATATAAAGAACACAAAAACGTTAATATGTAGATAGTCCTTAAATAGCACCAATAGTAAACAAATAATACTAACTAAAGCTCCAAAGAAGGTTGCTGGTAAAACCATATATAGAGCGGTGTTTCTTTTAATGTTAGATAAATAGATATCTTCTATTTGCTCTTTTGTTAGCTCATTATCAAATTGAGGTAGAGTATAAGTATCATTCACTTTAATGAAATTACAAACTCTATTCTCGAATTCTGTTTCTTTATATGTTTTTCCTCTATATTCAACCTTCATACTACCACCATTATACTCTAATTAGTCATTAAATACAATTTCACTTGCAACTTCAACTGCAGGTCCTTCCATATAAATGTCATCATCTATTGATGATATTTTTAATTTGCCTTTCTCTAGGTTGATAGTTATCTCATTATTAATTAGACCTTTTTTCTTCAATATAACGTAGGCACTACTTGCTCCTGTTCCACAAGCTAGAGTCCATCCCGCACCTCGTTCGTATGTCTTCATTGTTACATTATCTCTATCAATCACTTGAACTAGGTTTACATTAATACCTTTAGTAAATACTTTATTCTTTTGAATCTCTTGAGCCATTCCGCTGTTAATTGCTTCTTCTAAATCATCTACAATCACAACCAAGTGGTGTGTAGTCATATAAATAGCACTTACTTCAATTTCTTTTCCGCTAGATAACTTAATCTTTTGATCTAAAAAAGTATCTAGTTTTGTATCTAAGTCAAGTTTCTTGCTACTAAAGTCAGCTTTTCCTAAGCACACTTTACACATAAATGGATTATCGTTTGTCACTTCAACGTGCATAATTCCACTTAATGTATCTACATCAAAGTTCTTTCCACTTACAACTCCTTCTAAAATCAAGTAATAAGAGAAGCATCTAATCCCATTACCACACATAGGAGCTAAGCTTCCATCACTATTATAGAAGACCATATAAGGTAAATTACCTTTCATTTTCATAAGCAAAAGCCCGTCAGCACCAATTCCTGTGTGTCTATCACAAATCTTTTTACTTAAATCTTCGTAATTAACACCCTCAACGTATCTACCAATTATAAAGTCATTACCTACACCATGTAATTTTCTAAACATCTTTTTCACCTACACTACTTAACAATTTAGTAAATTTATAAATCCAGTCTTTACTATTAGCTTCTTTTGTTAGTTTTACAACTAATTGATTATTCTTATAATCAAAAGAAAACTCTTTTGAAATGTTTGTTGAAGCTAAAAACAAATCTTTTGGACTATAAATCTTAAGTGCTTCATCAGGAATAATCACTGATACCATATACTTATTCTCTAGTATACTCTTAATCTTAAACTTTTTAAATAGAGATTCCATATATTTTTCTTCAATGTAAGTTAAAATGGTTTCACTTAACTTGCCAAACCTATCAGTAAATGATTCGATTAGTTCTTTTTTCTTGGTTTCAGAATCAATTCTACTTATTTCTTTATGAATCTCAATTCTAATTGTATCATCACTGACATAGTCTTTGCTTACGTGCTTTGATATATCAACAACATAAGTTGGTTCAACTTCTTTAATCTTGCCTTTTCTTTCGCTAATTGCTTCATCAAGTAACTTCATATACATATCAAGTCCGATTGTATCGATATATCCTGATTGCTCTTTCCCTAGAATATCTCCACAACCTCTAATAGCTAGGTCACGCATTGCTATTTTATATCCGCTACCTAGCGTAGTATATTCTTTAATAGCACTTAACCTCTTAGCTTCGTTTTGAGATAAGACTTTATTGGTTCTATAAGTTAAATATGCGTATGCTATCTTATCACTTCTACCAACTCTACCTCTTATTTGATAAAGTTGAGCAAGACCTAATCTATCAGCTTCATCAATAATTAAAGTGTTACTATTTGGTATATCGATTCCTGTTTCAATGATTGTTGTACAAAGAAGGACATCATATTCTCTATCAATGAATGATTGAATAGTATCTTCTAACTCATCTTTTGTCATTCTACCATGCCCAACACAAATTCTAGCTTCAGGCACTAATCTATGAAGCTTTCTATATACTATTTCAATATCGCTAATTCTATTATGTAAATAGAATACTTGTCCACCTCTACCAAGCTCACGGTAAATTGCTTCTTTAATAACCGAATCATTGTATTCTAAGACATAAGTTTGAATAGGATGACGATCAAGTGGCGGAGTTTCAATTAAACTTAATTGTCTAACTCCCATAACAGCCATCTGTAAAGTTCTTGGAATTGGGGTAGCTGACAAAGTTAAAACATTAATATTCGCTTTTAAACGCTTTATTGCTTCTTTATGAACAACTCCAAACCTCTGTTCCTCATCTATTATTAGTAAACCTAAATCTTTAAATCTAACATCACTACTTAATAATCTATGAGTTCCTATAACAACATCAACTAATCCTTCTTTTAAGTCTTTGATTATCTTGTTTTGTTCTTTTTCTGTTATTAATCTATTTAATAACTCTACTCTAATACCGAACTTCTCAAATCTTTCTTTAAATGTATAGTAATGTTGCCTTGTAAGGATTGTTGTTGGAGCGAGGTATGCAACTTGTTTACCACTATATACCGTTTTAAAAGCAGCACGCATCGCAATTTCTGTCTTACCAAACCCAACGTCTCCACAAATAAGTCTGTCAATTACTAATCCTCTTTCCATTTCGTCTTTTACTTCATTAATAATTCTAGTTTGATCTTTTGTTTCTTCAAACTCAAAATCATCTTCAAAGATCTTTTGGAACTCAGAATCTTTTTGATAAATAAATCCTTTCTGTGATTCCCTTTCAACTTGTAAATCAATTAGGTCTTTAGCAATGCTTTCAACCTTTTCTTTGATTTTGTTCTTTTTCTTTTCCCACTCTTTATTACCAATTCTAGTTAATTTAGGTGTGACACCTTCACTTGCTTGATATTTTTCAAGCAAATTAAACTTCTCAACAGGAACATAAAGAGGCATGTTCTCATATTGAATAACTAAATAATCGTTTTTAATATTATTTAGTTCGATAGTTTCAATTCCTAAATACTTTCCAATACCATAATCATAGTGAACAACGTAGTCCCCAACAACCAAATCATCTCTTGATTCAAGGATTGTTTTCTCATCATCACTACGATACTTAGCAAAAGTCTTTTTTAATTTAGGGAATAGCTCTTTTTCGGTTATTACTTCTAACTCATCATAGAAAGCAAAACTTATAGCATTAGCTATTTCCATAATATTGACTTCTTTTTCTTTTACATCATTAGTCTTTTTACATTTATTGATGCTAATTCCGTTTTCTTTTAATAATTCTATAATTAAGTTTTCTTTTTCTTTAGAAGAAAAAGCTATTACATAAGTTTTTGCACTCTTATCCTTTAGTTCAGTATAAAGTAATCTTAAGTCAGTATCATATGTAATAACAGAGAACCCTCTAACATCAAACACCTTATCGAGTTTAATATCTTTTAAGCCACTTTTAAACTCGCTACAAAATATTTGTTTATCTTTAAGTGCAAATATAGAAAAATAGTCAAGATTAAAAGTTAAATTTAAGCCTTTAGGTAGATTTGCATCCATCAAATAATTAGCTAAATCACTATCTATTTGATCATTTGCTTTATTTAAACGGTTTATATCATCATAAACAATTACTTTATCATCTAAATAATCTAAGATACTACCAACATTACCAAATATCATACCAAGATATTTAGTCATTCTATCCATGTTTTCGTAGTTTTTAATATCATTTATATCTCTACTTATTATTTTATTATCACTAAACTTTTCTACACTATTACAAAAATCAGCAATTTGCTTTTCACTTAGTACTATTTCATTAAATGGTAAAATCTCTACTTCACTTATTTCTTCAATAGTTCTTTGTGTTTCTATATTAAAATATCTAATCTTTTCTATCTCATCATCAAATAGATTGATTCTAACCGGCTTATCTAAGCAAACCCCATAGACATCAATAACTTCGCCTCTAACGCTAAATTCTCCTTCACTTTCAGTAATTGCTACTTTCTTATAACCTAGGTAGATTAGCTTTTTTATAAATTCTGTAACATTAATAACATCATTTTTCTTTATCTTAATTATGTTTTTAACAAACTCATCTTTAAATAGACATGGTCTTAATGCTCCTAAAACATGAGTAACAATGATTTTAGGTGTATTATTAACGATACTTTTAATAGTGTTGATTCTTTCTTTCTTAAATTGACCACTTACAGCAACAAGTTCACTTGATAATATTTCATCTGTCAAATAAAGATTGACATTTTCATATCCTGCAAGATGGCAGAACGCTTCGTATGCTAAGTTTGCTTTATAAACATTACTAGCAAGATAAACGACAAAACCGCCACTTTGGATGTAAGTGGCATATGTCAGTAAATATTGGTGGTTCTCAGTCACTCCATTAACAAAATATGAATAATTATCTTTGTTGATGGAACTTAGAACCTCGCTAATTGTTTTGTTTTTCTTAAATAATTCTAATACATCTATCATCCATTATACCTACTCATAAAGTTATCAAAGGTTTCAGCAATGAAAGACTTAACCATATCTTGCGCTTTAGCTGTGGCAATAGAGATGCTTATTGCATCATCTTTACTAAATCTACCTAAAACATAATCGATAGTTCCGTTTTCATCACTACTTCCAATACCTATTCTAACTCTCTTTATATCACTTGTTTTTAAGTGTTCAATGATATTTTTCATTCCGTTATGACCACCACTAGATCCATTAGGTCTAATTCTAACTTTACCAACAGGTAAATCTAAGTCATCATAGATTACTAAAACATCACTCACATCGATTTTATAATAATTCATAACTGCCTCAACCGCTTCTCCACTGAGGTTCATATAGGTTTGAGGCTCAATGATTATTACTTTTTCACCCTCAATTGTAGCTTCAGCAATCATTGATTTGAGTTGTTTATTTAGTGAGAACTTTACTTTTAATGATTTTACTAAGTCATCATTAAACATAAATCCCACATTATGTCTTGTCTTTCTATATTTTAAACCAGGATTGCCTAGTCCTACAATTAATTTCATTTTTTTCTCCTATTTGTTTTGCATTTTATAACAATCTACAATATTTTCTAAAAGTGAAGCTATAGTCATTGGCCCAACTCCTTTTGGAACAGGGGTAATGAAGGACGCAATTTTGCTTACTTCATCAAAATCAACATCACCACAGATGTGACCATCTACTCTATTAATACCAACATCAACAACGACTGCGCCTTCTTTAATCATATCAGCAGTAAAAAATTTAGGTTTTCCGATTGCGGCAACCATTATATCAGCTTGTTTTGTCATCTCTTTTAAGTTCTTAGTCCTTGAGTGACAAATAGTGACAGTTGCATTGTTTTGTAAGAATAGTAAAGCAAGTGGTTTACCAACTAATATGCTTCTACCAACAATAACAACGTGTTTTCCTTCAATCTCAATATTATTTCTCTTTAATAATGTAATAACTCCTTTTGGTGTTGCAGATGGGATTGTTGGTAAGCCTCCCATAAGTTTACCTTGATTTACAACTGTTAATCCGTCAACATCTTTATTAGGATCAATTGTATTAATTACTTTTTCTTCATCCATATGACGAGGAAGTGGCATTTGTACTAAGATTCCGTTGATGCTAGCATCTTTATTACATTCATCAATGATCTTTAATAATTCACTTTCTTCAGTATCCTCACTTAATCTATAGTTCTTTACTTCAATTCCTACTTTTTGACAAGCTATATTTTTATTTCTAACATAGATTTCACTTGCAGGGTTTTCCCCAACCAAAATAAGAGCAAGAGTAATCTTATAATTATTCTTTTCTATTTCTTCTTTAGTAATACCGGTAATTGTTTCTGCCATTTTCTTTCCATCTAGAATCATATGAACCTCCATTAGTTTTATACACATGATATTATACATCAAATTGATTTCTTTTTCTATATATAAATAAAAAGAAGGGATAACCCTTTTAAGATTAATCCCTTTTCTCTGTTATTACAAAGTTATCACCAGCTACATCAACGATATATCTTACATTAGGTAAAATCTTTTCTTCGATAATAGCCTTAGCTAGAATAGTTTCAATTTCTCTTTGAATAAATCTCTTAATTGGACGAGCACCATATTCAAATGAGAAACTAACATTAATGATTTGTTCTTTACATCTATCGCTAAATTCAACATTATAGTGTTCTTCTTTAAGACGATTTTGTAAAATCTTAAGCATCTTAGTAACAATCTTAAGTTGTGTGTCTTTATCAAGTGGTTTGAATGTAATAATCTCATCAATACGATTTAAGAATTCTGGTCTAAATGAATTCTTTAATAATTCATGAGCCTTATCAACCTCACCATTTAGAAGTAACTCACTACCCAAATTAGATGTCATAATAATGATTGTATTCTTAAAATCTACAACACGTCCTTGAGAGTCTGTAAGTCTACCATCATCTAGAATTTGAAGCAAAATGTTAAAGACATCACTGTGAGCTTTCTCAATTTCATCAAATAAGACAATTGAGTAAGGATTACGTCTAACTTTTTCGGTTAATTGTCCGCCTTCTTCATATCCAACATATCCTGGAGGAGCACCAATCAAACGAGAAACGCTAAACTTTTCCATATACTCGCTCATATCTAATCTTATAATATTATTCTCTGAATCAAATAGTGCTTCAGCTAAGCTTTTAGCTACTTCAGTTTTACCAACACCGGTAGGTCCTAAGAACAAGAATGATCCGATTGGTCTATTTTGATCTTTAATACCTGCTCTTTGACGAATGATAGCATCACTTACTAGATTGATTGCTTCATCTTGACCAATTACTCTTAACTTCAAAGTATCTGCAAGGTTCAAAACTTTCTCTCTATCACCTTTCATAATCTTTGAAATAGGAATATTAGTGCTCTTTGATATGATTTTCGCAATCATATCCTCAGTTACAACTTCAGATATCAAATTATCTTTCTTTTCTTTGGCTTCTAATACTTCGAGTTTCTTTTCTAGTTCTGGAATTTCTTTATACTTTAACTCACTAGCTCTCTTGTAATCACCACTATTAAATGCTTGATCAAGATTAAACTTCAATGTTTCAAGCCTCTTCTTAATGTCTTTGGCTTCATTAATAGTGTTCTTTTCTTCTTTCCACTGTTCTGTAAGGTTTGTTTCTTTTGTCTTTAAATCAGCAAGTTCTTCTTCAAGTTTAACTAGACGCTCTTTACTTGCGGCATCCTTTTCTTTAAGTAATGCTACTTTCTCAATTTCAAGTTGCCTAATCTTACGTGTTACTTCATCAAGTTCTGTTGGCATTGAGTCAATTTCAACTCGAATTGAAGAACAAGCCTCATCAATTAAGTCGATTGCTTTATCAGGCAAAAACCTATCAGTTAAATACCTATTAGATAAAACAGCCGCATTTACAATAGCACCATCAGTGATTTTAACACCATGATGTGATTCAAATCTTTCTTTTAGTCCCCTTAAGATACTGATAGTATCTTCGACAGTTGGTTCCTTAACTAGAACTTGTTGGAAACGACGCTCTAAGGCTCTATCTTTTTCGATATACATTCTATATTCATTTAAAGTAGTAGCACCTATACAATCAATTTCACCCCTAGCTAGCATTGGTTTTAACATATTACCAGCATCTAAGGCTCCATCAGCTTTACCAGCACCAACGATCAAGTGAATCTCATCAATAAATAGAATGATACGACCTTCGCTTTCCTTGATTTTATTTAGGACAGCTTTAAGTCTTTCCTCAAATTCTCCCCTAAACTTAGCACCAGCTACTAGTGCACCCATATCTAGTTCATAAATAGTTTTGTTTTTAAGTGTTAGAGGAACATCATCTTTTACAATACGACAAGCAAGTCCTTCGATTATTGCAGTTTTACCAACACCAGGTTCACCAATCAAAACGACATTGTTCTTTGTCTTTCTAGCCAAAATCTGAATAATACGACGTATTTCTTCATCACGACCAATAACAGGGTCAATCTTGCCCTTCTTTACTTCTTCAACAATATCACGACCGAATTTTTGAAGAATGTCCTTGTCTTGACTATAATCTTGCATTTCCATAATCTCACCTCTTTCTATAAATTAGCACTCACACACTCCGAGTGCTAATTATATTATAATCCACTTATATTAAAAGTCAATACCTTCACAAAAAATAAATATAAAAAAAATGACATGTGACTTGCACATGTCATTTTGCATTATCCTTATGCTCCTAAACCATATAGAGCTAAGAATTTATTTTCGAAGATTTCATAGTCCTCCATTTGAGTTTGCATGTAGTCAGCTCCACTATTAACAATTGAACCTAAGTTAGAAGTGAATGGACATCCACTAATTGAGTCATAGATTGCGTCTGTTAAGTCAACTACAGTCTTATCAAATGTGAAGTATAACATAGCTTCAATTGATTCTTCATCGTCAAGCTTCTTTTCAAGAGTTCCACGTTTGATTGCTTCTGCATCAAATGTAGGGTCTTCTTGTTGATATTTCTTAGTACGATAGAAGTAATCAACTAACATACGATATAAGTCTTCATCTGTAACGTATGTAGGACGTTCACGTTGTGCAGCAATTGTCCAAACAACTTCGTCAGTACCAACTTTAACACGTGTAGCACCTTTTTCTAGATTGTCTGGCCATGGGAATGGAACATAACCGAATCTACTATCTTCACCCCAAATATCACTTGGCCAACGGCTTGATCCTTTACAGAACCACAACCAACCAGTTGAGCAAAGAGCAGTTTGATCGAAGAATGCACCACTACTTTCCATCCATTCGCTGACACCAGTCATTGTTCCACTTAAGTTAAGTGTTCTTAGTAATTCAGCAGCTCTAATTGGAACATCATCAAATAGATTGATTTGTACTTTTACAGTATCACTAATCTTAGTACCTGCAGCAGAAACCATACCAATCCAATAATAATATGGATGTCCTGATAGAACTTTAACTCCACTTGGAAGTAATGCTTGTGCTGATTCTACCCATTGAGTAAATTGAGAATAATTCCATTCACCCTTATTGAATAATTCAGCAGGATTTTGAATCTTATATTTTTCAAGCATACCAACATTGAAGTAAATACCTAAGTCAGCATAAACTTTAGTAATGTCAGCACCTTCACTTACACCATATAATTTACCTTGAATAGTTGAACCAACTTTTTGGATAGAAGCCATTTGGCTCTTACCCCATTTAGCATAGAATGAATCAACAGGAACGATAGCATTACCAGTAACCATACTACCTAGCCATCCAATAGGAACTTGGTAGAAGTCCGCCATTGCTTGTCCTACGGCTGCTTGTTCATTAATCCATCTATAACGAGCAGGTCCCCAAGAAGCATCTGTTGGGAATGATTCGTCGATAAGAATGCAGTTATATTCACTTTGAATTTCAGCCCATGCTTGTTGTTCAAACAATTTAGAAATACTTGAATAGTTTTCACCAGTTGGGTCTAACGGAGTATTGTGCATAAAGATTACATTGTATGCTTGGAAGTCAGGTTTTGGAATACCTGCAGTTTCATCATGTAATACTTTAATCTTTACACGGCTACTCTTGATTGTTGAATCAACTTGAGAATAAGCGATAATGTAAGTAGTACCTTCAGTGATAGCAGTAACTTTACCTTTATCATCGATTGTAGCTACTTCAGGCTTAGTTGATTCCCAAGTAACGTTTTGAACTGCTTCATTAGGATAAACAGTTGCGATTAATTGTAATGTAGAACCTTCATAGATTTCAGTTTCAGATGCGAATACTTCAACGCTTTCAGGTTTCTTAGTTACAATTTCAACAGCTTCAATAACTTCGATTTCGTATGATGCTTGAACAGTAGGATCTAAAGTAGAAGTAGCTGTTACAGTTGCTTTACCTAATGCGATACCTTTTACAACACCATTGTTAACAGTAAGAATTGATTCATCACTACTTACCCAAGTAACATCTTTCTTAGCACCTTCAGGTTCAGCAGTAATAGCTAAGTTGATATTCTTTCCTTGTTCAACTTGTGTTTTACCAGTAATTGCAATTGAAGTTGGAGGGATAATAACAGGTTCTGGTGGAGTTTCTTCTTCACCGGCTTTAACAGTTACAGTAAATTCAGCTTTAACATTCTTGTCTGCATTTGCTGTTACTGTGATTGTAGCTGTACCAGCACTGATACCAGTTACCTTACCTTCTTTAATTGTAGCAATTGCACTGCTACTAGTTGAATATCTTACTTTTTTGTCAGTAGCATTATCAGGTGTAACTTTTACAGTAATAGTAAAGTCTTCACCAATTTCAATTTCTTCTTTTTGTCCACTAATTTCAATCTTAGTAGGCTTTACTTCAGTAGTTGGAGTTTTGTCATCTGGTTTTGGAGTGTCATCTGGTTTTTCTGTTTCTCCACCACCACATCCAATTAGTACTAAAGTAAGTACCAATACTAAAACGAACGAAAACCATTTTTTCATATCTTTCCTCCTTAATATATTAAAGATAAATGTATAGGTTATAAAATGTAAACCCTTGCATATATATTTTATCACTATTTTTTTACTATTACAAGAAAAAAAGTGCAACATAAATTTGCACTTTCTTTTTATAATTCATCATCGTCGTCATAGTTATCTTCAGGAAGGTCTTCATCCTCATCAATTTCATGAGTTGACTTGATCTCTTCCTCATCATCAGCATATCCAGCAGAGTTTAATTCTTCTTCTATATCGTCAGTCTCTTCTGTTTCTTCCTCTTCTTCATCTTCTCTATCATCATGAGCAGTATCTTTATCAAGTTCAGATTCATCAAATAAGTCTTCAGGCTTAAGTTCAGCATTAATTGCATCTTCATCATCTTCAAATATATCTTCAAGATGTCCGCCTTCTTTATCTAACAAACTAGATTGCTCACGATTTTTAAGATTCCATAGCTTATGACCATTGTCATCCTCTCCACAATAAATGAAATAGCCACTAAGCATAAAGTCAATTTGGAATTGGCTAATAGCTTCGTTAGTAGGTTCTACTCCATATTCTTCAAAAATCTTTTTACATAGTTTTTCGATTGTTTGAGGTTTTTTCTTTTTAAGCATTTCCTTTAATGCTATTTCTACAAAAGAATCTTTCTTTTCGTTCATATTTATCCTCCAAGACTATTACTAATTTTACATTATTTTCTTCTTTTTGTAAAGAGTTTATTTCTTAAAATACATAGTTCTATCATTTGTCAGTGGAGTAATTGAAATATACCCGTCGTGAATCGCCTTTGTATCAGAATCTACGTTAGAATCATTTTCAAAATGAGGATCACCTAGTTGATAATATAGCCCGCCACGCTTTTCAAAATATGTATCAAAGCAAGTAAGCCCTTGCCTTGTTATTTTAATGCCTTTAGGTGATGGTGGAATATTAACATTCCAAAAGTTGTGTTTTTTAAGAAGCTCGTTCTTTTCTATATATTCATAAGCATCTTTTAAATAAGCCTTGCCCTCAAAAGTTTTGGGGCTTGTTGAAAAGGCGATAGAAGGTTTATTTACTAAAGCCCCTTCACTAGCAGATGCTACTGTACCTGAATACAAGATATCTTCTCCACTATTATATCCTCTATTTAATCCAGTAAACAAAACATCAAAGTCATATTTTAAATAATATATAGCAAATCTAACGCAGTCGCTTGGAGTAGAATCTATTACATAACTTTCAACTCCACTAAACTTGTTACTTCTTTCTACAGAAAAGCCGCTTCTAACATTTATTGATTGACTTTTGGCGCTTTGCTCTTCCTTTGGTGCTACAACCATTACTTCACCTAATGTTTTAGCAAATTCAACTAGCGCTTCTAATCCAGGTGCGTTTATTCCATCATCATTAGCTACAAGGATTCTCATAGCCAACCCTCATTGTTTTCTTTATACTCTTTTACAACTTTATCTGCATCATTAAGTAATGCATTAATCTCTTTCTTGTTATATACAGTTGCTCCACAAGCGTTAGCGTGACCTCCACCACGATATTTTTGACCAACACTTACGCAAGGAACATATCTTGATCTTAATCTAACTCTAATTGATGCTTCATAATCGATGAAAGCAATCCAAATCAGGTCTCCTTTTATTGAATCAAGACTATTAATCAAAGAAGATGCTTCTTCATATGTTAATTTGAATTTCTTGATAATCTTTTTAGTTATATAAATATAGGCAACTCCATTAGGTGTTTCCTTATAATGGTTAAGTAACCATCCTTCAAGTTTTAGTACGCCACTATCTTTAATATAAAGGTTAGAGAATACATATTCAGTATCAATACCAAAATCAACCAACATTCCAACAAGCTCATAAACTTCTTTTGTCATTCCACGATACCTAAATCTACCAGTATCAGTCACCATTCCACAAAACAAAGCTGTAGCTCCGTCTTTAGTCATCTTTAATTCATCACTAAATGTCTTATAGAAATCACAAATAATAGCACATGCGGCAGGTAAGTCATCTCGAACATAGCAAATATCTCCATATGGCTCAACGTTGATGTGATGATCAATCTTGATTGTTTCTTTAGCTATCTTATAATTGCTATTATCAATTCGATCCATCACTGATGTATCTACAATTATCATTAATGAATCCTTATAGATATCTTCACTTACCTCATCGTCTTCTTTACCAATAAAATCTAAATAACTAGCACTATCTTTACCGATTGAATAAATCTTTTTTTCTGGGAAAGATGTTCTTAAAATATCTCTTAAGCCTAGGCTAGAGCCAATACAATCACCATCAGGGCGAGAATGTCTAGCAATGATAATACTATCGTATTCTTTAATTTTTGCTAAGATATCTTTTTTTAGTGATAGATTATCCATTTTGTTCCTCCTTTATAAGATTATTCAAATCCTCAAGTAGTTTATAAGCAGTATCTAGGCTATCAACGCAACAACCGCTAGCTGACTTGTGACCGCCACCACCATACTTTTCCGCAATCGGATTGATATTATATTTGCTTGATCTTATTTCACAATATACTTTTCCATCAACATCTTCAGTAAAGTTTGCCCAAATATCAATTCCTTTAATACCACCCATAGTATTAACCATTGTACGACTCACTGAAAACAAATCTACTCCATAATCTTCTAGTTCATCTTTTGTTGTGACGATGTATGCTACATTTTCTTCTGTTAGTTTAAACTTTAAAGTGAACTTAGCACGAAGTAAAACCATATCTAGAGTATCTAAATATAAATTATTATAGATTTCATTTGTATCAATATTATATTTCATAAGTCTAGATGCAATTTCAAAAGTACGAGAAGTTGTTGAATCGTATCTAAAACGTCCACTATCTGTAACAATTCCTGTAAATAACATCTTTGCTCCATAATCAGTTAATCTTAGATGAATTCTATCAATTATAAAAGCAATTAGTCCAGCACAACTTTCAAAAGATGTGTCAACAATTTCTAAATTACCAAATTCTTCTTTAACAATATGATGATCTATCTTAATAATATAAGATCCTAATTTATATCTTTCATCATTAACAATTGCTAGTTCTCCACTATCTAGAATAAAGACCAAAGCTCCTTTATATTCAGCGTCATCAACTTCATCCATCTCTCCCATAAAAGCATATCTTGGAACCATGTCACCAACGGCATATACTTTCTTATTAGGGAAAGTCGCCTTAATAGCTTCCTTTAATCCTATCTGAGAACCAAGTGCATCTCCATCAGGACGAGAATGTCTGTGGATTATAATCGTCTTTGCCTCTCTTATCTTTTTTAATATTGTGTTATACATTTTTACTTCTCCTTATTTTTAATATTATATTATATCACAACTATCGCTCATTTCAAAAATAATATTCATTTTTTATTTTCCTTGTGATAAAATAAAATAGTAGATTATGTTACGAGGTGATAATAATATGGTTAAAGCATTGAGATTTCTTTCACATTTGTTTGGCTTTGAAAAACTAACGCCAAATGAAAAAGATTACCTTCACGAATCAAACAAGCGAGCTTCTATTTATATGGGATTCATTGTAATGGGGCTAGAAGTTTGGATGCTTATAAGGCAAATCAAAAAAAGAGTTATCGTTAAAGTAAAAGAGGGTCAGCCATTATTTGATATGATGGTTAAATACACCTCTAAATACTGGCTATTTCTTTTAATCGGATTGGGTCTAATGATATTTTGCATCTTCTTTACTAAGAAGAGAAAGAAAATATCTAAACCTGCATTTATCACTTTGATGGTTTCTGGTGCTTTGTGCTTCCTTTATTCCTTTGTTATATTTATAGAAAACTTTACTAAAGTTAATGCAGCTGCAGGCATCTTAGAACAGCAAGCATTCATCATGAACTTCCTTATGGTAATGCTGTACGTTCTAACAGGTGTTATTGGTGTTTCTATTATAATATATTCTATATTTAAGTATTATAAAAATAAATCTATTAATTTATTAGAACATGTAATTATCGCTTCATTTACAATCATCTGTCTAGATTTTGGTTTCTATGTATCCTATAGTGACTTTATGCAGGACAAAGAAATCATCTGCTATCTAACAATGATTCTTTATGTTGGATGCTTACTAATTTATAGACCTTATATTTCAATGTTAATCTTGCTATCAAGTTTCTATGGCTTCTACTTGATTCTAACAACATTTGAAGGAGGCAAATCATTTGCTCCTGTTGATGGTGTTATATCAGGTGACTCTGTAAACTATGTTACATTCCTTGTATCACTAATAACAATCTGTTTTGCAATCTATCACGGAAGACTTAACGAAGCTAAAAAGACTCACGCTTTAGAAATAAGTTTAATGAACGATAGCCTAACAGGACTATTAAACTACAACTACTTTACAGAACGTGCTAAAGAAGTAATTGAAACATCTAACGATATATCAAACGATGTATTCTTATTCCTAGATATCTACAATTTCAAATCATTCAATGATCAAAGAGGATTTGAAGCCGGTAATAAATTCTTAGTTAGTGTTGGAAAATTCTTAACTGAAGTGTTTGATACTAAAGATAGAGAAGTATTAATCTCTAGGCAAGCCGATGACCACTATTTAGTATTAACAAGTAAAGAAAATATTGAAGAAAAGTTAAATGTATTAAAAGAAAAAGTAAAAAGTTTAGATGAAGAGATCCTTCTTAGTATTCATGGTGGTGGCTACTCTCCACAAAGCAATACCGAGGATCCTAGAAAATGTATTGATAGAGCAAGATACGCTGCAGAGCGAATCAAGAAAAATCTTGAAAAGATTTATTTAGAATATGATAAGAAGATGCATGAAGAATATCATAAACGTCTTTATATTCTTAATAATATTGATAATGCAGTAGCAAATGGTTGGATTACTCCATATTATCAAGTTGTTGTTTGGAGTAAAGATAAAGAAATATGCGGTTGTGAAGCCTTAGCAAGGTGGATTGACCCAACATATGGTCAATTATATCCAAATGAATTCATTCCTGTTTTAGAAGAATATAGTTTAATTCACAAATTAGATAGATGTATTATTGAAAGAGTGTGCCAAGACTTACGTGCTGGGTTAGATAGTAATAAACCTGTGTTCCCAGTATCAATTAACTTCTCAAGACTAGACTTTGAATTAATGGATGCGGTTAATGAACTTGAAACAATCGTCCAAAAGTATAACATTCCAAAAGAACTTATTCATGTTGAAGTAACTGAAAGTGCCTTAATTGATAGTTTTGATCTTTTAAGTGTTGCTATCAGCCAACTCAAAGACCTAGGTTACTCTATTTGGTTAGATGACTTTGGAAGTGGCTACTCTTCATTAAACGTATTAAAAGATTACTCCTTCGATGTTATTAAGATTGACATGAAATTCTTATCTAACCTTGATAAAAGCGAAAAATCTAAAATACTAATCGATTGTATTATTCAAATGGCTACTAGAATCGATATGCTAACCCTAACAGAGGGTGTTGAAACAATGGAAGAAGCTGACTTCTTAAATAAGGTTGGCTGTGGGCGTCTTCAAGGTTACTTGTTTGGTAAACCTGTTCCAAAAGAAGTACTATACAAACGAATCGAAGATAAAGAGTTAACAGTTTCTAAAAACTGTCTATAAAAAAATGCTTTAGAGAAATCTAAAGCATTTTTAAACATTCAAAATATAAATCATAAAAGTAATTGCATTAATTAAAGCAACTGACACTACGAATATGGATGCTAAATTCATATTCGTTTTTTCTTTCTTTCTATATATAATTAGAAAAGTATCATAAATTGCACACATAATTAACGTAATATAAATAAACACAATATGAAAAGGAATTAATGAGCATATGGCTAAAAGAATTGATATAGCGAGGAAAATAATACTAGATTTGCTCTTTTGTGTACTTTCCATCATATTTAGAAAACTCCTTAATCAGTTCTTCATAGAAATTAATTGCTCTATCAATTGATGTATAACTTACCATTTCCTTTTCACTTTCTCCATCAAGCACTTCTTTAGGATAGTATAGTGGAGAAAATCTAATTACACAACGTCCTAACTTTTCGATATCTCTATCAGATACATCACTATTAATAATGTATGGTGTGAAATAAGTGTCAGTTATTGTCCTATCAACAACATCAGTGAATCTTTTGAAATTCCTACTTCTGATATTTGTTATTCTTGTCTTTTCACTTGATGAAACGACTTCAAATTCTACTCCGTATTTAGTTAAAAGCTTTGAAATAGCTAAATTGACATCATCAATCGTTTCTGAATTAGCTAAATAAAAATCACAATAAATGTAGCATTCATCTTCACTACTATATAATTCATCAAACACAAAGTATGTTCTCCAAGCTGAACTAATGAACTTGATTTCATCATCAATTAGTTTTTCACCAACTTTTGGTAACCATAATATATTATTAATAATGAACCTATTACCAAAAGACATATCTTTTCCAACAAACAAAGCAAACTTTAATAATTCTTTATTTGATTTAAGATTAAACAAATTATCATTTAGCATCTCGCCAATGAAGGCTGATAGTCTTAAATTTCCTTTTGCTTGTTTCTTTGTTTTAAACTTATAAGTAACCTTTTCGTTAACACCAACACCTAAGAATGAGTAATAGCTAGGAAGGTTTGTTGAAAGAGGGTCTAAAATCTTTCCACCTTCACCAATAATCAAATCAAATTTGATACCTTTATCAAATAGATATGTAATCATCTCGTTATTTGTTTGGCTTCTATCATACATTAACACTCTAATGTTGAGCTTTAAGTCACCATCATCTTGCAAAGTTGTTTCAATAGCATCCATTATAGTGTATAGTTCTGTTTTTGATCTATATGTATTATTACCTATAATGAATTGATTATCAAATTCTACTTCGTTAGGATCTAAACTTTTAAGAGGAACATCAACTAAGATGTTCATCGCATCTATTTCGTTGTTTCTATATATATACATTAGTCCACTCTTAAAATAAACTAACTTTCCCTTAATCATTGCATTAGGGAACAAATCAAGCAACGCTTTATCAAGCCTATTAGTAAGCATTGTTTCAAGTGATTTTTGGTATTCATCTACTTTACCACTACTTAAATTAGGTTTTCTTATTGCCTTAATGTAAGGATTTTTATAAAACGTTGTCCTAAGGAGTGCAAAACTAATAAAAGCAACAACTAGTACTAACAATATGATTATAACAACTACAAAAACATCAATAAAACTTAAATACATCTTGCATCTCCTTTCTTATTATGATTATAAACTAAATATTAAACCTTGTCAATTTTAGAAAAAAGTTCTAATTACTTAGAACTTGCTTTCTTAACTTCAATTTTAGTTTTTCCACCCATGTATGGTCTTAAGACTTCAGGAATATTAACACTACCATCTTCATTTAAATGATTCTCAAGCAATGCTATTAACATTCTTGGTGGAGCAACAACTGTATTATTTAATGTATGAGCATAATAATTACCATTTTCGCCCTTAATTCTAATTCCTAGTCTTCTTGCTTGAGCATCACCTAAGTTAGAGCAGCTACCAACTTCGAAATATTTTTGTTGACGAGGGCTCCATGCTTCTACATCGATACTCTTAACCTTCAAATCTGCCAAATCACCACTACAACATTCTAATGTTCTAACAGGGATTTGCATACTAGTGAATAGTTCTACTGTGTAACTATATAGTTTTTCAAACCATGCTTTAGAATCTTCGGGTTCACAAACAACAATCATTTCTTGTTTTTCAAATTGATGAATACGATAAATTCCTCTTTCTTCGATTCCATGAGCTCCTTTTTCTTTTCTAAAGCAAGGAGAATAACTTGTTAAAGTATATGGTAAATCTTTCTTTTCAACAAATTGACCAATAAATTTACCAATCATTGAATGTTCACTTGTACCAATTAGATATAAGTCTTCCCCTTCAATCTTATACATCATAGCATCCATTTCAGCAAAGCTCATTACTCCAGTAACAACATCACTTCTAATCATAAATGGTGGAATACAATAAGTAAATCCTTTATCAATCATGAAGTCTCTTGCATAAGTTATAACTGCTGAGTGAAGTCTAGCGATATCACCAATTAGATAATAGAATCCGTTACCAGCAACTCTTCTAGCACTATCTAAATCAATTCCACCTAACTTTTCAATAATATCTAGATGATATGGCACTTCAAAATTAGGAGTCTTAGGCTCTAAGAATCTCTTTAATTCAACATTCTCACTATCATCTTTACCAATTGGAACAGTTGGATCGATGATATTAGGAATAGTCATCATTATTTGTTTGATTCTTGCTTCTATTTCTGCTGTTTCTTTTTCGTTAGCGTCAATCTTTTCTGGAATTAGTGCTAATTCTTTCTTGATGTTATTAGCTTCATCAATCTTTTTTTCTCGCATTAGTTGACCAATCATACTAGATGCTTTGTTTTTGTAAGCTCTTAGCTCGTCTCCTTCTGCTTTTAATTTTCTTACTTTTTCGTCTAGTTCAACAACTTCATCTACCAAAGGTAGTTTTTCATCTTGGAATTTCTTCTTAATGTTTTCCTTAACTAGCTCAGGATTAGTTCTTAATAACTTAATGTCAATCATATTTCCCTCCTAAAATAAAAAAAGCCCCTTTTCTTAAGGGACGATTAATCGTGGTGCCACCCTATTTTAAAGTAGAAAAACCTTTCTACTTTCTTTAAGCACTATAACGGGCGCAACCGGAAGTGATTAGCTTCACCATAAAGGTAGATTTCAGATAAATAATAACACAAATTTCCACCAACCATTTGCTCTCTAAAGGTTTATCTATCTTACTTATCCTTTATAAGGTCTATTTCTTTTAACTATTATATATTTATTTTTATTATTTGTCAATAAAAGTGGTGTAGGAAAACTACACCACATATTTATTCGTCTTCTTCTTCATCAAGGAATGTATAATCATCATCGAATTGGAATTCTTCTGTGTATTCATCTTCCTCATCTTCTTCCTCAATACTTCTTGGAACGATGGCAATACTACTAACACTATGTCCTTCTACTAATTTAATGATACATACACCTTGAGTATCACGACCAACTGTTAAGATTTGATCTAGATGAGTTCTAATAATCATACCTTTGTCAGTTACAATCATTAAATCTTCATCTCCTATTACTGTTTGTAAGCTTATCATCTTACCATTCTTAGCAGTAATATTTAATGCCTTAACACCTTTACCACCTCTTACTTGAACACGGAACGCATCAACATTAGTTCTCTTTCCATATCCTTTTTCAGTAGCTATGATAATTTCATCACCGTCAGTATTAACGATAGCCATACCAATCATTCTTTCGCCTTCGCTTAAAAGAATTCCTCTTACACCGGCTGAAATTCTACCCATTGGTCTAATGTCGCTTTCACTGAAACGTATTGCTTTACCATTTGAAGCACCTAAGATGATATCTTTTTCACCATCAGTTACACCAACTTCAAACAATTCATCACCTTCGTTTAGTAAAATTGCTCTAATACCATTTGTTCTGATATTTGCAAATTCACCAAATTCTGTCTTTTTAACAATACCTTTACGTGTTGCGAAGATGAAATATCCGTCTTTCATTTCATTAGGATTAACATTTAATACTGCAGCAAGCTTCTCATCTTGTTCAAACTTGAGCAAGTTAACAATTGGTAGGCCCCTAGCAATTCTACTTGACATTGGGATTTGGAAAGCTTTAAGTTTATAAATCTTACCAAATGTTGAGAAGAATAGCAAAGTATCATGACTTGAAGTGAATAATACCTTTTCAACATAATCATCATCAGTCATCTTAGCTCCAGTTACACCTTTGCCACCTCTGTTTTGAGCACGATAAGTGTCAACTGTCATTCTCTTAACATAGCCTTTTCTTGTAACAGTGATAATTACATCTTCTTCAGGAATCAAGTCAGCATCTTCAATATCTAAATCTTCACTCAAACTGATTTCACTACGTCTTTCGTCGTTGAACTTTTCTTTAATTTCTGTAAGTTCTTTAATTAAAATCTCTTGCTTTCTTTGAGGACTTCTTAAAATTTCCTTATATTCAGCAATACTCTTGCGTAAAGCAGCTAATTCTTCTTTAAGTTTTTCAACTTCTAAACCAGTTAATCTTTGTAATCTCATATCCAAAATAGCTTTAGATTGAATTTCAGTTAGATTAAATGTGTTCATTAAGCCATTAATTGCTTCTTCAGTAGTCTTGCTTGATTTAATTAATTGAACTACTTCATCGATATTTGTTAAAGCGATTAATAAACCTTCAACAATATGGGCTCTTTCTTCAGCTTTCTTCAAATCATATTTTGTTCTACGTGTAATAACTTCGATTTGATGTTCAACGTAGCACTCAATAATTTCTTTTAAGTTAAGTACTTTAGGTTGTCCTTTAACAATCGCAAGCATACTAGCTCCAAATGTTGTTTGAAGTTGAGTGTGTTTGTATAAATTGTTTAGGATTACGTTAGGACTAACGTCTTTTCTTAATTCAACAACAATTCTAATACCATCATGGTTTGATTCATCTCTCAAATCTACGATTCCATCGATGATTTTCTCATGAACTGTTTCAGCAATTCTTTCGATTAGTCTTGATTTTACAACTTGATAAGGGATTTCTGTGATAATTATTTCGTGTTTACCATTACTTCCACGCTCTTTAATCTCACATTTACCTCTTAAAGTAATTGCTCCTTGACCAGTAAGGTAAGTTTTTCTTACTTGAGAAAGTCCCATGATAAATCCACCAGTTGGAAAATCAGGGCCCTTAATATAATTCATTAAACCTTCAATTGAAATATCAGGGTTTTGTAAATAGGCTACAATTCCATCAACAACTTCTCCAAGATTATGTGGAGGAATGTTTGTGGCCATACCTACAGCGATACCTTGAGCTCCATTTAATAAAATATTTGGAAATCTACTAGGTAAAACTGCTGGTTCATCTTCACTTCCATCGTAGTTTGGAACAAAATCAACGGTATCTTTTCCTATATCACGAAGCATATCCATTGAGATTTTACTCATTCTAGCTTCGGTATAACGCATTGCGGCTGCTCCATCACCATCTATAGAGCCAAAGTTACCTTGTCCATCAACTAATGGATAGCGATAACTAAAGTCTTGAGCCATTCTTACCATCGCATCATATATAGAAGCATCACCATGTGGGTGATATTTACCCATAACGTCCCCAACAATACGAGCACTCTTTCTTGTTGGCTTGTCACTAGCAACTCCTAATTCATCCATTGCATATAATATTCTACGATGAACTGGCTTCATACCGTCCCTTACATCAGGTAGAGCACGAGAAACAATAACACTCATTGCATAATCTAGGAATGATGAACGCATTGAACTAGCTAAATCGATTTCTTTTACACCACCCATATGGTGTCCATCAACTACATTGTTCTCTGCATCACTTATTTCTTCTAGTGCAACATTATCACCAAAACCAGCTTCGGCGGCTTCTTGATCTATCTTTTCTTGCTTTTTAGACTTCTTTTCGCTATATTCTTCACTGTTTTCGGTTTCTTCTTTTTCGTCTAATTCTTTTTCTTCGAAATCGTCTGGCATATTGCACCTCCTAGATATCTAGATTTTCAACATATACAGCATTTTCTTCAATAAATTCTCTACGTGGCTCAACATCATCACCCATCAGCATACTAAATACAGAGTCGGCTTCGATTGCGTCACTCAAATTTACTTGAAGAAGAGTTCTAACTTTAGGATCCATAGTTGTTTCCCAAAGTTGTTCTGGATTCATTTCACCTAATCCTTTATATCTTTGGATTGATGGCTTAGAATTCTTTGGCATTGTATCTAAAATCTTTTGTAACTCTTCATCACCATATGCATATTCAATTCTTTTACCTTGAACAACCTTGTATAGAGGAGGTTGAGCAATGTAAACATATCCTTTTTCGATTAATGGTCTCATAAAACGATAGAAGAACGTTAATAATAGAGTTCTAATATGAGCACCATCGACATCGGCATCGGTCATGATTACGATTTTGTGATATCTTGCGTTATCAATATTAAAGTCATCACTGATTCCAGTTCCAAAAGCTTGAATCATTGAAATGATTTCTTTGTTTCCTAAAATTCTATCTAATCTTGCTTTTTCAACATTAAGGATTTTTCCTCTCAAAGGCAAGATTGCTTGATATTCGTTGTTTCTTCCTTGTTTTGCACTTCCACCGGCACTATCACCCTCGACTATGTATATTTCACATTTACTAGGGTCTTTACTTCTACAATCTGCTAGTTTACTAGCAAATCCTAAAGTTTCAAGTGGGCTCTTTCTACGTGTAGCTTCTCTTGCTTTCTTTGCGGCAAGTCTAGCACGAGATGCAAGCAAGCTCTTTTCAACAATTGTTCTAGCGCTATTAGGATTTTCCTTTAAGTAAGTATCAAGTCCATCAGCTAAAATTTGGCTTGTTATCTTTCTTACTTCAGTATTACCTAACTTCATCTTTGTTTGACCTTCAAATTGAGGATCAGGATGACGGCAACTAATGATCGCAGTTAGACCTTCTCTAACGTCTTCACCAGTTAGACCTTCATCTTTTTTAAAGATGTTAGCTACTTTTCCATAATTATTCAACACTCTGGTTAAACTTATTCTGAAACCTTCTTCATGTGTTCCACCTTCAGGTGTATGAATGTTATTAATGAATGAATAAACATTATCAGAATAATCTTCAGTGTATTGCAAAGCTATTTCAACTTCAATATCATCCACTTTTTTGCTCATATAGATTACATCTGGATGAATTGGAGTCTTAGTTCTGTTTAAATATTGTACATATTCAATAATACCGCCTTCGTAGCAGTATGAAACTTCATGATGTTTATCAGGATCACGTGTATCTGATAGTGATATTCTTAAGCCCTTGTTTAAAAAGGCACTTTGTTGAAGATGTGATCTGATTGTTTCATAATCATAAGTTGTTGTTTCTTGGAAAATCTCTGCATCAGCCTTAAATTCTACGCAAGAACCTGTTTCGTCATCTTCGCTTTTACCAACTTCTTGAACTTTATGATGCTTTTTACCACGAGTATAGTCTTGTTCGTAAACTTTACCATCTCTTTTGACAGTTACTTTTAACCATTCACTTAATGCATTAACTACAGAAGCACCAACACCATGCAAACCACCTGACACTTTATAAGTCTTACTGTCGAATTTACCACCGGCATGAAGAATTGTAAATACGGCATCCAGTGCAGATTCGCCTGTCTTTGGTTGAATGTCAACAGGAATACCACGTCCATTGTCCTGTACTCTAATAACATTATTAGGTAAAATAGACACTTCAATGTGCGTACAGAAGCCTGCTAAAGCCTCATCTATAGAATTATCTACTATTTCCCAAATTAAATGATGTAGTCCTCTTGGTCCTGTTGAACCAATATACATACCTGGTCTTTTTCTAACGGCTTCTAACCCTTCAAGGATCTGTATACTAGAACCACTATAGCTGTTTTTTGTTGTTGCTGCCATATTATTCACTACACCTTTCTATTTTTATGATATTACTACTCTTTAATACTTCACTATCTAAATGATTTATTGATGTTGTTGTGATAAATATTTGATAATCCATTTCAATCATCTTAATTATTTGTTTTTGCCTGTTAATATCTAATTCACCAAACACATCATCGAGCATTACAATAATCTTATTGCTTTTTTCTTTCAAAATATCAATTAAAGCTAGCTTTAATCCCAAAGCAAAAGTCTTTTGTTGGCCTTGAGAAGCAAATTCGCTTTCTAAATCATTGTATTGTATTGCAAAGTCGTCTCTGTGAGGTCCACTGTTAGTTGTTTTAGTTATTAAATCGAGTTTTTCTTTGCTCCTAAACTCTTTTTCTATTTCTTCAACAGTGCAAGAAGGCTTATATTTAATTAAAGCTTCTTCTTTACCTAAAGAAATAGCTTTGACCTGATCTTTAAAGAACAAATTAATCTTTTCAATAAACTCTTCGCGATATTTAATGATTATTTTTGCTTCTGTAATCAGCTGATTTGTTATAACTGCTAATAGTTCATTATTAAAAGAGCCACTTTCACTCAAATCTTTTAATAATTGGTTCCTTTCCTTTAATAACTTCTTATATTTTGATAAAGAATCTACATATAGCGGATTAATTTGTCCAATATTGATGTCAAGAAATCTTCTTTTGCTTGTTGGAGCTCCATTAATAAGCTCTACGTCCTCAGGACAAAACATTACAACGTTATAATATCCAATATATTTACTAAGTCTTGCAACCTTTTTCTCGTTTTTGACTATTTGTTTACCTTTTTCAGACAAAGAAAAAGTAACGACCTCGTCTTTATCATTAAAAAAAGAGCCTTTAACGAAACAATACTCTTCATTTTTCATGATCAAGTCGTTGTCATTGCTAGTTCTGTGTGATTTTGTAAGTGATAATGCGTATATAGCTTCAAGCAAGCAAGTCTTTCCAACCGCATTATCTCCTATAATGATATTAATCTTAGGTGAGAACTCCAAAGAGAACTCTTTATAACACCTAAAATTGTTTAATTTGATACTTTTAATATAAAACATGCGCTATTCTATCCTTAAACTCTTGCCTTCGACTTCAATAACATAACCAGAATATAATTTTCTGCCACGTCTTGTTTCCTCTTCGCCATTTACTAATACTGTATTTTCTGCCAAATATTCTTTAGCCATAGCTCCACTGCTAATAAAGGAACAATATTTCAATAATTGACCTAAAGTAATGTATTCTGTAGTTATTTTTACGCTTTCCATAGAGGGTCCTCTTTTCTATATATTATATTGTACCACATTTTGATTAAAAATGCTAGTATGAATTTTAAGAATTTTGGCTTAAAAATGCCCCTAGAATCGTTTTTTTAGACCCAATTAGACAAAATACAAGTTTTCCCCTTTTTTTCCACAAAAATAAACAAATTATCAACACAGATGTAGAGAGCAAAACCAACAGGCTTTCTGATATAAAAAGAAGAAATTCAACTATATATTTTATGGTTTTATGTAAATATGTATTATTTTAACAAAACTGTTGCTCTTGATGGTTTGGTTTAGATTAATTAAATCGTAAAGATATACATATTTACATAAATCTGTATTATCTTGCAAGTCCTGCTTGCCCTTGTTAGGAAATAATAATTACTATTGCAGTATCTTCCTTCTCTTAAAGAGATCACAATCCAGTAAGCAAAGCAACATTAATCATTTGTTTGTTCTTAAGTGATACATAAATACATAATTATTGATAATTTATGAGATACACCAAGAACCAAAACAAGCTCGAGAGCCAAACATCAATACATATTTATGTAAATAAATAAAATTTCACGCCAAAAAGAGTTAATTGATAGCCAAACAAGAATACATAAATAAATATATATTTAAATATTTAAAAGAAATTGTATTGTTTTAATAAATTATATGATAAAATATATATGGAAATATGTAAAACCATAAATATTTATGTCTATTGACGCCAAGTAAAGGGATAAGCTTGTTTTCATTTGTAGATTTAAACCCAAAGCTTAGACTAATTTAACATCATCACAGGATAAAATTGGTATTTATATACATAAATACATAAATTTTTAGTTTAATTAAGCGTAAGTTCACAATAGAGATGTGCGTTTTTAGAGAAAAATAAAAGATGTATGTATTTATTTACATAAATAAATAAAACTGTTATCTAAAGCAAGGGATCAAAAAGGTCACTTTTAGCACAAAAAGAGGCATTTTTACAAAATTATGTAAATATGTAAATATTTCTTTTAATTAAACTCTTTTTGTGTTATAATATGAATGAAATAAAGAGATTTTAGTTCTCTCAAAAAGCAAAAAGCACAACCCAAAAATATGGTTTTATAAAATTTTTATGTATATACATAATTAAATATAGATGTTTATATTTAATTATGGTAATATTTATATATGTTTTTAAGTTTATATTCTTATATTTCTTGATATTTTTGCTAAAACAAGCCCAAATTTGGGGTTTTACTAAGAATTTTACGAACCAAAAATTTTCGTCTGTAATGATTTTTACCCCCTAACTTGAACAACTTTTCGGTTTTTTTACTAAAATTGATTCTAGAGGAAATTTTTGAGGGTTTTAAGGGGTTCCCACTTTTAATTTTTCGGGCTTTGTCTTTGAAATCTGTGGGTATTTAAAAGTGAGCGTTAAAACAATATTTTGATCACTATGCAAAATCAAAGAAAAACCCCAAAAATCGATGTTTTTTTAGACATTAAGAATAAAAACATATATAAATAAAAACATTTTTAAATAAATAAATTTTTATGTATGTATGTAAACACGTAAATACATAATATTAAAATAAAGGAGCGTGAATTTTATGAATAGTACACCATTTAAAAAGCGTAGTAACCCTCTTGATTCTACTACTCCAAAGCAAACTCAACCTACTCAGCCTCAAGTTGAAGAAAGAGTGGTCGAAAAAGTGGCTCCAACCCCTGTTCAAACAAGGAAAACCACTCAAAAACGTGTTATCGTTGAAGAAGAGAGAATTAAGTACACTGCTACCATGGACAAATCAATCAGAAGACGTTTAAAACTTGCTGCTGCAAAGCGTGATGTCCAAATTTCTGAGTTTATTGAAGATGCTGTTCTAGAAAAACTAGAAAGAGAAGGTGATTAATTGTGCCTGTTGTTTCTACTTTCTGTAAAAAGGGTGGTGTAGGCAAGAGTACCTTCATTGGTTTCTTGGGTCATTACTACGCTACACAAGGAAAAAAGGTCCTAATTATTAGTGCTGACGACCAAAATAGTATTTTTAAAATCTTTGGAGCTGATGATAAGATCTTTGAGAAGCAAGATGACTTCTTTGAGTACCTTCTTGCTGGTAAAGCAGACCTTGGTGATGTCCTAATTGATGTCAGAGAGAACCTTTATCTTATTAAAACTCTAAACACTGATAAACTTTCTACTAAATTAACCCTTGAAAGATCTCAAGAAAAGATGATTAGAAAGATTATTGAGGAATATGCCTCATGGTTTGACTATATCTTTATTGATTTCCCTCCTTCAAGTAACAGATTAAGTGAAGTGTTATTAGATTTAAGCGATGCTATCATGGTTGTTGTTGGTTTAGACAGTCTTGGATTAGATGGATTCTTCAATACAATCCAATATTTCTATGATAGTGACATTGATGTTGACCATATTAAGTACATAATCCCTAACAGTTTCAGTAAAAACCGTAGAGCTCCTAAGGTTTCTTTGAATAAATTGATTGCTCAAGCGGCTGATTTCACAAAACAAGCAGTAGTTCTACCTCCAATTTATGATAGAGCTATAGTTAAGAACCTACAAGCTGAAGGTATTAGTGTTTTTGATAAAGTTGAACTAGAGCGTTATGATCAAAAGCAATTGAATTTGTTGAAAGGTGAATTACTTGAATTATTTAAATTGATTGATTTAAATAAAAAGGTTGATGAACCTAAAAACAATCTAGCTTCTAAGTTAGGAAAATAAAAAAAGAGCAAAACTGCTCTTTTTTTTATTTATATACATAAATATGTAATATTATGCTGCTCTAACAGGAAGAATCAATTGAATTAAATTGATGTCATATTCGCCCGTTACTATAAATGGTTTAATTTCACCAGTAAAATGAATTTCAATTTCTGTTGAATTAAATGAACGTAAAGCTTCTAAGAAGTAATTAGAGCTAAAAGCTATTTGTAAAGAAATACTATCTGAACACTCTAATAGGTTAAGTTCCTCTTTTGCATCACCTATTTCGTTACTTGTTGAAGTTATTTCACAAGTCTTATCTGCATTTAGAGTTAATTTAACAATATCAGATGCTTCGTTACTGTTAAAAATACTAACTCTTTCAATAGCTGATATTAAATCATTCTTATTAAATTTAACACTAGTAATAAATTCTGTTGGAATAAGAGAATCTGTGTTAGGGAATGTTCCGTCGATAAGTCTTGTTTGATACATTAGATCCTTGTATTTAAACAAAGCTTTTGTCTTAGAGAAGTGAATTTCAATAATCTCTTCGCCTTCCTCGATGATCTTATTTAATTCATCAAGGCTTTTTGCTGGAACAACAATCTTAATTTCAGGATATTCATGGTCAAACACTAACACTTTACGAGACAAACGATAACTATCTGTAGCTACAACCTTCATTTGGTTTCCATTAGTTTGGAAAGAAACACCTGTAAGAATAACTCTTGCTTCTGATAAAGAAGCTGCAAAAGTAGATTTTCTAATAATTTGTTTTAAGTTTGCTGCATCAATAGTAATAAATACTTTTGAATCATCAAATGAAATAAGTGGATAATTATCTTTATCAAGACATTTAAGAGTGAAATCACTCTTGTCAGCTAGAATCTTAATTGAATTATCTTCATATCCAATAAAATCAATATCTTTTGAATCTGTTTTCTTTACTAGTTCGATTAAATATTTACCAGGAGCTACGATAGTTCCATCTTCTGTAACTCTTAACAATCTTTTATCGTTTATTTTAGCTTGAATTGAAATTTCGTTATTTGATGCTGTTAATAATAATTGGTTATTTGCTACTTCTATCTTGATACCTGTTAAAATAGGCATTTGAACCTTAGTAGAGAGAGCTTTACTAACTGCAGAAAGGTTTTGAAGTAGAAGATCACGATTAATTGTGAATTTCATTTTGTTCTCCTTTATTATTTAAATTTAATTCTTAGTTTTTATTCTTATTATTAGGTCATGTGGAAAAGTTGATAACATTATTTCTTTAAGGCTTTGGAGATGTTCTTTTTAATATTTTCAACATCCATTTTAGCCATATTGTTATCTTGTAACATAGATTCTATCTTATCTACACCATGTGATACTGAAGAATGGTCTCTTTGACCGAAAGAATCACCTATTTCTTCTAATCCAATACCATATTCTGTTCTTAATAGATACATTGCAAGGTGTCTTGCATATGCTAATTGTTGTTTTCTTGAAGAAGATGTTAAGTCTTTGATAGACAAATGACAGTATTTAGCTACCTCTTCAGAAACAACCATTATCAAATTAGCATTTTTATCATCTTTTTGTTCACCTTTTTGCTTAGGAAGAATACCATCTAAAGCTTCTTTGATATTTTCAACCGTAAAAGGCAGATTCATACAAACACAATAAGTGATATAAGTTCTTAAAGCCCCTTCTAGGTCTCTGATATTGTTAGTGAAGTAATCAGATATTTCTTCTAACACTTCGATTGGAACATCAGAAGGATCTTTTATTAAAGTTAATAACTTACTCTTTAATATATTTACTCTTAAATTCTTATCAGGAGTCTTGATGTTAACGCTTAGTCCCCAGTTGAAACGAGATTTCAATCGTTCCATCATATTCTTAAGTTCGTTTGCAGGCTTATCTGAAGTTATAACAACTTGTTTGTTTTGATTTACTAAACTATCAAATAACTTGAAGAATTCTTCTTGAGTTTGAATTTTGTTTTCAAGGAATTGAATATCATCAACCAACAAAACATCAGCATTATGATATTTGTTATAGAAACTTTCAATATTGTTCGCTGGATTCTTAGAATTAGTTGCTAAGAAATAGTCATGAGCAAATTGTTGACTTGTTACATATACAATATTAGTTTCGATGTTGTTATCTAGAATATAATGACCGATTGCTGTCATTAAATGGGTTTTACCAAGACCAACATCACCAAATATATACAAAGGATTGTATAATTTTTGAGGAGTCTCAGCAACTTTCATCGCATATAAGAAAGCTGCACGGTTACTTTCACCAACTTCGAAGTTCTTAAAAGTGTAAATAGGAGAAAGCGTACGAGAGTGAACTTGTTGCTGTTCTGTAGGAGTAATCAAAGGATTGATCTTCTTTTCTGCTTTTTCTTTCTCAACTTCCTCTTTAGTTATAAATTTAAACTTCTTGGTTTCAGGAGTGAGTGTTTTTAATATCTCGTTTAAAGCTTCTCTATAAAAAACTTCAATTCTATATTTGTTAAATTGTAGAGGCACAATAACATAGATATAGCCATTTTCTTCTTTGTAAACATCAGTTACTTCAGAAAACAAATCTTCAAAGTCGCTTGGAGATATTTCTTGTTTAAAAACATCTAAAGTCTTCTGCCAAAGGGCTAAAGCTTCATCCATATATAGTCACTCCTTTCATAATAATATAATACCACAAAACCGAATAATAATAAACAAAAAAATAAAAAAGATATACACAAATTAACACTCTAAGCAAAATCAACAAAAATATGGATAAAACGACAAAAAATAAGGCTTTTATATTGTATATATATAATATAGAAAGAGCACTATACAAAATATGTCAAAAAATGCACAAAAACAAAAACACGTGAAAACATGGTAAAACAAGAAAAAAGTAAATAAAAAGTGGAAAACTTTTAAATATAGACAAGTAAACAAAAACCAAAAAACAAAACAATTGCAAAAGATGAAAAATATGATAAAATTATATAGGTAAAGAAGCGGAGGAAATGGGCAAAGCCTATTTAATTATTATGAAGAAATCAAAGACAAATGAAACAGTAGAAAAACAAAGTATATTA
This sequence comes from Bacilli bacterium, assembly GCA_918272565.1. Classification (GTDB taxonomy): domain Bacteria; phylum Bacillota_I; class Bacilli_A; order ML615J-28; family CAG-698; genus Tener-01. The sequence goes on from CAKJYW010000003.1 coordinate 93,568, forward strand.
AGTTTTCCTAACAAGATGAACAATTTAACTTTTTTGGTTGTTTGCTTGGGATACTTTTTGGTTATGACTGTTTTATCTTTAATTATATCTCCAGGTGTTAATTATACTGTTATCCCTGAATACGAACACAAAATGGGTGATCCAATAGTTTCGGTATACTTTAGGAAGATTGATACACTAACCGAACAAAATGGTAAAATCTCAAGCAAAGAAACATTAACTGTTTATTTAGAAGATAATTCTACAAATAAAGAGGAATATGAGGTTAATTATGAAGTAAGTGGACTAACTCTTGGTGATAACATGGATTATATGTATACAGGAAGTAGAGCTAATTTCATTACAATGCCTATGACACACACCGTTAAAAGTCAAGTCAGCATTAAAGATGGCGGATATAAAGCACTGTTTGGAAAGATTTTATATCGTGAAAAAGGAACAGAGGATGAATTAACATCATATGAATTTAAAGAAGATGTAATTACTTTAACAAAAAGAGAGTTAAAGAAGATAAGCAATAACGATAATGTTCTTGAAGGAAAGTTTAGTTTTACTAAAAGTACTATAATAGACAAAGAAACAGAAAGCGCTAGCGTTAGTATTACTCTATCAATGTTAACTGAAGATGATAGTTATCATTTAGATTTTCAAACATTTATCGTAACGGCAGATGGAGAAATATACCCTATAATTGGTTTTTATGGATATTATGCCACAAAGAAAAAAACATTAAGCGGTTATGTTAATTTATCAGGAAACATCGAAATAAAGTATTTAGTTGTCAAAGGAATATTTATTGATTCTAGCGAAGAGAAGACAGTATATTATTATAAGGAAGAAATCAAATAAAAAAATAACTTGACATTTTAAACGTTTTGAAGTAAAATATAATAGCATAGTTTATAGGAGGTGCTTCGCATGAAGGCTATAGGAACATATCAACCAAATAAGCGTAAACACAGTGTTACTCACGGATTCCGTGCTAGAATGGCTACTGCTAACGGTAGAAACGTTTTATCACGCAGACGTGCTAAAGGCAGAAAAGTATTAACTGCTTAGTTTAAATAGAAAAATCTTGGACCACTTGTATGTCAAACATTATTTGAGTGGTCCATTTTTTATTTAAATATGAATAGAAAATATAGTTTAAAACAAAACAAAGAAATAGAGCAATTGGTTAGATATAAGATCAGTGTGGGCAATAAATACTATGCTATTTACTACCATAAACATGATGGTGAGCCTCAAATTGCCTTTTCTGTATCAAAGAAAAACGGAAACGCTGTTGAAAGAAACTACCAAAAGAGAGTAATAAAAGAGATTGTCAGATCAAACATCGATAGTTTAAAAGGATTAAAGATACTTATAATTGTTAAACCTTCAAGCAAAGACTTGTCTTTTGGTGAGAAAAAAGAGAATATAGAATATTTAATTAACAAAATAAGAAAGGAGATAAAGTGATGAGAAAAGACACTTTATATAAGTTGAGATATTTATTTGCTTTATTAATTATCGTGGCTTGCTTAGTGTTGGTTGGTTGTAGAAGAGGACAAGCAACAGAAGTAACTTACAACCCTATATATGGATTTAAGTTTCCTTCATGGGACTTTCTAGTATGGCCTATGGCTGCTTTGATGTATGGACTAGGAAAGATATTTGGTGGAGAATACTTCTTAGTAATTATTGTAGCTACAATTATTGTTCGTACAGCTGCATGGCCAATTTATGCTAAGAGCAATGATATGACATTGAAGATGCAAATGATAGCTCCAGAAACAGCAAAGATTGAAGCTAAATATGCTGGCAGAACTGACCAAGATAGTTTGCAAAGAAAACAAATGGAAACAATGCAACTATATAAGAAGTATGGAATTGGCTTAGGTGGATGCTTTATGCCGTTCTTACAACTTCCAATATTCATTGCGTTCTATGAAACTTTACGTAGAATACCAGTAACTAGAAGCAGTTATATTGTTGAACACAGTGTTGGATTAACTTCAAAATTACCACTAGATTTTGATTTTCTAGATGGATACATCTTTAATATTGATTTGTTTAGCGACATGAGTGCCGGAGGATGGCAAAAGACTGGTATTTGGATTTTGGCTATTGTTGTTGCATTAACACAACTAGCAAGTCAAATCTTAATGAATCTTCGTCAAAAGAAGCAAAGAGAAGCAATGCAATCTGATATACCTGCATATCGTAGGCCTGAAAGAACTGATCAACAAAAACAATCAGAAACAATGATGAAGGTTATGATGTATGGTATGCCTGTTATGATGGTGCTATTTATCATCAGAAGCCCAGCCGCATTAGGTTTATATTGGCTAGTTGGTAATATTTATTCTGCACTTCAAAGTTACTTAGGTAGCAGAAATAGTGCAAAGAGAATGCAAAAAATTAAAGAAAAAATGGATAAGAAGAGATAAGGACGATTATGAGAACTAAGAATTACGAAGTAAAGACTATAGAAGAAGCTAAAGAATTAGCTGTTAAAGATTTTGGAGTTGGACTAGAAGACATCGAATTTAATGTTGTTAAAGAATCAAAAGGTTTTCTAGGAATTGGTGGAAAGTTAGAAGTTGAAGCTAAATTAGATGTTGATGGAATCGAAAAAGGAAAGAAATATATCCAAATGATTCTTGATCACAACAAAATAGATGGTTTGATTGAGAAAAAAGTTAGAGGCAATAACGTTGAATTTAATGTTGACGCAGGTGAATTCAATGGTTATCTAATTGGTAAAAACTCTAGAAACCTAATAGCATTACAAACACTTGTTTCAACAATCGTTAATAACTACTACGAAGGTGATGATCTAAAGGTAGTATTAGTCGATGTTGGTGGATATAAGAAACGCCGTGAAATGAGTATTGAAAGCATGGCTGTTGAATATGGCAAACAAGTTGCTAAGACTAAACAAACTATCAAATTAGACAACTTAAATGCTTACGAAAGAAAGATTATTCATAACAAATTATCTTCTTGGAAAGATGTTCAAACTCATTCTGAAGGTGAAGAACCTAATAGAGTATTGATTATCGAACCAAAACATTAAAAAAAACACCTCATATCAAACGATATGAGGTTTTGTTTATTCTTATTGTTGTGATTTTAGAAAATCAATAAATGGATTAATATTCTTATTTACTTTGAATTCTTCTAAAAGATCGAAATATTCATTCTTTTTATCTTTATAAATAATTACAGGTTTAAATCCGTTTAATAATAGTTCATAATTTAAAACTAGACGAGCTAAACGACCATTACCGTCTAGGAATGGATGAATTTTAGCAAGTTGCAAATGACTAAAGGCAATCTTTTCCCAAACATCCATTGTTGGATCTAATAAAGAATCGAAATATTTCTTCATTCTATCATACACTTTAAGATAACTTGGTGGTGTATGATTAGAACCTTTAATTGAAATATCAACATTACGATATAAACCACCTAACGAAATACCATTCATAATAACTTCATGTAAGTCTTTTAGTTTGTTTTCATCAAGTGGAACGTCTTCTTCAAGTAAATTAAGAATGAAGTTTAAACCATTTAAAGAGTTAGTTATAAGTTGCTTTGACTTTTCAGAAACTTCTTCACCACTCATAACTTTAGATACTTCTTCTTTCGTGATAACATTTCCTTCTAAAGATAAAGTGTTATAAACAAAATCTAAAACAAAATCTTTAGATAACTTATCAGAAAGTAATTTAAATTCGGCCATAATCGTATACCTCCATATATAATAATTATATCACGAATGATAAAAATAAAAAAGAAAAAAAGAAAATATGTGGTATAATATAAAAAGGATGGTGATAATATGACTGATATAGAAATTGCAAGATTAAAAGAAATGAAAAGGATAGAGGAGATTGCTAAAAAAGTAAACATCGATTATGATGATTTAGAGTTTTATGGAAAATATAAAGCTAAAGTTAATTTTGAAAATATAAAAAGCGATAAAAAGGCAAAATTAATTCTCGTTACCGCAATCAATCCAACTCCTGC
>CAKJYW010000004.1 GCA_918272565.1 Bacilli bacterium
ATTAAAAAGTAGTTTATCGTTAAAAGTGTATGATGAAAAACATCCAAGTTGCTGGTAAACGTAATTTAGCAATCAATATAAAATAGCCCCTTGCCACCTTGCCTCAAAGTAGCAAGAGAGGCTTTTTCTTATAATGTTATATTAATTACTCTCTGCAAAAATGAGTTTTTCTTATCTTTATCGCTGATATTGAAAGAAAGTGATGTGATTATGATTGGTATGTCATAATCTGTCAAGGTGATCATTTTTAATGGAGAAAAAAATTTTTTATGGGTTGTGCTTTTTTTTGAAGGGATGTGCAAATTGTATTAAAATACCTCAACTAAAACATAATAGTAAACTAGTCTTGATAGCAAAATATCAGGACTTTTTTATTGCTTTCATCGTAGTTCAAAAGGTAAAATGTATATAAATTACGTCTATAATTTATAAAAAAATATCTACCATTTATCTACCAATTAATCAAATTACATTTTGTATTGAGCTTTTAAGACATATGTGAAAGGTGTAATAAAATATTGACATTTGAACGCATTGGTGCTATCATATTTGTGTAATAAAATGAAGAACTTAAATGTTTATGATGTTATATTCTATGAAGATAAAAATGGCAATTCTGAAATATATGAAGAATTTATGGAACTAGCAAACAAGTCTTCAAAGAATAAAGATGCGAGGATTCAATTTAATCAAATTACATTTTGTATTGAGCTTTTAAGACATAAAGGAACTAAACTACCAGAAACAATCACCAAGCATTTACAAGGTGAAATATGGTAGCTAAGACCCGGGGTTAATCGAGTTTTGTATTTCTATTTTTGGAATAATACTTATGTATTACTTCATATGTTTAGAAAGAAGACACAGAAAACTCCAAAATCAGAAATAAATAGAGCTATTAAGGAATGTAACGATTATAAAGAAAGGAATAGAGGTAAATAGTTATGAGAACATGGGAAGATTTTAAAAAGAATGCAAAAGATGTTAATCCTAAAGTTAAGGAAGATATCGAAGAGATGGAAGCACTTGCTTTAATTATCAGTGCTATAATTGAAAAGCGTAATGAACTTGGTTATTCTCAAAGAGAACTAGCAGAAATGTGTGGATTACCTCATTCAAGTGTAGCCAGGATTGAAGCATGCACTGTTAAACCCAAAGTAGAAACTTTAATTAAAATAATGAAACCTTTAGGACTCACTTTAGCAGCTGTTGCTTTATAAAGAAAATAAGCAGTTTTTTTGTGGTACGCAAATTTTATCAAAAATATATACAGAACAGATATAATAATAGCAATTATGATACGATTCTATCGTATCTTTTTTTTGGTAAAAATGAGTAGTCTTTTTAGCGCTTTCATATTGAAAAAGTGTGTGTTTGCTTGTAAAATAATATGTGTAAGACATATCATGTTTTAAAGAAAAGAGGAGTTAAAATGGATTTTATTATTGCTCATCAACTAGATATAATGCTTTTTATGTGTGGTGTTTGTGGCATCCTTGCTTTCATGACTTTGATTACAAAGAATTTGCCTCGTAATACTAAAATCATTTTAGCTGCAATGGAAGCTTCTGCCATGTTCTTACTTCTTTTTGACCGTTTTGCTTATATTTATAGAGGCAATGTAACTACATTAGGTTATTACATGGTTAGAATAAGTAATGGAATGGTTTATTTCTTGTCGCTAATTATTCCGTTTTTAGTAACTAAATTTATTGAAGATGCGATTGTTAATGAAGCTAAAGTTAAAGTTCCTAAACTTTTAAGAGTTACAGAACTATTATTTGTTTTGGGTATTATCCTTGTTATAGTTTCTCAATTTACGGGTTTGTATTACACATTTGATGAAAACAATAACTATAGTAGAGCTCCTCTAAATGTTCTTTGCTATGTTATTCCAGTTGCAATTGTAATACTTCAAGAATTAACAATTATCAAAAATATCAAAAAAATAGATTTCAAATTAGCTGTTTCAATGATTATTTGCATAAGCTTACCAACCCTTTCATCAGTAATACAAATATTTGCTTATGGTATTTCAGTAACTAACATTGTTACTGCGGCTATTGTTTGTGTCTTCTATACTTACGCTTTAAGATTCTTAAGTGAAGCTGCTAAAAGAGCAACTGAGCATGAAATTGAGTTTTACAAAGAAGCTCAAAAGAAAGAAGCAATGCTATTTGGTCAAACAACTGAAGCTTTAGCTAATGCTATAGACGCTAAAGATAGTTACACTAGTGGACATTCTTCAAGAGTAGCTAATTATTCTAAACTAATTGCACTTGAAGCTGGATTAAGTGAAGAAGAATGCGAACAAGTGTATTTTGCTGGAATGTTACATGATATTGGTAAAATAGGTATTAGAAATTATATCATTAATAAACCAGGGAAATTAACAGAAGAAGAGTTTGCTGTAATAAAATCTCATACCGTTATTGGTAATCAAATATTATTAAGCATTAAGCAGAATCCATTCTTAGCTTTAGGTGCTCATTATCATCATGAGCGTTATGATGGAACTGGATATCCTGAAGGTTTATCTGGAGATAATATTCCTAGAGTTGCTAGAATTATTGCTGTTGCTGATGCGTATGATGCGATGACTTCAGAAAGAAGTTACAGAAAACCTCTTGAAAGAAACGAAGTAAGAAGAGAATTAATAGATTGCTCAGGAACTCAATTTGATCCAATATTTGCTAAGGCGATGTTAGATTTGATTGATAGAGGAATTGTTTAAAAATATTAGCACCATTAATTGGTGCTTTTTTAATTGAAAAAAAAGCGAAAAAGTGGTAAAATAAATCTAGTTTGGATTTTTAATTATTCGGAGGTATTATGGAAAATATAAAGAATGAAACATTAACTATTGAAGAAACAATAGAAAAATATGAAACCGATCCGAAGAATGGTCTAACTAGTGAAGAGGCTAGTAAGAGACTAGAAAAATATGGTAAGAATGAGTTAAAAGAAAAGAAGAAAAAGAATTGGATTCAAATATTCTTTTCACAACTTAATGACCCAATGATATTTGTTTTGTTTGCGGCGGTTGCTGTAACAATTGGAGTATCAATTTATGAAACCATTTCAACAATCAAAGCTGGTGATCCTTTCATTTTCACCCAAACTGGTGATTGGCCTGATGTTGTTATCATTATTGCGGTTATCATTTTGAATGCGGTAATTGGTACTGTTCAAGAGATTAAGGCTGAAACTTCACTAGAAGCTTTGAAGAAGATGTCTTCACCAGAAGCGACTGTTGTTCGTGATGGCAAGAGATTTAAGATTAAAGCTAGTGAACTTGTTCCTGGTGACTTAGTTGTTATTGAAGAAGGAGATACCATTGGTGCTGATTTAAGATTAATCGAAAGTGTTAATCTTAAGATTAATGAATCAAGCCTAACTGGTGAGAGCGTTCCTGTTGAAAAAGATGCTAACCTAACATTTAGTGATGAGGTTGGTATTGGTGATAGAGCTAACATTGCCTTCATGTCTACTCCTGTTAGTTATGGACGTGGTATGGGTATTGTTGTTGGTACAGGAATGAACACTGAGATTGGTAAGATTGCAGATGCCTTAAATGAAGAAGATGATGATACAACTCCACTTCAAAAAGTTCTAGCAAAGTTATCAAAAACTTTAGGATTACTCACTATTATTATCGTTGTATTCGTTTTGATTGTTGATATCGTATGGATATTTATTGATGGAAACGGAAGCAACCTAGAGGCTTATATTGAGGCAATATTATCTGCTATTAGTTTAGCTGTTGCGGCTGTTCCTGAAGGTTTAGCAGCTGTTGTAACAATTGTTTTATCAATTGGTGTTCAAAAGATGGTTAAAGCAAATACAATTGTTAGAAAGCTTCCATCTGTAGAAACTCTTGGTGCTGTTACTGTTGTTTGTAGCGATAAGACTGGTACATTAACACAAAACAAGATGACAGTTGTTAAAGCATATGCTAATTTTACTAACTACGATAATGACAAATTCAACTGTGATTCAAGTGTTAGCGAACTAAAGATTTTAGCTAAAGGTATGTCACTATGCTCAAATGCAACAGTTGATGAAGGATTATACGGAGATCCAACTGAAATTGCACTAGTTGCTTTTGCTAATGAATTTGATATGCATAAAGCAAATCTAGAAAGTGCAACTCCAAGAATTCAAGAATTACCATTTGACTCAGTTAGAAAAATGATGTCTACAATGCATGATGATAATGGTAAGAAGATTATCTATACTAAAGGTGCACTTGATTCAATTCTTGCTCATACAACTAAGATTTTAGTTAATGACGAAGTAAGATTAATTACTAAAGAAGATGTTGATACAATCTATAAAGCTAATAGTGATTTCTCTGATCAAGCATTAAGAGTTTTAGCTTTAGCTTATCATGAATCTAGTGAATTAAAAGAAGAGGAATTAGTGTTTGTTGGACTAGTTGCGATGATTGACCCAGCTAGACCTGAGGCTAAACCTGCTGTTAAGAAATTTAAAGAAGCTGGTATCATCACTGTTATGATTACTGGTGACCATAAAGATACTGCTTTTGCTATTGCTAGAGAACTAGGAATATGTGAAAACAAAGATCAATGTTACACTGGTAGCGATGTTGATAACATGACTGAAGAAGAATTAAGAGAAGTTGTCAAGACTGCTAGAGTATTTGCGAGAGTTTCTCCAGAAAACAAAGTACAAATTGTTAAAGCATTCAAAGCTAATGGTCATATTGCAGCAATGACAGGTGATGGTGTCAACGATGCACCTTCACTAAAAGCTGCTGATATCGGTATTGCTATGGGTATTACTGGTACTGATGTAGCTAAAGGTGCTGCTGATATGGTTCTAACTGATGATAATTTTGCATCAATTGAACTTGCAGTTGAAGAAGGTAGAGGAATCTACGCTAACATCAAAAAGACTGTATTATTCTTACTTGCATCTAACATTACTGAAGTATTAACAATGTTCTTACTTATTGCAGTTGGCCTTCCTGCCCCATTCTTAGCAATTCACTTGCTATGGGTTAACTTAGTAACTGACTCACTTCCAGCAATTGCTCTTGGAATGCAGCCTAAAGACCCTGATTGTATGAAGCAACCTCCACGTGATGCTAATGAGAGCATCTTTGCTCACGGTGGTGTAGCAACTATTTCACTATATGGAGTAATCATTACTTTTGCTGCAATCGCTGCTTATCTTGCTCCAGCATTCATGAATGGTGCTTATACTTATAGTGCAATTAAAGAATTGTATCTAAATCAAGAATATCTAACACATGCTCAAACAATGATTTTCACAGCATTAGCATTAAGTGAACTTATCTTCATGCTTGGTATGTCAGATACAAGACGTTCATTTATTCATGTATTTAAAGATAAGAACTGGATGATGGCAATTGCCTTCTTTGTTGGAGTATCTTTACAAATCGCAGTTATTCAAATTCCTGCAGTTTCTAAGATCTTTTCAACAAGAGCTCTAACATTAAAAGAATGGATCATCACACTTGCTGTTGCCTTTGTTCCACTTGTTATTCATGAAATAATTGTTCTATTTAAAGGAATAGCAAAGAAGAAATAATAATATGAGTTAATGGCATATATGTCATTAGCTCTTTTTTTATAAAGAAAAGTGTTTTCATTTTAAAAACAGTTGCACTCAAAACAGAAACATGTTATAATTTTAGAAAATAATAAAAAAGGTGAAAAATATGTATATAAGCACTAGAGGATTTAAAAAAGTTAAAGCGAGTGAAGCAATCATCAAAGGACTTGCTCCTGATGGTGGATTATTTATTCCTGAAGCATTAAATAAACTTAATATTGATGAAAGTTTCATTAATTTAAGTTATAAGGAGCTTGCTAAGAAATTATTCAAAGAATTCTTAGATGATTTTTCTTTAGATGAAATTAGTAACATAATTGATGCTGCTTATTCAAGAGATAACTTTAATGGTGATGTAGCTGAGGTAAAGGAATTTAACGATATAGCATTTATGTCTTTATACCAAGGTCCAACATTTGCTTTTAAAGATGTTGCTTTAACTATTCTTCCATTACTAATGGAAAAAGCGCTAGAGAAGAATAATAACAACAAGAAAACTTTTATTCTAACAGCTACATCAGGTGACACCGGTTCAGCCGCAATGTCAGGCTTTAGTAGGTCTAATATTAAAACGATAGTCTTATATCCAAATGGTGGAGTAAGTAGGCTTCAAGAAGCGCAAATGCATAGCTTTGATAAAGATAAAGCTACCGCTTTAGCCTTGGATGGTAATTTTGATGATTGTCAAAGAACTGTCAAAAAAGCCTTTTTAGATATTAAAGATGAAAACATCAACCTAGCATCTGCAAACTCTATCAACATCGGTAGACTTATTCCTCAAATAGTGTATTATTTCTATGCTTATTTTTCTTTAGTTAGATCTAAAAGAATTAAATATGGTGAGGCTGTTAATTTCAGCGTTCCAACAGGTAATTTTGGAAATATCTTAGCATGCTTTTATGCAAAAAGAATGGGGCTATTTATCGATAAGATAATTTGTGCTTCAAACAAGAACAATGTTTTAACCGACTTTATTGCTAGTAGCATCTATAACAAGAATAGGACATTTTATAAAACTATTTCCCCTTCAATGGATATATTGGTTTCATCAAATTTAGAAAGATATCTATATTATTTAAATAATGAAGATGCTTCTTTAGTTAGTAATCTAATGGATAAATTAAATAAAGAAGGAAAATACGAAGTAGATAAAAAAATAGAAGACTTCATAGGTGGATATTTAACAGAAGAAGAAACTTGTGATTCTATTAAAGATGCATACGATAATTATCATCATTTAATTGATCCTCATACAGCTGTTGCTTATGGGGTAGCAAAGAAGCTAAATATAAAAGGCTACACCGTAATAGCTTCAACTGCTTCACCATTTAAGTTCATTAATGTTTATAGTGAAATGTTTAACTTAAAAGAAAAAGATGATTTCTCTAAGATTAAAGAACTAGCTAAAAAAACAAATACTAAAGTTGATAATAGAATTTTAGCTTTAGAAAATATAAGAATAGATAAAGAAGTAGTAAAACAAGAAGATTGCATTAAAAAAATAAAAGAATTAATAGGTGTAAAATGAAAAAAGTATTGATTAAAGTTCCTGGAACTTCTGCTAATTTAGGTGTTGGATTTGATGCACTAGGTTTAGCACTCGATTTATATAATGAATATTTGTTTGAAGAAAGCGATGAATATGAACTAGTTAACTTTTTAGATGATTATAAAGAAGATAATTTAGTACTTGCATCATATAAAAGAGTTTTTGAAGTTTTAGGAGAAGAAGAAATAAAAGTAAGAATAACTGAAGTTAAAGAAGATATCCCCGTATCACGTGGCCTTGGTAGTAGTGCTGCTTGTATTGTAGCGGGAGTTGTTGGGGCAAATAACATGCTTGGTAATATCTTAGATATTAACGCTCTAATCGACATTGCCACATCAATTGAAGGTCATCCTGACAATGTCTTACCTTGCTTTTTAGGTGGACTTACTAGCGGCTTTATAAGCGGTGGGGAAGTGTATTACACTAATTATGATATTAGTAAAGACTTATTCTTTACCATCTTAGTTCCTAACTTCCCTTTAGAAACTAAAGTTGCAAGGAATGCTCTACCCGAAAAGATAGATTTTAAAGATGCAATGGATAATTTAGCTAAAGCTGTTAATCTACCTATAATGATTGCTAGTGGTGATTTTATTGGAATAAAGAAAGCAATTAGGGGTGCTATTCATGAAAAGTACCGCTATCCATTAATTACGGGTGCAGAAAAAATCTTATATGAAGTAACTGATGAAAATCATGTAGTATTAATTAGTGGTGCTGGTCCATCACTACTTGTTATTAGTGATATAGATGATGAGATTAGGATTAGTAATGAAAACTTTAAAGTGATTAAAGTTAAAGCTAATAAAAAGGGAGTTGAAATTAAATAATGGATTCTAATTTATTATTAGTTCATAAATCAATTCTACCTGAAAATTACTTTCAAGTAATTGAAGCACGTGAGTTAATTGAGAATGAGAATATCTCAGTTAGCCTTGCTTGTAAGAGGGTGGGAATTAGTAGAAACACATATTATAAATACAAAGACTATGTCTTTAGACCTAAAGGAGATATTGGGAGGAAAGCTATTATTAGCTTTAAGGTTGATGATAATAAGGGAGTACTATCTAACATCCTAAAAGCAATTTATGCAAAAAACGCTAATATCATTGCGATTAACCAAGAAGCTCCGATTCACAATGTAGCTTTCATTGTAATAACAATCGATATTACTGAGTTGAATGCTCCTTTTGAAGAAGTGATTGAATCACTTAAGAAGATTAAAGACATTAAGGCGGTGAATGTTATTAGTTATGAATAAATTAAATGTAGCTGTTATTGGTCTAGGTACAATTGGTGGTGGAGTAAGTAGGATGTTAATAAAGAATAATTATCCTTTTATTACTTTATACGCTATTTGTGATAAAGACACAAATAGATTAAATGAATTTAGTGATGATATTAAAAAATATCAAGATTATAAAGAAGTCTTAAATGATAAGAATGTTGAAGTGGTTGTTGAAGTGATGGGTGGAGAAAGAATTGCTTTTGCTTTAATCAAAGAAGCACTAGAAAAAAACATCAATGTTGTTAGTGCTAATAAAGAAGTTGTGGCAAAGCACTACCTTGAGCTATCTGATATTTTAAGAAAGTCAAATGCTCGTTTTATGTTTGAAGCTTCAGTTGGCGGTGTAGTTCCTATCATTAATGCTATTTATAATTATAAAAGAGCAAATAGAATAGACCATATTGAAGGAATTATCAATGGTTCCACAAATTATCTTCTTACATTAATGCAAAAAGATGGAGTGAGCTTTAATGATGCAATAGCTGACGCTAAAGAGAAAGGTTTCTTAGAACAAGATCCATCAAGTGATCTAAAGGGCCTAGATATGAAGCGTAAGATCGTTATCTTATCTAATATTGCATATAACTCAGCACTAGATTTAGATAAAGTCTACAATTATTCACTTGAAGGCGTAAGTGATGAATTCATTAAAGAAGTTAATAATAATGGTTATATTTTAAAATACATGGCTGAAAGTAATTTAAAAGAAGACCATGTTGAAATAAGAATTGAACCTGTTTTAGTTAAGAATGATTCCATTTATGCTAGTGTTTTATATGAAAGAAACTATATTGCTTTTTGTGGCGCTGAACAAGAAAAAATAGAGCTATTAGGCTTAGGTGCAGGGCGCTACCCAACATCAACAGCAATCGTTAGTGATATTATTCAAATAGCATGTGGTGAAGAAAAATTAGATTTAAGAATTGATAAAGAACTAAAAATCGATAATAGTGCTTTAACTGATAAATATTTAATTGATGGAGAAATTAATAAAGATTTAATAGAAAGAAAAGTTGGAAAGTTTTTTGAAACTAAAATGATAGAAAGAAAGGAAATAGAAGATAATCTAGATAAGATTAAATTCTATGCTAGGATTAAATAATATGGCTCTAGTTAAGAAAGATAAATATAATGTGGCAATAGTTGGAGCTACAGGTGTAGTAGGACAAACTTTTATAAAAGTATTAGAAGAATACAAGTTCCCTGTTGGTGAGGTTAGACTCCTTGCATCAGCTCGTTCTAAAGGGAAAGTTATTCACTGTTTTAATAGAGATATAGTAGTTGATGAAGTAAATGAAGATGCTTTTAAAGGAATGGATATATCTTTATTTAGTGCTGGTGGCGAAGTTTCTTTAAAGTGGGCTCCTATTGCTTCAAAGTACACTCTAGTAATCGACAATTCTAGTGCTTTTAGAATGGATCCTAAGTGTCCTTTAGTAGTTCCTGAAGTAAATCCAAAAGATATTACTAAAGAAGGAATAATTGCTAATCCTAATTGTACAACTATTCAATCAATCATTCCTGTTAAAGCCCTTGATGATAAGTTTAAAGTAGTTAGAATTAATTACACTTCATACCAAGCAGTTTCAGGTGCAGGAATGAAAGGAATCAATGATTTAAAGAATACTAGAATAGGAGAAGCACCACAGTTTTTCCCATATAACATCAGTAAAACTGTCATCCCTCACATCGACACATTTCTAGATAATGGCTATACTAAAGAAGAGATGAAGATGGTTAATGAAACTAGAAAGATTCTACATAAACCGTCTTTAGCAGTTAGTGCTACATGTGTTAGAGTTCCTATTGAAAATAGCCACGCTGTTAGCATTGCCATTGAACTAGAAAAAGAGTTTACAATTGATGAAGTTAGAGATGTTTTATCAAATTATCCTGGAATAGTAGTAAAGGATGATCCTAAAAATAATATTTACCCTGTAACAGATTATTCTAATGGTAATGATTTAGTTTATGTTGGTAGAATTAGAAAGGACCTCAGTGTGAAAAACGGCTTATTAATCTATTGTGTAGCTGATAACATTAGAAAAGGAGCAGCTGCTAACGCCGTTCAAATTGCGAAGTATTTGATTGAGGAGATTTTATAATGATTAAAGTTTGTAAATTTGGCGGATCATCTTTAGCTAGTTCTAGCCAATTTGAAAAAGTTAAGAACATTATTTTAAGTGACAAGCGAAGAAAAGCAGTTGTTGTTTCTGCTCCTGGAAAAAGGTTCAAAGAAGATAATAAAGTAACAGATCTACTTTATTTGCTTTGTGCTCATTTAAAATATGGTGTTGATTATTCCTCTATCTTTAATATCATTAAAGATAGATTTATAAAGATTAAAGAAGAACTAAATATCGATTATGATTTAGAAAAGGAATTTGATGAATTAGAAAAAGGTTTTTCTAAGAACTCAAAAGAAGAATTTATTGTTTCACGTGGTGAGTTTTTAACAGCAAAACTTCTTGCAGCATTCATTGGTTATAAATTCGTTGATGCGAGTCTCATCATGAAATTTAATTATGATGGAAGCTTAAATAATGAAGAAAGCTTTAAGCTTATTAAAAAAGCACTTGATGAAAATGATAAAATAGTTATCCCAGGGTTCTACGGAGCTTATCCTAGTGGAGATATTAAATTATTCCCAAGAGGTGGAAGCGATGTGACTGGAGCTATCGTTTCTAGTGCATTGGGTGCAGAAGTTTATGAAAACTGGACAGATGTTAGTGGAATATTAGTTGCTGATCCTAAGATTATAGATAATCCAAAAAGAATTAGTGAGATCACATACGATGAACTAAGAGAATTATCTTATATGGGAGCTAGCGTCCTACATGAAGAGACTATCTTCCCTGTTCAAGAATTAAGCATACCTATTAATATTTTAAATACTAATAATCCAACTGATAAAGGTACAATTATCACTAAAGACTGTAAAGATAAAAATACCATCATTACAGGTATTGCGGGGAAGAAAGATTTCACTTCATTTAACATCACTAAAAGTAGGGGCTCATCAAAAGCTAACCTTATTAGGCTCGTTTTAGATATTTTCTCTAAATATGATGTTAATATCGAGCACATCCCAACAGGAATTGATTCCTTCTCATTAGTTGTTCCAGGTAGTGAAGTTGAAAGATGTTACTATGATTTAATCGGAGAGCTAAAGAAGATCGATGATATTACTAAATTAGATGTGGAAAAAGAGATTGCACTAGTAGCCGTTGTTGGTCGAAACATGGCCTTAAAGCCTGGTACATCTGGTAAGATATTTGCTATTTTAGGAAGTAACAACATCAATATCAAGATGATTGCCCAAGGAGCAAATGAGATTAATATTATTGTTGGTGTAAAGAATAGTGACTTTGAAAAAACAGTTAAGGTTATTTATGACAATATGTTTTAATTAAATGTGTATTTATAAAGAAAAGGAATATGGAAATATTCCTTTTTTTAGTTTATAATAATATTATTAAAGGAGGTTTATTATGGAAAATAAACTTAAAAATTTCAAAATAACATTCGATTTTGTACTAAAATGTGTAGGATTATTAATAATGCTAGTATATGCTATCCTTATGGCTTTTGGCTCATTCATGTTTGATCCACTAAGCATGTTTTGGCGTAGTTTAAATATCTTTGGTAATGCGGGAGAAATCAACATTGTAATTAGAGTAATAAGTTATTTTATTTTCTTCTTATCTGCAAGTTGGATTATCCGCTTTCTACTAAAGCTTGCATCAAAACCTTTAAAGAAAGGAAAAGCTTTTGTTGATATATTCTGTAGCTTAATTAAGTGTGCTGCAATCATCGTTTTAGCTTTCTTCGTTTTAAGGACATTTGGTGTAGACACAACAGCAATTTTAGCTGGTATTGGAATTTTAGGACTAGTTGTTGGTCTTGGTGCTCAACCACTAATTGCTGATATCCTAGCTGGATTATTTATCGTATTTGAAAAACTATTTGATATCGGTGACATTATTGTTGTGGATGGATTCAGAGGAACTGTTAAAGAAATCGGAATTCGTACAACTCAAATCGTCGATGCTGGTGGTAACATCAAAATCATCAATAACTCTAATTTAAAGACAGTTATTAACATGACTAATCAATTATCACTTGCTATTTGTGATATCGGTATTGAATATGGTGAGTCTTTAGAAAGAGTTGAAGCAATTTTAAAGACTAATCTACCACTTATTAAAGAAGCTATCCCTGATATTAAGGAAGGTCCTTTCTATAAAGGTGTTGCGGAACTTGGTGAATCTTCAGTTGTTATTAGATTTGTAGCTAACTGTGAAGAAGGATCTAAATATCAAGTTGAACGTGATATGAATCGTTATTTCAAGTTATTGTTTGATAAGAACAATATCAATATTCCATTCCCTCAAGTTGTTGTTAATCAACCTAAGACTTTTAATGGTGCTACAAAGAACCAAGAAAGTGACGCAAAAGAATTCGTTGATGAACAAAAGACTGTAAGTAAAGGAATCGCTGACGGAGAAATAAACAATATCTAATAGAAAAAACTAATACTTTTATAAGGAATAGAAGAAAATGAAGGATGAATTTAATAATATAAATATTAAAAATCCTGATGGTGAACTAAAGGACTTCGAGTTTTCAGGAAGTAAGCCTTTTGATAACGAGATTTCTTCTTACATTAAAGAGAATCCGTTAGATGAACAAGAGGAAACATACAAACCTAATGAAAGCTATAATGATCCTTTAGGAGGTGAACCAGAAGGAGAAGAAGGAATAAATTCAGAAATCGATTTATCTTCTACTCTATCAACAACTTCTACACAAACTGCAACAGCATCAGTACTAGCGACTGAGGCTTCAACTGTAGCTTCTGCCACAACAATTGTTGGAAGTGGCATTGGTGCTTTTGTTGGAGCGGTAGCTGCATCGGTTGTAACAGCAGTTATGGTTGTTGCCGTATTTATGAGCACATTAAGTATTAACTTATCTTTGTTAATGGCTACTACAAACTCTTTAGCAGTAGAACTAAAAATGACAGGAGCGCAAGATGAAGATTTTGCTACTCCAATGATGGCTGTTTTAAGACATGAAGATGAGGTAATACAAGAAATAGAAGTTTGGTCAGACACCAAAATTGTTACTTTTGAAAATCTTGAATCTAATACAGAATATCTTGTTTCTATCGAAAATGAAGAAATGTCTTTTGCCAGAAAAAGCTTTATTACTTTAAAAGAGGAAGTAGATAAAGGAAGGATCATTGTTTGGAACGAAGGAAGTAGTGTTTATATTAGGGTTGAAGATGTTAAATTAGACCCTGATGAATATTACACAATAATTTCTAAAGATTCCGATGGTAAAAAAGTATTCGCAAAAGATTCTATAGAAGCTGATGTTACATATCAGTTTGAAGTTTCAAATAGTGGAACAATTAATACAACTTATTCAGTATCTGGAAAAACATATGATCTAAATGAAATAGAGGTTATATTTGATGCTTCATATGATTTTGAAAATGGTGTTTGGACATGGAGTGAAGATAATGAATCTGCATTTATTACCTTTAAAGAATTAAACGGAGAAGGAACTATCGATATTGATGCTACAGTAGAAAAGAGCTATTTTGAACCTTCATGTGAAAATGATGGTTATACACTATATAGTGCTACTGCAATCTATGATGGTAGAAGCTTCTTTACTGAAGATACAGTAACTGATAGCGGAAGTGCTTTAGGTCACGTATTTAGTGATTTGGTAGAAGCAACTATAGCTGACTGTGAAAATGATGGTGTTGAAGCTCATTATTATTGTTCTAGATGCAATAAATATTTTGATAGTGAACATAACGAAACAACTTTAGAAGCTCTAACAACAAAAGCGTATGGTCATGACTTTGGTGAGTTAATAGCTGAAGTTGCCGCAACATACGATGAAAATGGTATGAAGGCTCATTACATTTGTTCTAGATGTGGCAAATATTTTGATAGTAACTTTAATGAGACAACTAAAGAAGCTTTAATCATTAAAGCATTAGGTCATGACTTTAGTGACTTGATTGCAGAGTTAGACGCTACATGCGAGGCTGATGGTATGAAAGCTCACTATATTTGCAATGACTGTGGCAAATATTATGACACTGAATATAATGAAACAACCATTGAAGCTCTAACTATTAAAGCATACGGTCATGACTTTGGTGAACTTGTAGCACAAATAGAAGCAACATGTGATAAAGATGGTATGGCTGCTCATTACCACTGCGATAGATGCGGTAAGTACTTTGATGCTAACCACAATGAAACAACGCTAGAAGCTCTAACTATTGCTTCAGCTGGTCACAACTTTGGTGAACTTGTAGCAGAAGTAGCTGCTAGCTGTGAAGTTGACGGAATGAAAGCTCATTACCATTGCGATAGTTGTGGCAAATACTTTGATAGTGATTATAATGAAGTTAGTGTTGAAGATTTAACAATTGTTGCTTTAGGCCATGATTATGGTGATCTTACATTTGAGTGGATTACAGATCAAGATGGATTCTATATCTCAGCTACACTTGTTTTAGTATGTAGCCACGATGAAGAACATAGAATCGAAATTGAAGCTGAACTTGATGTTGATGAAACTCCTCCAACATGTGAGACTAATGCTGAAATGTTCTACAAAGCTACGGCCGAATATGAAGGAGAAGAGTACTTTGATGAGAAATTAGTCACAATACCAGACTCAGCATTAGGTCATGAATATGGTGAAGCTGTCTTTGAATGGACAACTGGACCTAATAGTGAATACACTGGAGCTGTTTTAAGGTTCTATTGTATTCATGATTCAAGTCACTATATAGAAGAAGAGGCTGAAGTATTCTCTGAAGAATATGATGCTGATTGTGAAACTGATGCATATACTGTTTACACTGCTGCTGCTTCATATGAGCAAGAAGAATATTATGATGAAAAGGTTGTATATCATGATAATACTGCTTTAGGTCATGAATATGGTACACCTATATTTGATTGGGAGAAATCTGGTAATACATTTATAGCAACAGCTATATTTACATGTACTAATAACAGTCAACATCAAATGGAACTAGAAGCTGAAGTGTCATCAGTTGAATCTACTTACACTGCTCATGTATCATATAATAATGAGGATTATTATGATACTAAAGTAGCTTACATGGTATATTTCTATACTGATGGTGGAAGTGGAATGGATCCTACAGATCTTTTAGAAGGAATGACTATAGAAGAATACGTTCCAACAAAAGATGGTTACGTATTTGGTGGTTGGTATTCTAATAATGACTTAACTGAATACATTGGAGATGTTCCAATAACAGGAGATACTGATGCTTATGCTTCATGGGTTTTACCACTTGATTATAGTTTGAATTTAGATGGTGAAAGTTATTCTGTAGTTGGTCTTGGTGACTACACTGGAAATGCTTTAGAAATACCTAATGAATATTTAGGTATTCCTGTAACTAGAATCGCTGATTACGCATTTTCTTCAACAAATCTAGTTGAAGCATTTATGTCATATAATATTACATACATTGGAGAAGGTGCATTTAGTAACTGTAGTAGCTTAAGCTATGTTGGTGTATCTGATGGAGTAACATATATTGGCGCAAACGCCTTTAGTGGTACTGTTATTTCATCAATGTATATCCCTGATACTGTAACTGTAATTAATGAGAATACATTCTCAGGATGCTCAAATATGACAGAAATTACGCTTCCAGGAACTCTAACAGCTATTAATAGTCCATTTGCAAGCTGTACAAGCTTAACTACTATCTACTACGAAGGCACAACTGATAGTTGGCAAACTCTTGTAGGTCAATCAAGTGGTTGGTTAAGTGGACTTACTCAACCAATTACTGTTTCATGTAATGATGGAAGTTTGAATTACAATAATTAATAAAGGAGAAATACATGAATAAATCAATACTAAAAAAATACGCTAAAGTAATAGTTACTAAAGGCGTAAATGTTCAAAAGGGACAAGATGTTGTTATTAACTCAAGTGTTGAAATTGCATATTTCACTAAACTTGTTGTTTTAGAGTGCTACAAAGCTAAAGCAAGAAGTGTTAGAGTTGAGTGGAGCTATGATGAAGTAAGTAAGATGAATTATAAATATCAATCACTTGAAACAATGACAGAACTTCCTAAGTGGTATTTAGAGAAATTGCAATATCAAGTTGAAAAACTACCTGCTATGATTCACTTACTAAGTGAAGATCCAGATGCTTTTAATGATGTTGATCAAAAGAAGATGACACAAGTTAGAATGAAAAATGGTCCAGTCATTATGAAGTATCGTGAACAAATGGATAATAAATACCAATGGACTATCGTTGGTATTCCAGGAGAAAAGTGGGCAAAGAAAGTATTCCCTAATGAAACTAAGAATAATGCTATTAAAAAACTTTGGGATGCAATCTTACATACAACTAGATTAAATGGTGATCCTGTTGCTAACTGGGAAGCACATAACAAAAATATTAGTGAAAAATGTAAGAAACTAAACGATTTAGTTATTAAAGAATTACATTACAAATCTAAAAACGGAACTGATTTTACTATAGGTTTAGATAAAACAGCGCTGTTTGCGGGTGGAAGTGAGAAGACTTTAGGTGGAGTAGAATATAATCCTAATATGCCTACTGAAGAATGCTTCACTTCTCCAAATAAACATACAGCTAGTGGTGTAGTTTTTTCAACAAAACCACTATCTGTTATGGGTAAAGTTGTTAATGACTTTGGATTTAGATTTGAAGAAGGTAAAGTTATTGAAGTTTTAGCTAAAAGTGAAGAAGAAAAGAAGTTACTTGAAGAACTTATTTCCCTTGATGAAGGAGCTAAGATGTTAGGTGAAGTGGCACTAGTTCCATTTGATTCTCCAGTAAATGAAACAGGAATCTTATTCTTTAACACTTTATATGATGAGAATGCTTGTTGTCACTTAGCTTTAGGTCGTGCATTTAATGAATGTATTAGAGGATACCAAAACATGAGTGAAGAAGAAATCGCTAAGGTTGATTTGAATAAATCAATGATTCATGTTGATTTCATGATTGGTTCAAGTGATTTAGAGATCGATGCAAAAACATATGATGGAAAAGATGTTAAGATTTTTAAGAAGGGAACATGGGCAATTTAATAGGATATTATGGATAACAAATTTAAAGATGTTAGGATAATGGATAATTTCTATCAGTCTTCTGCATTTGTTCCAATGCCACTAACATTAATTGGAACATTAAACGAAGATGCTTCTAGTACAAGCTTTGGTGCGTATTCTTTGATATTCCCATATTATGTAGCTGGTAAAGACTTCTATGCGATGATTTTAGAATGTAGAAATACATCTAACACTGCTAAAGGACTCTTAAGACATGGCAAATGCACAATTAACTTTATGCCATATTCAAAAAAGAATTTTAGTGAACATGTTAATATGGGATTTCCTGGTGACACCCCTGAAGAAAAGATAAAAAACTTAAAAATGTTTACTCCAGTAAAAGGTAAAAGCCAAGAAGAAAACCCTAATGAAGCATACCCTAAAATTTTGGACGAAGCATTGCAAGTTTTTGAATGCACATGGGTTAGAGAACTTGATGGCGCAGAGAATGATAAAGTAGAAGAAGAATACAATGGTCCATATCATAATTTCAATGGAATTACTTCTAAATTTGGTGCTCATTTCATTTTAAAAATTGATCATATTCTTTTAAAAGAAAAATACTATGATGCTTTAGTTAATGGGGTTGATAGAAAGAATTTCTGTCCACTCCCAACAAACTGGGGTTATCGTGATTCTAAAAACTTCTGGTGCTCAGATTTTGAAAAACCTGATGCTGTTGGAATCCCTAATCGTGAGATTGATATATCTTCTGTTAGGTATGCAGCTGAACGCCTTCAAACTGACGTTAAATTCACTGATGATGCCTTAGAAATGCTAGTTAAGGTGCCTCGTCCATTTTTGAAATTAGTTTTGACTGGATGTGTCAAATGGGCTGATGAAAATGGCTGTAAACTGATTACAAAGAAGGAAATGGAGATCATTAATGATAAGAGATCTCAAGAAAAGAATAAAAAATAAATTATACGTAAAAATTTAAGAAGGATGCTCACATCCTTCTTTTATGTTTGTAAAATCAACTTAAAAGTAGTATAATAAGTATATATGAGGTGAAAAATGAAAAATCGCGAAAAAATCTTGGAAATAGTAACAAATGAAGAATTGAAGAACGGAGCGCTTGTTGATAGGGAACTTTGGCTTAGAGCAAGCGTTGCTTTGCAGTTTATAAACCTTAGGCAAGAACTTGATCTAACACAAGTAAAAGTTGCGGCTAAAATGGGTGTTTCTTTCCAACAAGTCTCTAAATTTGAGAGTTTGGTTAATTCGCCAACGCTAATGTTTCTAATGAAGTATGCTAAGGCTTTAGGGACTAGTATTGATGTGATTTTAAAGGATATTGACCAAGAAGAGATAAAAGTATTATGAAAAAAGTTTTAATTATTGTTGGAGGAATCCTTGTAACCTTTATTACTTTAATTGCTATTTCTGTAATATTAATAATAGATAAAAAGGATGTAAACAACCCTAATGTTGTTAGGGATAATAGAGAACTACTTGCAGTTATTAATAATGAACTATATGTTGATTCGGTCGATGTAAAAGAGAAAGAAGAACTTCCAATTCTCTTTAGTGAAGAAGAATTAGAATATTTGGTTTATTCTTTGTTTACTATCTTAAATGAAGATTCATTAATTAAATTTATTGGTGTTGATTTCGATGTAGAAAATAGCGAATATACGGTTATTATTCAAGTAGAAGCGATGCTAGTTAAAACCACCGCAAAACTTAAAGTTGGCTTTTCTAGACTAAATGATGCGTTCGTCATCTCATTTGACAAAATTGCATTAGGTAAGCTTGGCTTAACTTGGATTGGTAAGTTAATAATTGGTGGAATGAGCGAAGATGAGATTGAAGAGAAGCTAGCTGAAAACGGAATCTACGCTAAAGTAAGAATAAAAGAAAAAAGAATTATTCTATCTTATGATGATTTAGAAAAGACTATTACATCTAATATTGAAGAAGAAAACAAAGATTTGATTTCTCTTTTATTTGATGTCTTCTTAAGAAAAGAGGATTTACTTAAGATTAATTTTGGTGAAGATGATTTGCTTGGAGCAACTCTTTATCTAAAGAATGCTAAATATATTGAAGGAGTTCATGAAGATTTAGAATATAATTACGATTTTAGTGAAGCAGTAGATAAATGTGAGACCCTTTTAAAAGAAGGAATAATCAAGATAGATGAACTTGATGCTTCATTTAATTTCTTAGTTAGAGGATATTCTAGATTAGATGATGAGGTAAAAGATAAAATCAAAGATATCGATTATTCAAGAGTGGGAATCGTTAGTAAAGAACTATACCAAGGAATAATTGATCACAGTGATTTATCACTAAAAGGATACATTGGTGGACTATTTGAAAATAAGACGCTAGTAGAAAGAATCGCCCTTCTTAGTGGTGGTATTATGATTAGCGATGATTTCTTAAATGGCATCTTTCAATCACTTGATTTTGTTGGATTTAGCTATGCTTTTAATGACTATTCTAATAATGTTGGGTATTTCACAATCGAAGAGTTTTTCATTCATTGCTATGATGAAGTGCTAAAGCTCGATTTAGTGATTAATATCAACGGTTATAGGGTTGTAGTTGAAGGTGAGTGTAGTGCTAAAGATGAAGCTAGTAGTGGCTTAGTGGTTAATTGTAAAGTTGAGTCACTTGAAATTGGTTCCGTAAGTTTAACAAAAGAAGAGACTTATAAATTACTTAGTTATTTAGATAATGTCTTAAGTGATCTTGATTGGATTAGTACTAATACAAGTGAAGAGATGATTTATATGGATTTTAGTAGAGTGCTAGTAGAAACTGTGGCATCAAACGAAGATACCGCATCAGTTTTAAGCAACATCTTAAATAAGCAAACGAATGTATATGTTGAAGAAGGATATATTAGTATTAAACATTAAAAGGAGTTAGTTATGAGTTTAAACAAAGATTTTTTAAATGCTTTTCATCATGGTTATGCAAGTGATGCCTATAACTTCTTAGGTTCATTTTATGAGAATGGTAAAACTACTTTTAGAGTTTACGCTCCACACGCTTATAGTGTTAGTGTTGTTGGGGACTTTAATTATTGGAATAAAGATGCAAATAAAATGAATAAGATAGATAATGAGGGAATTTGGGAAGTAGAGATTGATAACATTCATATTTATGATAATTATAAATATGCCATAACTAACAAAGGTAGGACTTTCTTAAAACAAGACCCTTATGGATATCATTTTGAAACAAATATGGGAACTTCATCTAAAGTTTACAAACTAGGAAACTACGTTTGGGGCGATAGTGAATGGATGGAAGATAGGAAAAATAAGAATGTTTACCAAAGTCCAGTTAATATCTATGAATGTCACATTGGTTCTTGGATTAAACAAGATGGTCATGATTTAAATTATCGTGATATTGGAGATAGATTAATTAAATATGTTAAAGAGATGAATTACAACTACATCGAGTTTTTACCTGTTATGGAACATCCATTTTTAGGTAGTTGGGGATATCAAGTTACCGGATATTTTGCGGTAACAAGTAGGTATGGTGTTCCTGATGACTTCATGTATGTTATTGACTTAGCTCATAAGAATGGAATAGGAGTAATCCTAGACTGGGTTCCTGCGCATTTTCCAAAAGATGATTTCTCTTTGTGTGAGTTTGATGGAGATTATTTGTATGAAGATCCTTCACCAACAAGAATGGAGCACAAATCATGGGGAACAAGAATCTTTAACTTCGCAAAGCCTGAGATTAAATCATTCTTAATTTCATCTGCTTGTTTCTATTTTGATAAATATCACATCGATGGCATTAGAGTTGACGCTGTAGCCGCAATGCTATATCTAGATTATGATAGAAAAGAATGGGTTCCAAACATCTATGGTGGAAACCATAATCTAGAAGCAATAGGCTTCTTACAAGATTTAAACATGACATGCTTTGGTAAGTTCGGTAATATCTTGATGATAGCAGAAGAATCAACTGCTTTTGCTAATGTTACTAAACCAATCGACATGGGTGGCTTAGGGTTCAACTTCAAGTGGAATATGGGTTGGATGAATGATACCTTATCTTATATTGCTACAGATCCATATTTTAGAGGTGATCATCACAATAAGATGACTTTTGGTATGACTTATATGTTTTCTGAAAACTTTATTCTACCAATCAGTCACGATGAAGTAGTTCACTTAAAGAAATCACTACTTGATAAGATGCCAGGTAACTACGATGAGAAGTTTAGTAATCTTAAGTGCTACTTAGGATTTATGCAAACAATCCCAGGAAAGAAGCTACTTTTCATGGGACAAGAGTTTGGTCACTTTAGAGAGTGGGACGAAGAAAGAGAACTAGACTGGAACCTACTAAGCTATGATAAGCATAGAGGTTTACAAAAATTTGTTCAAAAATTAAATAAGTTATATATTACTAAAGCTCCACTTCATCAAAATGATGTCGATTGGAATGGCTTTAATTGGCTTTATTGCGAAGATAGAAGTAGCGAAGTCTTTAGCTATCAAAGAAAAGACTTCAACAAAAATGAATTATTAATAATCGTTAACTTTAGTGGCTTAGCTTATGAAAACTTCACAATTAATAATCCTAATATAAGAGGAAGCTATAAAGTGATTTTATCATCAGATGATGCAATCTATGGTGGAGAAAATAAATATACATATGATAAAGAATATGTTTATCATAAAGGAAGCATTTCCTTTAACATTAATAAATTGTCTTTCTTAGTTTTAAAGAAAAGATAATAGGAGAAAAAGATGAAAAAAGCAATTTGGATCAAAGCACCAATAATGAATACTCTTCCTTACTTTAAAAAGAAATTCCTTGTTGATAAGGAACTTGTTAAAGCTTACCTTGATATCAGTGCAATGGGTTTCTTTGAAGCAAAGATTAATGGTAAACAAGTTACAGATTCCCTTTTTAATCCTGGTTGGACTAGTTATCATAATCGTGTCCAAGTAAGACGATTTGATATCTTACCATTACTAAAAAGAGAAGACAACGAGATAACTGTTCTTCTAGGTGAAGGCTGGGGTGGATCAAGGCGTATGGGATGGGATAGCCCCACTAGGCCTTATTTCTATCCATCACTTATTTTTGAAATAACTTTGATGTATGCTGATACGTCTATTGAAACTATCTCTAGTGACACCCATGTTGATGTGTATTCATCTAGAATCGTAGCTAGTTCAATTTATGATGGTGAAATTCAAGATGAAACCCTTCGAGTTAAATATATCGCTAAAGCTGAAGGTAGCTTCATAACTACAAATTATGTTGAATATGAAGGTGAAGATATTGTTGAAGGGGAGAGAATCTATCCTTTAAAGATATTTACTGATAATGGTGGTAATAGAGTAGTTGACTTTGGTCAAAACTTTACTGGTTATGTTGAAGTGAACTTCAAAGGAAAAAGAGGAGAAAAGATTAGCTTTACTCCAGGAGAAGTGCTTGATAAAAATGGAGTATTCTATAATAAGAATTATCGAAGTGCTAAATCTTTTTATTCTTTCACTTTCACTGGTCGCGCTGACACCTTTAAACCAAAATTCTCCTTTATGGGTGGTAGGTATATTAAATTAATCGACTATCCAGATGATATAGAAAAAGAGAATTTTGTTGGTATAATGGTTCATTCTAATATCGAAAGAACTGGTTATTTTGAATGTGGAAACACTTTGATTAATCAGCTTTATCACAATATCATTTATGGTCAATTATCTAATTATCTTGATATACCAACTGACTGTCCACAGCGTGATGAACGCCTTGGATGGCTGGGGGATGCTGAGGTGTTTGCTAGAGCCGCCGAAATCAACTTTAATGTTTTAAAGTTCTTTAAAAAATGGCTAAAAGACATGGCTTTAGAACAAAAAGATAGTGGCGCAATCGAAGGTGTTGTTCCTAAGGTTCCAGGACTTGATGTTTTAGTTTCTTGTGGATGGGCTGATGCTTGTACTATTATTCCATATGAAATGTATTTAGCATATAACGATACTGAAGTTTTAGTGGACACTTTTCCAATGATGAAAAAGTGGATATCATATATTTTAAGTAGAGGCCCTAATAAATATTTGTGGTTAGGAGATAATCACTTTGGTGATTGGCTAGCACTTGATGCACTTTACGGTGAAAGTGTTGGCGCAACAGACCTTGATTATCTTGCTAGTGCCTTCTTTGCCTATTCTACTAGCATCGTAATTAAAGTAGGAGAAGTATTAAAAGAAGACGTTTCTTATTACAAAGATTTATATAAGAATATTAAAAAAGAATTCATTAAGAAATTCTTTGTAGATGGACTACCTATTGGGGAAAAAGCGGTAATTGGAAAAACTAAGAAAAAGACATGCTATACTGAAACTGCACTAGTCATCGCTTTATATTTTAATCTTTATGAAGATAATAAAGATAAATTATTAAATGCTCTAATAGAATTAATCGATGAAGCTGATGGTAGAATGACTACAGGCTTTTTAGGTACTCCGTTTATCTTACATGCCTTAAGCGATAACGGAAGAAGCGATTACGCTTATAAACTATTATTACAAGAGAAGAACCCTTCATGGCTATTTTCTGTTCTCCATGGTGCCACAACCATGTGGGAGCACTATGACGGCATAAACGATGAAGGTGACTTCTGGAGTGAAGCGATGAATTCATTCAACCACTACGCTTATGGAGCAGTGTACGACTGGATTTTTAGTAACACTTTAGGAATTAAGAGACTATCAGCAGGATACAAAAAAATAGCAATTGATCCAATTCCTTGTAAAGAGTTAGGCTTTGCTAAAGGAAGTATTAAAACTAAGTATGGCACAATTTACTCATCTTGGTACTATCAAGGTGATGCCCTAGTATTTGAAATAGAAATACCAAAGGGAATTGAAGCAGTATTTATTGATGGTAGTGGAAACGAAAGAAAAATAGTTCCAGGAAAGAATCGTTTTTATAGAGAAGAAGAGATTATATGAAAGAATTATTAAAAGAAAATTTTATTAAATATTTTAAAAAAGAGCCTAGTTACTATTACTTTTCTCCAGGAAGAGTAAACTTGATTGGTGAACATATCGATTATAACGGGGGAATGGTTTTTCCTTTTGGGGTTACTTTAGGAATATATGCTGCACTTTTAGAAAGATGCGATAATAAAATACGTGTTATTTCTGAAAAATTTAATGAAGAACCTATTATATTTAGAATTAGTGATGAAAAAAAGACTGGTGATTTCACTGATTACATTAAAGGCGTTATTAAAATAATAAGTGAAAAACTAAACAAAAAATTTAATAAAGGCTTTGATTTATATATTACTTCAACTCTTCCTGCTGCTAGTGGACTATCAAGTTCCGCTGCCCTAGAGCTTCTTATTAGTCACATTATAAATGATTTATATGATTTAAAGATAAGTGACCTTGATTTAGTTTTAGCATCACAAAAAGCAGAACGTGAGTTCGTTTTAGTTAACTGTGGCATCATGGATCAGTTTGCTATAGGAATGAGTGAAGAGGATAAAGCGATATTACTTAATACCAACACTTTAGAATACCATTATGTTGATTTTAATTTAGATAATGCTACTTTAATCATCATTAACACTAATAAGCCTAGAGCATTAGTGGAATCTAAATATAATGAAAGAAGAAGCGAATGTGAAAAAGCATTAGCTATTCTAAATAAAAAGCACGATAAAGATAATTTATGTTCCTTTAATTTAGATGAACTTGAGGGCTTTAAAGATGAATTAGGTGAAGTTCTTTATAAAAGATGCCATCATGTAATTACAGAAAACGCTAGAGTATATGAGTTTAAGGAAGCTTTAGAAAAGCATGATTTACTTAAATTAGGTAAGTTATTAACAGCTTCTCATAAATCATTAAAAGAAGACTACGAAGTTACAGGAATTAACCTAGATACGATTTGTGAGGCACTAGATTCCTATCCTATCGTTTTAGGCTCAAGAATGACAGGAGCTGGCTTTGGTGGGTGTGCGATTGCTTTATTTAATACCACTGATTTAAATAAAATAGACGAAGTAATGAAGGAAGTTAAGGAAAAATACAAGGAAGTAACTAATTTAGAGTTATCTTATTATGTTACAAAATCATCAAAAAGGACTGGTAGAATCTAATGGATATTATTAAAGTCATTAACGAATTTGTTAGTTATAGTTATAATCATAATCTTATTGAAGAAAGTGATGCCATCTATTTATTTAATAAATTAATGGGAATATTAAAGATAGATTATCGTGATAATGAAATAGTAATAGAAAAAGATACTAGAATAATTGATCAAATCTTAGATGATTTGATTGATTATGCTGTTAGTAAAGAGATTATTAGTGACTATCTATATGAAAGAGATTTGTTTGATACTCTTTTAATGGATACAGTTACACCACGCCCTAGTGAAATAATAAAAGAATTCTTTGATAAATTTAAAATAAGTCCAAAAGATGCTACTGATTATTTCTTTAAATTAATGAATGATGTAAATTACATTAGAAAGAATAGAATTAGTAAAAACATTTCAATGGTTAAGAAAAGTAAATATGGTGATATCTTAATTACCATTAATCTATCTAAACCAGAAAAAGATCCTAGAGCAATTGCTAATGTAAGAAAAGAAACCAATAAGAAATACCCTAAGTGCATGCTTTGTATAGAGAATGTGGGATTCTTTGGAAGTAGCAGCTTACAAGCAAGGAATAATCTAAGAGTAATCCCTCTAAAGATTAATAACGAAGATTTCTTCATGCAATATTCGCCATATACTTATTACAATGAACATTGTATCGTGTTTAAAAAGGAACACGAAGATATGAAGATTAATTATGATACTTTCAAAAGACTTTTAGATTTCATTGATATGTTTCCTCATTATTTCTTAGGAAGTAATGCGGATATTCCGATTGTTGGGGGATCAATCTTAAATCATGAACACTATCAAGGTGGTAATTTTGTATTTCCACTAGATAAAGCTAGCGTTAGATTTACTGAAGTAATTGACGAAGTTGAGCTTAATTATTTAAACTGGCCACTAGATGTAATTCAACTAGTATCAAGTGATAGAGATAAGTTATTAAGCTTAGCTAACAAAGTCTTAGATAAGTGGAGAAACTACACTAATAAAGATATTAATATCATTGCGCGTGACAGCGAGCAGCATAACACAATTACTCCAATTGCTAGAATCAAAGATGGTAAATATGTATTAAATCTAGTTTTAAGA
Organism: Bacilli bacterium; assembly: GCA_918272565.1. Classification (GTDB taxonomy): domain Bacteria; phylum Bacillota_I; class Bacilli_A; order ML615J-28; family CAG-698; genus Tener-01. The sequence continues at coordinate 26,819 of CAKJYW010000004.1, forward strand.
AACAATTTAGTAACAGATGAATTCCCTTATGGAATGTACCATCCATTTGAAAAATATCATAACATTAAAA
>CAKJYW010000005.1 GCA_918272565.1 Bacilli bacterium
TCTTCATTATACATAAATGGATGAATGAAGAAATCACCTAAATATAAACCAACAAGGATAATTGCCATAATATCTAATATCTTCTTTTTGGTGTCATCTTCCTTATTACGAAAATGATAAGCCATGAAAAAGGTAAAAGCCATTATGATAATAAAATACAAGATGTGAAATACCCCGAATAAAGTAATATCGGGTCCGAATGTGTCGTCTTTAAAAATGTTGATAAGTACGTCTCTCATTTTTATCTCCTTTAAACATTAAAAAAATCTTCATTTTGCAATTTTGAAAATGAAGACGAAAGGAAGCTATCATTAAAAGGATGCTTAAATTAAGCACCTCTTTTCTTACTATTTTCAAAATGCAAAAATCTAGATAGTATACTTTCCCCCAAAATATAGCTATCTTTAAACCAACTAGCGACTATTATATCACTAGATAGATTTAATCGCAAGATGATGAAAACATTTTACGCATTAATTGTCACAAAAAATAAAAAATCGAGGGAATGAGCACGCAACATATGAACGATATGAAAATAAAACCGCATTACACATTATCTGTAAAGCGGTTTTATTATCAAAGATACATAAAAAACTATCACTAAATGGAATTATTAATTAATTTGTGACATGTTATGACAAAAATAGTTCTTTTTTATTAAGCAAAAAATCTTCTATATTAATATGTGTTATACCATTTTGTGACATATCAAATTCATCAAGTGATAAAACATATTTTGGTGAAGAATCTTTTATAGAATAAAATGAAGAAAACTCTCTTCTAATTACATCTTCATCTGAAAGTAAATATGTCACTTGAATAAAACATTTTTTTGAGTCCTTAATTGCAACAAAATCAATTTCGCCTTTATAAGTCTTACCAATTTTAACATCATACCCTTTGAAAATCAAATCGTTGTAAATAATATTTTCTAATAAATGAGATAATATAACATTATTTGTCTCAGAACATGCAACTATAAAACCAGAATCAATCGCATATTGTTTTTCTATTGATTTTAAATTTCTTTTAGAAGCAATATCATATCGATGAACTCTAGATATTAAGCAGGCTTCTTCTAATTTTTCTAAATATCTATATACAACTTTTCTATCTAAATTCGCTTTGTTTGTTTTATTAAAATAATCCACAACATTCTGAGCTGAAAATTCTTTGGATGAATTACTAATAATATATTTTGCAATTATATTAAATGTTTCTTTATTTATCTGAGATTTAGAATTGCAAATATCTTTATTCACTATTCCATCATATATTGATTTTAAATAAGAAATAATATCTTTTTCTTCAGTATATTCTAATCTTTGAGGCATACCCCCAAATTTAATATAATCATTTAGTGATTTTTTTTGCTTTTCAATATTATTTTTTTCAAAATATTCTAAATACTCAGAATATGTAAAAGGCATTATTTTAAATTCTTTACATCTACCGACAAGCAAAGATGCTAACCTTCCAGATAATAGTTTAGAATTAGAACCAGTAACAAAAATAGATACATTTTGAGTTGCTTTTAATGAGGATAATAGTTTCTCAAATTGTCTTACATGTTGAATTTCATCTAAAAGAATATAATATTTTTGTTTGTCTTTTATTTGTTTAAGAATATATGTATTTACTTTTTCATATGTTTTCAATTTATCATATTTTATATCTTCAAAATTGATTGAAATAATATGATCAAAATATATTAAATTTTTGAACAACAATTCATGTTCAATTTGCTTAAGTATTATTGATTTCCCACATCTTCTTACTCCTGTTAAAACTTTAATTAAATTTGAATCATAGAATCTTCTTATTTCTGATAAATATCTTTCTCTTATAATTTCCATTATTCAAAATTTCTCCTTCATTATATTACAATCTTATTATAACAAAAGAGTGTCACAAATTCAACAAAATTTTTAGTTTGTGACACTCTATTTTTGCTTTTTTTAATGTTTACAACAAAATACTAGATAAACGGCTCATTAATTTTTATCTATGTTTAGCATGGAAACAGATACCAACGCAGTTTGGTCCACAGTGGCTTCCAGCTGTTGGATTAACATCAATAATTTCGATGTTTAAGTCCTCTCCAAAGCGTTCTTTAAGCATTGTAACGATTGTATCAACTACATCTTTAGCATCTGTATGTCCGATTACAACTCTATGAGATTTGATATCATCTTGTAATTCTTCAATCTTATCCATAATCTTAGTTAGAGTTGATTTCATTCCACGTCCCTTATCGACGTTTTTCATAACTCCATCGCTATCCATATGAATAATAGGATGAATACCAATCAAGTTACCCATAATTCCAGCAAGTCCACTAACACGTCCGCTTCTACGGAAGAATGTTAAGTCATCAGCATAGAAATATGTGGCAAAATGGTCAACTTCTTCGTCACTCCATTTAAGAACTTCTTCAAGTGTAGCACCTTTTTTAAACATATCACCGATTTCTTTAGCGATGTTATAAGATAGAATGGTAATACCTTTAGTATCGATTGTATAGAACTTTCTTTCTGGATATTTTTCCTTTAATTCTTCAATCGCAATATTCATACCATTGAATGTTCCACTCATTGCTTTAGAGAAATGGATATAAAGAATGTCATTTCCAGCTGCAAAATGAGGTTCAAAGTACTTAATATATTCTTCAGGATTGATGGCACAAGTTGTTGGGAGAGTGCCTTTTCTTAAAATGTCATAGAATTTATGAGATTCGAATTTATCAAAGTCAACATAAGGTTTAACTAATTTACCATCGATAACATATGGCATACTAATTAATTCAAATCCATATTCTTTAGCTAACTTAGAAGTAAAATCGCAATCAGTATCAGTAAAAATAACTAACATAATTATCTCCTTTATTAATCTTTTTTTTCCATTATGATTATACTATAATTCTTCTTATTTTTCTACATCTATTGCCTAATTTAAGCAACACGTGAGGTGAAATTGCTTATTATTTACCAATTTTAGCCTTCTATAAAAAAACACTTAAGAAATATCTTAAGTGTTTAATCACTTTATTTAAATTGATATTGATAGAGTGTTGCATAGATTCCGTTTTTATTAATTAACTCATCGTGAGTTCCTTCTTCTTCAATTCCATTTCTATCAATAACGATAATCTTATCAGCATTTTTAACAGTTGAAAGCCTATGAGCAACAACAATTGTAGTTCTACCAACTGATAAATCTTCTAATGCTCTTTGGATTTGCATTTCTGTTGCATTATCTAAGCTACTTGTAGCTTCATCTAATATTAATATATCAGGATTTTTTAGAAAGGCTCTAGCAATAGAGATTCTTTGCTTTTGTCCACCAGATAGTTTAACTCCACGCTCACCAACATACGTATCAAACCCTTCATCGAGTGTCATTATAAAGTCATAGATATTTGCTTTCTTACTAGCTTCAACAACTTCTTCAAATGTGGCATCAAAGTTACCATAGATGATGTTATCGTAAATTGTTCCAGCAAACAAGAATACATCTTGGGCTACAATTCCTATCTTCTTTCTTAAAGAGATTCTCGTAAAGTCACGGATATCTTCACCATCAATCGTGATACTTCCACCATCGATTTCATAAAACCTAGGAAGCAAATGACAAATCGTAGTCTTACCAGCTCCAGTAGGTCCAACGAGGGCAAATGTTTCACCTTTTTTAATTGTAAAAGAAATGTGATCTAGAATCTTTCTGTGGCTACCATCTTTAATATAACTAAAATCAACTTCATTAAATTTGATACTATCATTAAATGATTCTAAAACTTTGGCATCAGCCTTTTCTTCTTCAACCGGAATATCCATTACTTCTTGGAATCTTTGAAAACCAGTTAATCCATTTTGGATTTGTTCAAAGATGTTGATTAATGTTCTAATAGGATTAATTATCATTGTGATATAAAGGATATAAGCTGTAAATTCACCAATATCGATTATCTCATAATAAAAGAATAGTCCTCCACAAAATAATACTAGTAGATACAGAAAGTCCGTAAAGAATCCCATTCCACTACCGAAGATTCCCATCCATTTATAGGCACCAGCTCTTGCTTTTTGGTAATCAACATTAGAGTCATCAAATTTTTCTATCTCTTTTTTATCAGCAGTGTAGGCACGACTTACTCTAATACCACTAACACTACTTTCAACAGTAGAGTTGATGATACCAGTTTCTTCTCTCATCTTCTTCCAAGCATTTCTCATTCCTTTTCTTGTTAATACAGCGTAAGTAACAATAATAGGAATAACTGAAAAGACAATTAACGTAAGATAAGGATTTACTGTAATTGCCATCAAGACGCAAGCACCAATTAATGTCATAATTGACAAGAAAATATCTTCAGGTCCATGGTGAGCAAGCTCTGTTACATCTTGCAAATCATTGATGATTCTACTCATAATGGTACCTGTCTTGTTCTCATCAAAATATTTAAAAGGTAACCCTTCTAAATGACTAAACAAGTCATGACGCATATCAGCTTGCATCCTAACACCAACGATATGCCCCCAATATTGGATGATGAAATTTAAGATCATCTTTAGAATGTAAATTGCAAGAAGGGCAGCACACCATATGATGATAAATTGTAAGTTTTTATTTGGAACATATTCATTGATTATCTTTTTAGCAATCACTGGGTAAAACATATTACAAAGTGAAACCAAGAAGGCACAGAACATGTCAAATAAGAATAGCCTCATATGAGGCTTATAATATTTTATAAATTTTCTAATCATTCTTTTCCTCTTGTTTTATTAGAACGTGGCTATAGATATTTTTTAACCTATCGCTCATTGTAGGGTGAGAATACTTAAGTAATACAATTAATGGGTGAGGATTTAAATCAGCCATATTAGAATTACTTAATTTCTTTAAAGCGCTAGCTAAAGCTTCTCCATAACCTAAGCTACATGCAAAATTATCAGCATTGTATTCAGCAATTCTGCTAATCTTGTTTCCGATTATTCCTCTAATAGGAGATGCTATTTCTAAAATAACTTCACTTAAAATGATGAAGGTAAATCCATAATTAACTGTTTCAAAACCAAAATCAGTATATAGGCTATTATAATTAATTAAAAGCCAGCTTACTAAAATTAATAGCAAGATACTTATGCTATTTGTTAGATAGTTTTTAATTGTATCTTTATGCTTTCCGTGACCTACTTCATGACTAAATACCGCTACAAGCTCATCTGTAGAAAGCTGATCTATAATTGTATCAAAAAGAATAATGGTTTTAAACTTACCCATTCCCGTAAATAAGGCATTTCCCGTTGTACTTCTTTTAGATTGATTAATAACACCAATCTTACGCACCTCATAACCATTATCATGTAATAAATCTAATAACCTAGTTCTAAGTTCCCCTTCTTCTAAATCATCACAGCGATATTTGATTTTCATTAATGTTGGAACAATTAGGCTAATAACTAAAACAAAAACAAGCATAAAGGCAAAGACTACTAAAATCATCCAGTCACCAAGTAACTTATGCATATAACCGATAAATAGAATTAATCCATAAGTTAAGCCAAAGCCAATTACTAAATCCTTCACCTCATCAGCTATAAAGGTGCCAATTTTAGTTACGCTTAGGCCATATTCTTTATCTAAGACCATTACTTTATAATAATCAAAACCTATTCCAATTAAAAAATCAGTCGCAAAGCTAAGTAGAACTACACCTAGAACTTGATTAGCTAGTTCACCATTAAAAAGGGAAGCAAATTTTGCATAGACCTTAAAGGCAAATAGAATAAATAAAGCAATGAATTTTATAATCGATTCAATGATTTCTAAAGAAACTGATTTCTTATGATATTTTGCCCACTTTTCATATTCAACTTCACTATAAATATCTTTCAAATTATCAGGAATAGGTCTTTTTGAACTATTCATTCTTAATATTAAAATGAATAAATGATAAATGAATATGATAGCAATTAATATTAAAACAATATAATAATTCATACTTCACCTTTAAGCAAATATTAAAGATATAGCTAAGCCAAGTGCTGCACTTATTAAAATAATAATCACTGGACTAAGCTTCTTCTTAAATATCAATTTAACAAACACAAATATAAAAGCAATCACACTAACAATAATTAATGAAACATAATCAAAATTAGTAAATGCAGTGTCCAAAGAATATGCTACATTTAAATTCTTTATTAGTAGCGTAATTCCTGCAGCTAAGATTAAACCCATAACGATAGGTTTAATACCTCTAACTCCACTTTTAACGAATATGTTATCACTAAATTTCTTAAGCACGCTTGCAATTATTAAAATGATGATAAATGAAGGTAGGACAACGCCTAAGCTTGCTACTAGGCCTCCTAAGACGCCACCTTGGCTGTATCCAACAAAGGTTGCCATGTTAAGAGCAATTGGACCAGGAGTAGCCTCACACAAACCAATAAAGTCATAGAATTTATCTTCAGCTAACCAACCATAATTTAAAACAACTTCTTTTACTAGTGGGATCATCGCATATCCCCCACCAAAAGTAAAAAGACCAATCTTAAAGAACTCTAAAAAAAGGATTAAATAAATCATTCTTCATTCCCCTTTTCTTGTTCTTGTTTCTTTCTTAAAATGATTGCATAAACTATTATTCCAATTAAAGCGCCACTTATAATTAGATAGATTGATGAAAATCTAAATCCAAAGATTTCCATCATTAAAGCTAAAATAAAAGTTACACTAAATAATATTATTGGTAATGCTTTTTTCTCCATTTTGATAATAAGTTCAATAGCAGCTTTAATAATCAAAAAGGCAACTGCACATTTGATTCCTTTAAAAGCGTATGAAACATAAACATTTTCTATAAACCTATTAAAAAATATCGATAAAATCATGATGATAATAATAGATGGCAAGATAACTCCTAAGGTTGATGCTATGCTACCTAAGACTTTACCTTCTTTGTAACCAATAAAAGTAGCCATATTAATAGCAATCGGACCTGGAGTTGACTCACTTACCGCAATCATCTCTAGCATCTCATCTTCTGTTATCCAACCTTTCTTTTCCACAAACTCATTTTTAATTTGTGGAATCATGGCGTAACCTCCACCAAAGGTTGTGGCACCTATTTTTAGAAAGGTTAAAAACAATTCTATTTTTTTATTCATTATAATAATGTCTTATTCCCTTCACCAAATGAATAAAGAACGGCATGAGGATCTTCTAGATAAAACACTTCATTGTTTCCATCTCCTGCTTTATACATTCCTTTAAGTTCAGGATAATGGTCAAGCATGTCAATTTGAGCTTCAATCCTTTCATCTAACACCGCTTTGCCGCTTAATCTAAGCCATTTTCCATCCTTAAAAGCACATATTTCAATATATGGATTTTTCTTCATTTGACGGCTAACATCTTTTTTCTTTCCTGTTTGAATATATAACTTACCATCAAAGATATTGATTGTTCCAAAAGGACGTACCTTAGCATGACCATCTTCATCAACAGTAGCTAAATAATAAACTCCACACATCTTTAAAAAATCTAATACTTCTTTCATTTTTTATACTCCTTTTATAATAATTAATTAAATTATAAACTATTTACTCATTTTTTACAATAAAAAAGAAGGTAAGCAAAACATGAACTATAGTTCAAGTTATAAGTTTACCTTCTAAAATTTGTCATTGTTTTAAGTTGCCTATTCAGCTTTGTTTTCCTTTTTCTTTCTTCTAAAGATTTGATTTCTAAACAAGATTATTTGTAAAACTAGGAAGAATCCAATAATAGCAAATAAATATGGGATTGTTCTAGAATTCAAATCTTTAAACAATAGCATTATTGGAAAACCAAAAATGATTGCAGGGAGATTTTGATAAACTAGGTTATCAGCTGCAGGTGTATCAAAGTTAGGGTCGATTTCACGAAGTAAAATCATACCAGTTGATGCTGTACCTGTTAACATTCCATACATAGCAAAGAATTGTTCGTTCTCGTAATCTTTAAATAAGAGACGAGTAGTGTATTTAACATAAACGAATGTAGCTAGTGTACCAACAACAGCTAATATCAATAATACTGCCCAGTAATCTACAATCAATTGTAAATCGATAACAGCAATTCCCGCTACAATCATTACGTCAAAGGCAATACCAGCAGCTCTATTAAGCATAAAGTTGTTAATGTATTCTTTTTTAATGATTCCTTTTTTGTGTAAAAGATTAAGTACAGTCTTAAGTAATACTGCCATTAAAATACCAAGTAAGAAGTTAAATCCAAAGATTGTTGATTTCATTCCTGGGATTATCTTACTTAATCCAAGCATTAATAGATATGATAGGGCATAGCAAACTAAAACCATAGCAACTTGAATAGTGAATTTGTCAATTGATCCAGTTAATGGAACATCATTTTCTGAATGAACTTCATTGATATCAAGTTTATTAGCTTCTTCTTGTCTTGCTTTTAGTCTATTCTTTCTTCTTAGGTAGTTAAGATAAATTACTCCACCAATTGATGCAGCTAAAAATCCTAGTGCTGCAATTGATAAACCAAAGTAACTACCTCCAGCAAATCCATTATCACGTTGATAGTTAGTTCCCCAAGTTAGAGCTTGACCAGTACCTTGACCGAATCCTAAACAAAGTAGAGCACCACTTCCAGGAACTAATCCTGCTATAAAATTAACAGCAATAATAGTAACAACTAATCCTAAAGTTGCTTGAAGCAAATATGTTGAAACGGTGATTACACCAGTATTAAATACTTCATTAGGCTTTACTTTAGATTCATTCTTACGATTAATCTTAAGTCCCATTGCTACAAAACCAACACCTAAGCAGTGGTATGTTACAATTTGTAAAATATCACTACCACTTTGAGTAGTTAAAGTACCATCATCCATAGTTTTAACAATTGAGAACATTGTCATATCAAAGAATGACTCTTTTGTAACTAATTTCCAAATAGTACAAAAGATTAATATAATTAATCCACCTAATACTGAAGCAGGCATTAGGGATTTTTTCATAAATGGAATATTATTCTTAATAATGTGTGCTAGCATTATTCCAACAAACAACACCGCAAATAGTAACAAAAATGACCAAACGTTGCTTGTTGAAAAGTCTAGAGCAGAAGCAACATCTTCTAATGCTATCATTTTAAATGCCAAAGAATTCATCTTGGTTTTCTCCCTTCTCCATCTTATATTTGTAATAATACTGAACATACTTTAATGGATTAAATCTCTTATCAGATTTAAACTGATAAGTATGTTCATTTAAATAGAAATTCATCTTGTTCTTTCCAAAAACACCACTTGAATTAATATCATCAAAACTTAAAATTCGATTATTTCCATCGTATTTTATTTCTAGTCTATCTGGATATAATTCAATTAACGCGTTCTTAGAAATCTTTTTCTTAAATTTCCTTGGAATAACTTCAAAAAATCCTGTTTTATCACTAAACAAAGCTTTATCTTTATCAAGTTCTAAAAGCTTAAGTTTCTTTAGTTCTTCTCTTTGATAATCATACCATTCACTAACAGTCTTAAATTCAATGTTTCCACTCAACTTTTCAAACTGCTTAGTATCAGTATATCTTACCTTACTATGGCAAATAGGACATTCTAATGTTTCACCCTTAGACTTAAAATGCACTACGCCACAATTAGGGCAAAGGTAAATACATCTTTCAATGTATTCAGCATTTCTCTTTGATTTGAAAGAGGCATCAGGTAAGCTTTCATCACGATATAGTTCTTTTTTAACAATATCAGTGATTTCATCATTACTTAAGTCCTTGTATTCATCATATTCCCAAACTTTTGTAACTTCTACAGTACATGAGCCACGTCTAGTTTTATCGCTAAATCTAGGGAACACTCCAAATCCACCTTTAATAATCGCAAAAGCAACAGGGAGCTTCAAAAACTTTATCATTTTACTAATTGTAGGGTTGATGTAGCCAGTTTTACCAGAAAATGTTCTGTTACCTTCTGGAGCTATCGCAATATTTCCACCCTCACTAGCTACTTGACGACAATTTCTAAGAATCGAAAAGTCAGTTGATGCTTTTTTGTATGGAATGATATGAACTAAAAACTTAATTATAGGTGAAACAATAGGAATAAGTGTCAAATCATCTGATGTAACATAATATGTTTTATTCTTAAATGGATACCCAACAAAGAATTGATCATATGCTGTCTGATGATTATAAAGAATCAAATAGGCACGTTTGTCATGTTGAAACTTTTTAAAAGTAAAACCGCACTTAAAATAAAGCACTGGCCTTAATAAAAAACGCAAAAAGGCAACAGTGACAATATGTCTAAAATGACACCATTTCTTTTCTTTTTTCTTTTTTTCCATATATTTTTTACTCTCTAACTACCCTATTTTAGCACAATCAATAACTCTTATCAACAAACGAAAATGCACAAATAACCTGAATATGCCACTTTTTATGCAATAAAAAAAGTAAAATAACAGTTTTTGTTATTTTACTTTTATTCTTTTATAAAGGTAGGTGTCCCTTTGCATCAATTAATCCACTAATATATTTAATTACAGAATTTATTGAATTAGGAGTATATTCATATAAAACGCTATAGTTCTCTATTTCCTCAAATAAGCACAAATCCATTGGTCCTTTTAGACTAATCAAGAAAGCTTTATCTTTCTTTTCTTCTATTATTTTATTAATTAATTCTTTTTGAATATCTGACTTATTAGCATCATAGCTAAAGATGATTACTTCATCTACATCATTTAGTTTAGATAAGACTTCTTCTTTAAAGCCTTCATCATCAGAAAACTTATAAATCAAATTATTAAATTTCTTCTTTAAAGCTTTAGATAAATCACGTTCACTAAACTCATCTTCAACAATCGAAGAGACCGATGCAACGGGTGCTAAGACCATTGTATCCTCCTTCAAAAGCGGAAGTTTTCCCTTAACTAAAGTGATAGATTCGTCAACAATTTTCTGGCTAGTCCATACACTTTTAGGATCAATTTCGTAACTATCATCGTTAAAGAAATATTTATCTAGGTATGGCTTTATCTCTTCCTTAGCTCTTACTATTCTATCTAGCTTCTTATCAATTTCTTCTTCCGTTAATTCACCTTTTTCTACACTTTCATAGATTGCTTCAAAACATTCTTTTTGTTTTTCTAAAGTGTGACACGCTAAAACCATATCACACCCTGCAATTAAAGCGAGTGCTGAACCTCGTCCTGTACCATAATAATTCTCTATTGCTTTCATTTCTGTACAGTCACTAACAACAATTCCATCGTATCCTAAAGTGTCTCTTAAGATTCCTTTTAGCACTTTTTTTGATAGGGTTGATGGGTATTTTTTATCAATATCATTAAAGACAACATGAGCAGTCATTATTGATTTAGTATCTAAATTAGCTTTAAATGGAACTAAATTATGGTCTAAGAGTCTTTCAAGTGGAGTAGATAAAACAGGTAGATCAAGGTGCGAATCAACTTTAGAGTCACCACTTCCTGGAAAATGCTTTAAGCATCCCATTACTCCATATTCTTTTAAGCCTTTGCTAAAGTCGTGTGCAAGGGACGCACATTTTTCTTTATCGCTTCCATAACTACGAACATTGTGAACGAACATCTTTAGTCCATCATTAATCTCTAAACAAGGAGCCAAATTCCAGTTTAAGCCTAGCATTATCATATCGCGCCCTATCATCTTACCAGCTTCATATGCAGCCTTAGGGAAGGCGGTTGCGGAAGTAGTCATTTGACTTGGAGGGAAAGTAACATCTTTCATTAGTCTAGTTACTGGTCCACCTTCTTGATCAATGGCAATTAACGGAATTAAACCAGTCTTTTCTTCTATTTTTTGATATAATTCTTTGTTTAGCTTTTTTAGTTCTTCTGCCCCTTCATAGTTACGTGTAAATAATATAACGTTACCTACGTTATAGTTATTAACAAGTTCCTCTATTTGCTCATCGTAATATGGGCTTTTAAATCCACATACAACGAGTTGCCCAATCTTTTCTTTTAATGTCATTTCACTTATCTTTTTCATTTTCTTCACCACCAATATTATTATAACAAAAATAGAGTTCAAAATGAACTCTATTCTCCACCTAAATAGGCTTTTTTAACTTTATCATTATTTCTTAATTCACTACCAGTACCACTTAATGTGATTGAACCAGTTTCTAAAACATATGCTTTATCACAGATAGCTAAAGCTTTAGAAGCATTTTGTTCAACAAGTAAAATGGTTGTACCACGATTGTGAATCTCTTTAATAATATCAAATACTTCTTTAACCAAAATTGGTGAAAGTCCCATTGATGGTTCATCAAGGAGTAGAAGCTTTGGTTTACTCATTAAAGCTCTACAGATAGCAAGCATCTGTTGCTCTCCACCTGACAAAGTACCTGCAATCTGATTCTTTCTTTCTTCTAGTCTAGGGAAAAGTTCAAACATCTTTTTGATGTCATTCTTCTTTTCTTCAGCATCTCTCCTTGCATAAGCTCCAAGCATCAAATTTTCATGAACTGTCAGTTCTTGGAAAATATGACGTCCTTCTAATACTTGAGTCATTCCTTTTTTAACAATTTCACAAGTTGGAGTGTGAGTGATTTTCTCACCATTATAGATTACTTCACCACTTTTAGGGTGAACCAATCCCATAATAGCTTTCATTGTTGAAGACTTACCACTACCATTAGATCCAATTAGTGCTACAATCTCACCTTCATTAACTTCAAAACTTATTCCTTTTAAAGCTTGGATAACGCCATAATAAACATTAAGATTCTTAACTTCAAGTAATGCCATTATTCATCATCCTTTCCAATATAAGCTTCAATTACTGATGGGTCATTTAATACCTCACTAACTGTTCCTGTTGAAAGTACCTTACCAAAATTAAGTACCGTTACTCTATCACAAAGGCCTGAAACAAATTTCAAGTCATGTTCAATTAGTAGAATTGTAATATCAAACATATCACGTATCTTTTTGATTGTTTCAACAAGTTCCATTGTTTCATTAGGATTCATACCAGCAGCAGGCTCATCAAGTAGTAACAACTTAGGCTCAGTTGCTAGAGCTCTAGCAATCTCAAGCTTTCTTTGCATTCCATAAGGAAGATTGCAAGCTAGGTTGTTACGTTCTTCTTCTAATCCAAAGATTCTTAAAATCTCTTTGGCTTTTTCTCTCATCGCCTTTTCAACCTTAAATTGACGTGGGAAGCGAAGAGCACTTTCAATAAAGGAGCATTTAAATTCTTTTCTATTATGAAGGCCTACCATTACATTTCTAATAACTGTCATGTTATTAAATAATCTAATGTTTTGGAATGTTCTAGCTACTCCTTTATGACAAATAGTTTCTTGAGAAAGCTTATTGATCTTCTCACCACAAAGGTAAATTTCGCCTGTTGTTGGGGCATAGATTCCAGTTATTAAATTGAAGATTGTAGTTTTACCTGCTCCATTAGGACCAATTAATCCATAAATCTCTTTCTTATTAATCGTAATATCTACTTCACTACAAGCTTTTAAGCCACCAAAAGAAACTCCTAAATTCTTAGTTTCTAGTACAGGAAGTGATACATTATTATTCATTATGCTCACCACCTTTATCTGGCTTAGCAACCGATTCAGTAACAACTAAATCCATAGAGAGCAAGTCATCCACATTGATTTTAGTTGGTACACGGTCCCATTTGGCTTCATCATCTCTAACAGTTGCTGGATCTGCCTTTTTCTTAAAAATCTTATTAAAGAGTACTTTAATACTGTATTTTTCTCTAAAGCCTTTAAGTCTAGGTGCATTGTTATAAATAACGATTAATACTAGAATCAAAGCATATAAAACATTTTGTAATACTGCTAAATTACCACTTAGTAGGGTAGCTAGTTTAACTTGTAATAAAGTTATAAGTGAAGATGAAATAATACCACCTGTGATATTACCCATTCCGCCTAATACTACCATTACTAGTATTTCGATTGAATAATTGTAATCAAACTTTGTACATTGTACTCTATAATTAGAAAAACTAAATAGTACACCCGCAATACCCGCAAAGAATGCTGATAGAGCAAATACGAGTAATTTATATCTAGTAACATTGATACCAGTTGCACGAGATGCAATTTCACTATCACGTATAGCTGTGATTGCTCTACCATGTTTACTTCTAATTAAGTTTTGTACGATAAACAACATTATTAAAACAATAATGAAGGCGTAGATAAATAAAAATTCACGATTATATCTTGGTGTTGATAGACCTGTTGCTCCACCAAATGACTCAGCAGAAGTGTTAATAAATATCGTCTTAACAATTTCTCCAAAGGCTAAAGTAACAATCGCTAGATAGTCACCACGTAGCCTCAAAGCAGGTAGTCCAATTATAACGCCACAAATACCTGCAGCAATTCCTCCAACAATTAATGATATTAATAAATTAGAAATTCCGCACCCGAGTGACGCTTCTAGCATTGCAGAGACTTTACCACCAATATAAGCGCCAATACACATAAATCCCGCATGTCCTAAGGAAAGTTCTCCCAAGAATCCCACAACAAGTCCTAATGAAACTGCAAGTATAATACTTATTGCAATCTTTTCAAGTAAGAATTGTAAAGAAATGGAGGCATTTCCTGTCAAACTTAGGATTGAGAACAATATAGTTACAAATCCTATCCCAATATAATTAATATAATGTTTAAGCTTAAAGTTTTTCTTATGTTTAATCATTATACTTTCTCCCTCCTCTTCTTTCCTAGTAAGCCGGTAGGGCGAACAAGTAATATGATTATTAATATTGTAAACTCTATTGCATCAGTATAAGGTGCAATAGCAGGAATACTATTGGTAAACACTTCAATAACACCTAGTAATATTCCACCAATCATCGCTCCAGGAATTGAACCAATTCCTCCAATTACCGCAGCAGTAAATGCTTTGATTCCAGGCATTGAGCCAAATGTTGGGGAAATACTTGGAGCTTTTAATAGGTAGAAGGTTGATGCTACAGCTGCTAGCATCGCTCCAATTAGAAAGGTGATTGTTATTATAGTATTTACATTGATTCCCATTAGTTCACTTGCGGCTCTATCTTCCGAAACCGCAATCATTGCGCGACCGGTTTTTGAGTATTTAATAAAAACACTCAAAGCGACCATTATTACAACTGAAGCAATTAGAGTTACTAAAGTATAAACTTGTATTCTTAAACTTCCAAGTGTAATTGATCCCCAGTTTGGCATATTAACATACTTAGTTCCAGCTCCAAAGATTATTTGTGAGAGACTTTGAAGAAGGTAACTTACACCGATTGCGGTAATCAAAACTGCAAGGGGTGAAGCACCTCTTAGTGGCTTATAGGCAAGTTTTTCCATCAAAACACCTAATACGCCACACAGTATTATAGCTACCACTATAGCTAGTATTGGATTACCAAATAGGCCTATTGCCACAAACAAGGTATATCCACCGACCATAATAATATCTCCATGGGCGAAATTAAGCATTTTTGCAATGCCATATACCATAGTGTAACCTAAGGCAATCATTGCATATATACCACCCAAACTAAGGCCGTTAATAAATGTATTTATAATGTCAATCATTTTTTATTTTTTTATTTGTTCTTTTCCTTTACAACATATTTAACAGCGGCTTTATCAACATAACCATCTTTATCCCATTTGATGTTAGTTCCAGTGATTCCACTAAATGTAAATCCACCTTGGAAGATTCCTTTTAGAGTTTCGCATAGTGCGCTTGCTGCAACATCAGGCGTAACACTGCTAGGATCTTTTTCTGCAGCTTGTTTTAAAGCTTCGTATAATGCATAAATACAGTCATATGCAGAAGCACCAAATTGGTTAAGAGTTTCAGCTCCATATTTAGCTACATATTTATCAATGTATTCTTTAGCAGGGCCGCTAGTTGCCTTACTATTAAAATGTGATAAGTATGAAACTTCTTGAGGGATTGTATTAATATCAAATCCTTCGATTGATGAATCAATTCCATCTAGTCCATCGCATCCAAAGTAAACTGCATCTTTCTTGATAATATCTTTTGCTTGAGTCATAAAGATTGCAGCTGGTCCGTAGTAGATTGGTAAGAAGATGAAATCACAGTCCTTTAATAATTGAACTTGACTTGATAAATCTGTTGGATCATCTTCAGAGAAACTAGCCACTTTAACATCGAATCCTTTATCGATTGATTCAGCGAAATTACGGTAGATTCCTTCTGAATAATCATCACCACTATGGTATAAAATACCAATCTTAGTAGTCTTAGGAAGGTTACTATTTACATATTGAGCAGAGAATGTTCCTTGACGAGTATCGGCAAAGCACATTTGGTAACCATTAGCATACTTTGGAATATCATCGTTTGTAGCTGAAGGTGTGATAAAGAAGACATTATCGCCTTTACTTAATTCACTAAATTCAAGTCCAGGTTTAGTAGTTACACAACCTAAAGACACTTGCATGCCTTGTTGCATTAAAGATGCATAATTTGTACTAACCTTTGTAGCATCATGCATATCATCTAGGGCAATTAGTTTAATCTTGTAGCCATTAATTCCACCTTTAGCGTTGATTTCTTCAACTGCCATTTCAGCAGAATTCTTAACAGCAACACCATAAACAGCAGCACCACCAGTTAGTGGTCCACTTAATCCAATAACGATTTCGTTACCACTTTTACCACATCCAGTAGTAAAGAAGCAAGCAACGAATGCTAGTAAAAACATAAAGCTTAATAATAATTTCTTCATAATTTCCTCCTAAAATTATTAATTTATAAAAAAAATGGTTTTGCCTATACAAAACCATTAATTATCAGTATTGTATGCAAATAATAAATAATATCAAATTGTTAAAGCACTAATGACTAAGACTAGGCATAACAAAAAAGACACAATAACGATAATTGTGCCTTCTAATACTACATTATTATTGCAAGTGAAAAAGCCGTCAAATGAACATGCGGCAGAATTAAAAGATGATTGCATATGATTAGAACAACAATTAGCTTTCATAATTAATATCCTTTCACTTATTACTAATAATATACACTATAATTTCTTCTATTTCAAGAAAAATTACAATGTAAGCGCTTTATAGATGAATAATATTTAAGAGTAAATTTATTTACGAGTAAATTTATTTACTTGAAAACTTCTTTGTGTTTAAATCAATAACAAATTCTTCGCCGTATGTCTTATCATAGAATGGATTAACCACTTCTACTTTTTCGCCTCGACTATTTCTATATGAACAAGTCTCTTTCATTTCATTTAAGTCAACATCTACAAACAAACCTATCACACTCTTTGTTGTCAAGTTTTGGCTATCAGTTTGAGTAAAGCCTGGTTTACTTAACATTAGTGATGGGAAATTAAAGTCAGTTAAGTAGCCATTATATGTACCATCATCATATTTTGGATTATAAACTAACTTTGTATTAGGTTCAACTAATCCTGGTTCAAAGATTAATAGCTCATGTTGATGCCCACAAAGTAGCATATCAATATCCATTTGATTTAATAATTCAGTCATATCTTTCTTAACTTGTTCGTGATTATGACGATAATTAACATAAACAACAGGAATATGACAAACTGCTAAATGATAAGTGTAACTATCATAATCTTTCTTGTTTACTTCTTCTTTTAAAAATTCGATTTGTTGATCACGATATGAATCATAATGACTTAGTCCATAGTATTCCCACCAATCATCATCGTGATCTTCACCGATATCAAGAACTATTCCATACAAATCTTCAAAATAGAAAGTATAGTAGAACTTACCATTCAAACTACCAACATATTTATGTAATTCTTCAGCATATCTTCCTTTAACTTCATGGTTACCTCTAGTATAGATTACAGGCATCTCACCTTTAGTCATATTATAGGCAATCTTATTTACAAAATTAGCATCATCAAATGAATCAACTACAGAGATCATATCTCCACCTAATACTAAGAAGTCATATTCTCCAACAAGTTCAGCAGTCTTAGATGCTTGTCTATTATTCATATGAATATCACTAAATGCTAAATATTGGATACCATCGCTAAAATCAACTGGAGTGAATTTTGTTGTTTTACTAATGTCACGACCTAAGAAGCCACCAAATGGTCCACAGTAGATTGAACGTTGTGTGTGGATAGTGTATTCTTTAGCACTATCTAGGACAGCCATAGGAACTTCAATCTTATGAACTTTTGATTTATTTCTCGTGCTTCCGTTATATAAGTCGTAATAATTCTTTCCACCTACCTCTACCCAACCAGTAGCTTCTGAATTTGTTGAAAAGACGATTTGGTAATTATCTTCAACCGCATAAACTACAGGGTTATAAACTATTCTATTGATTGATAGATTTAGTAGTAAAATTAAGCTTCCAACACTCAATAAACAAATCATTCCATATTTGAACCAATTATTTTCTTTCAAACTACTCTTTGGATAAATGAATAATAAGAAATAGATTGCTAAAATGATGGCTAGGATTCTTACGCTATAGAAGAAATTAGGCCAAATGAATCTCATATAGTCTTTAGCACCTAGTTTAATAATCACAAAAATAGCAATTAAGAATACTACACCAAAGCTACAAAAAGCAATATTGATAAAATTCTTCTTAAAGAATTTCTTAAGCAATAAATCAGCTATTAAAACAACTAACAAAAAGACACATACGATAACTGGAATATAGAACAAAAAGATAGGTTTGTTTTGACCATAGCCGATTGTTCCACTCATTCCGCTCCAACAAGGTCTCATTGCATAAAACATCAATAAATTAAAGAATGATAATACTGTTCCTAGTATATCAATGATTTTAAAAATAATCTTTTTCATTTCTCTCTCCTTAAAAAAAATGATAATATCAAACAAAAAGTGAACTTTCAAAAATTTTGTGAACTTATATAAACTTTATGAACTTTTTTCTACTTTTTAGTCATGATTTCAATGACTTTTTCGATGTCGCCTCTATCAACACCTTGATCTATCAAATAATTAATAGTGTTTTCTTTTAAACTAAGTCTAGAAGATGATGTAACTTTACTAATGTAATCATTAATAATTGATGGTGTTCTAACTGAATAAATAACACCAAAATTAGAAAACAAATAATCTTTATAAATATCTTCCTTACTTACCCCACAAATGGCATTAACTAAAAAGGAAACTACACCAGTTCTATCAGTTCCAATTGAGCAATGGAACAAAATAGGGTAATTATCTTCGTTTGCTAAAATCTTAAATAGATCTTTTAACATACCACGATTAAGCTGCAAGTAATTTCCTCCACTTTTCATTGGTAGAGAAATGTAATTAACACCACTAACAACAGATGAAGTGATTAACCCTTGTTCGATGTTTCCTTCATCATCTTCAGTAGTACTCCTTAAATCAAGTTCAGTCTTAATTCCAAGTCCCTTTAGGGTTTCTATTCCTTTTTCAGTTATTAATATCTCACCAGTATCATCATCAGTTAATTTAGATGATCTAATTAATAGCCCCTGATTAGTATAAATACCGCTTTCAGTCAAATATCCACCAATATCACGAGTATTAGTTAACCCATCAACATAGAGATTTCTTAATCCTGCTTTTGTTTTAAAAGGTTCTTTTGCAACTCCATTAACACTCCAATTATAGGTAGTATTTGTTTTTAAATTATATATTTCTATATAATTATCACTTGTTTCTAGTTTTATCTCTTCATCAATTCCTTCTTCAGTTATAATAATTATTTTAGTAACTTCTTCGCTACTTAATTCTAACCTAATTGGAAGAGGAAAACTCTCTTCTTTATCCCCTGTAGCAAATGATGCTATTTTTTTATAATCCCCACTTAGATATTCTTCTTGTAAACTTGTATGAAAACTTAACGAATTATCTATTGGTGGTGCTTCTTCGCTACTTTCTTTTGTGCAGCCAAAGAAAACTAAACAAATAGAAATAATTAAACAAAACAATAATGATTTAGATACTTTTTTCATCACACTTCACCTTTATATTTATCCTAATATTATTATACTACTTAATGGCTATTTAGTCATTAAACAAAAAAGACAGCAACATTATGCTGTCTCATTAGTAGAAGGTGCTTCCTCTTTTGGAGCCTCTTCCAAATCTTTTTCTTTCATTCTCTTCTTTTCTTCTTTACGAGCTGCTTTAAGCTCTTCTTTCTTCCTTAAAGCTTCTTTATTTTGCATATCAACAAAATGAAGCATCTTTTCTGTTACTAGAGGTCTATATTCAATCTTACATCTATCTAGAGTCTTAATGATAGCTACAATCTGTTTTGGTTTAGGTTTAACACTCTTGTAACCATTAAACAAAACATGCAAATATTTTTTAACAATCTCTAGTTCGCTTTCATCTTTAAATTCATCGAATTTAGCAATCTTATAACCTTCTTTAAGTAGGTTATAAACGAACTTAGAATTGTCAACCCTAGTTCCCATCAAAAAGTCAATGTATTCAACATACCTATCTAATTTATTATTAGGGTTTAAGCTCCATACACCTTTTGTCATCATCGTAGCACCACGATAGATGTAACGATAAGCGTTCATCTTATCATTGTATTCAGTGCTTCTAGATAACCCTAGTCCATATCTTAATACTAGGCTAACATTGGCTGGGTCTAGGTCTAAACCAGTTAGGTAGAATAATTTGATTTTATCAAAATCACTAAAGATATAACTTAAGTGATCCGCCGCATCAAAATAAAGCATTGCTAAGTCAGAAGAAAACTTCATAATTCTTTTTTTGATACGTTCTTTTTTGATAGTCTTTTCGATCATATCAATCATGTAAAAATCAAATTTAACACCTAATTTTTGATTGTATGGGAAAACCATAGTACCAATAGAGAAAGATTTGTATCTTTTTGTAAGAAAGCGAGATTCAAAAGACTTTAGAGTTATCTGTTTATTGTCTTTTAAATAAATCTCATAAGCTTTGTCTACGTCCTTTTTAGTTATGCTAGGCTTATTGAATAAAAATGACATAAACTCTTCACTCCGTTTCTTTTAAATTTAATATAATTTCTTTTGATTCAAGAAAGCAATAAAGTCAGTAACAACAAGTGGCTTAGAATACAAGAATCCTTGGATTGTGTGACATCCTAAACTCTTCAACATATTGAATTGCTCTATTGTTTCAACACCTTCACTAACGACCTTCATGTGAAGTTCTTTTCCTAAATCGATGATTGATTTTAATACCATCAAATCACGTTCTGATGAGAAACCTTGCTTGATAAAGAATCTATCAAGCTTAAGTTCATCCATTGGTAACTCTTTTAGAATGTTATAAGATGAGAAACCAGAACCAAAGTCATCGATTGAGCACTTAAATCCGTGTTGGTGAAGTTCAGTAATTGTATCACGCAAAGACTTATAATCTTCAAAAGCGAAACTTTCAGTGAACTCAATAGTGATGAAATTATTTGCAATATTATATTTTTCTTTCATATTAATGTAAAAACGACAGAAATCAGGCTGTGAAGCAGTGATTCTACTTACGTTAACTGATATTGGGCATAGTGGGAAACTATTCTCAATAGCATCATTAATATATTGACATACACTTTCGAAAACATAATGGTCAAGCTTAATAATGAACATATTACTTTCAAATAGTGGGATGAATACACCAGGTTGCATGTAGTCATTGATTTCTGGGTTGTACCATCTTACTAAGGCTTCACATCCATCAACTAAACCAGTTGAAATGCTTTGTTTAGGTTGGAAGAATACCTTGAAGTCTTTGTGTTCTAGAGCTTTTTCCATGTTCAATTCGATGTAGTCGTTTTGAACAACAGATTCATGGATTGTTTCATTATACATTCTGAATTCCATGAAGTCACATGGATATTCTGTTGCTTCTTCAGCGCTAATTGCTAGCTCAATCATCTTATTAACATTAGGAGTAATACCTTTATCAGTAGAGTAAATTCCACCATATAAAGAGATACTAGCAGTTCTTCCGCCCTTAAAGCCTTGAGAACCAGCAACAAGTACCATATTCCTAATTCTTTCAGCTAATATATCATTATCACGATAATGGATTAAGAAAACAAATCGTCCATTATTTAAATAACCCATTGTTTCTTCTAACTGTAAGCTTTTAGCAAGTAGGTTCTTAACTCTCTTTAGTCCATCAAAAATAACATCTTCGCCTAGGTGCTCTAAATTATATTCATAGTGTCTAATGTCAGCTACAACAATCGCGAAGGTTGTGGCTGGGTTACGAATGATAATATCATTAGCAGCCTTAACGAATTTATCTTCTTTAGCGATATTTAATACAGAGTGTGTATCATTATCAACTTTAATTCTTTGAATCTTATTACGAGTAACAATAGAATAAATTAGTACTCCAATAATAAGAAGTGAGAAGATTATTAGTAAAACTAATATTGTATCAGTCAAGCTTGAACCTATACTATGAACTTTGCTTAATGCGAAAATGGTAATAATCGAAAAAGATGTTAGACCATTATTACGAATTGATGAAGCGCTTAAAATGTAATCAACTCCACCCAAAGAAAAATCAAATGCATTGTCTTTTCCACTATAAACAGCATAAGTCAAATTATCGACCAATTCTTTATCACCAATAATAGTAACTAATTTATCATAAAGAACAGAGTGAATATGCAAATCATATTGGTTGTTTGTTACTTCAACAAATGATAATATTTCACCTTCTCTTGAACATACTAGAATCATTTCTGACATCGGATATTTTGCTAAATCCAACTCTGTTTCTTCAGGAACTACATCAGTAACAGGGAAGAACAAAATGATTGAATCAGCATAATCATTATTTTTAAGAGGAACAACATAGGCGATAGTTTCTAAAGCAAATTGTCTATCACTATTAATAACACCTAAGCACATTAATTCATGGCTATAAGCATTATTAATGATTTTACTATGCTCAGACTCTTCATATGGAAAGCCATCGCTTTTGTATTCTACTTCATCGAAAAAATAACGACCATAAATTGCGCCGATATCTTCGTTTGTTAGGATTTCTCTATTGTAATATTCAAGGAATTCTAGTTTATCATTAAACTCCTGTTGATTGATATCATCTTGTATTTTTAGAACTTTCTTTTTATGATTATCTAGATTTTCTAGGTACTTATCAGCCATATCCGAAGTGTAATAAAGACTTCTAAATTTTGACTCTTCCTTTACACTGCTTTTATACATGAATAAAATACCAAAAGCACTAGTAATAATTAAAAAGAAAACCATACATAATAATATCCTAGATATTATTTTGATAAGTTCCTTTTTAGTTGTCTTCATAATAAATACCTTTTATTACTTAAACAAAATCAAGAATTATCTTGATTTATGCTTTTTGTTTTTTAGCTTCTTCAAATTGCTTTAATAAATTTTTCAAATGATTTCTTTCAAGTTCGATTTGTTCTGTGTATTTATTGAAAAAATCAACATCTTCATCATTAGGTGAACTGTTTTTCAAAAAAGCGTCAAGTAACGCTGCTTGAGAACGAGAGCGCTTTTGTTCAAGCATAGCGATAGTTTGTTTAGCAGTAGCTATTTTTTTCTTTAATTTAGTCTTTTCAAACATAGGTTTAACCTTTCTTGTTCTCTTCTTCTAATCTCTTAACCTCATCTTGTATTTTTTGGTTAATCATTTCTTCACGTTCTTTAATCTTCTCTTTCTTGATTTCTTCTAATGTCTTTTTAACATCAGGGAAATACACAACAATACATGTAATCATCATAAATAATAATATAGTGATAATTCCAATTGGTTCACTTAAGAACCTTCCAAAGACAGTTAACACAGGTAGCGATCTAGTGTATTTAGCTACCACATTAGCTGCTTTGACGTTATCTTTATCAATGCCGTAATTTGCATCACCTTTAGTAACGAACTCTTCGTGATCTCCAATAATTTCAACTACTCTATGAGTGTTGTATTTACCTTTAATCATAGCATCTTCAGATATAAAAGTGATGACATCTCCTACTTCAACATCTTTAGCATCTATTCTTTTAACAACAATGTAGCTTCTCTCTTCAATTGTTGGCTCCATACTACCAGTCTTAACCCACATTAAGCTTCTTCCGCCGATAAAAGCGATTTTACCGCTAAAATTGCAGATGATGACAAAAGCAAGAAGGGCTAAAAGAAAGAAGATGAAAACGTAGCTAATAACATTAATAATCTTTTTAATTATTTTCTTCGTCTTCATTCTTTTCCTCTTCCTCATCTTCATCAAATAAAGCTGGATCAATTATTGAAGCATTAGAATATAAATATTCTTCTTCGCTCTCTCTAATGATTGAAGCAGCTTCAAGTGCTATCTTTAAATCTTGTAAGATAAGTTCATCTTCTGGAGATAGTGTTTGATAACGAAGTCTTTCATAACTTGGAAGATTTCGTTCTTTGTAATAACTCAGATCATTTTCGTATTCGAATTCATCTTCTTCAATGTCTTTAAGTTCATCAACAATCCTAGGATTTAAGACATTGTCAGTGATCTCATTGGCTAAAGTCTCATCATCATCAAACTCATTCTTAATAGTGTATCTAAAGAATAAATATTGTAATGCTAGTGACTCATATAATTCTTTAATATAATCGTTATCAACATTCTCTAAATTCTCTTGAACAAGCATGTTATAACCAGCATTTTCGTATGATTCAATGAAACGCCATAACGCTAAGCATTGACGCAAGTTCTTGTTCTTTAGAATCGCATTAGTTCTCATTACAGGAGGACGAATGAACGCTTTTCCCATTTGTTGGCAGAACATCGAATTAACGTATGTTGACATGATACCATTTAATTTAACTAATCTTTTCCAAAGTCCACTGGAATAAGAATAGTTTCTTTCAACTGTCTCATCGTCTTCGGCACTTTCTTCCATCTCTATTTGCATATTAACTTTTACTTTTGTTTTTTCATGCATGAATTCTTCTTTGAATTCGATTGTGGAAGTCTTAGTGTCTTGACCAACGTTTTTAGCGATCTCATAACGCATATTAACGAAAGCATATAGACGATGAATCAAAGTATTAACGAACTTATTTTCATAAGTCATCATAGTTTCATCACGCCATACATTTAATATTTTAGAAGGGGTGATTTCATCCCCTTCAATTCTAGATATAAAGTTTGTATGTTGTGACAAATGTTGAAGCGAACGAACAGTAATATTTCTTGCCATTTCAACTGGCATTACTTCTTCAATTTCTTCTAAATATTTAGATGGATTTCTAATGATGATGTCTAAATAAGGTAGTGACTCTTCAATTGTTTCAATCCAAACTTGGTCAATTGCTCTTAGGATATATCTTTTCTTAAGCTCAATTGTGGCATTACCATCTTTCATCAATGAAAGGATAGTTGAGAAGACAGTATTTTCTTTAGATAGTTCTTCAATAAAACTACTAGAAGAATCATAGACCTTCTTAAATAAACTTTCTTTTAAGTTTTCATCATTCATCATCATTAATCACTTCCTTATGAAATATTAATATGACATCTTTTGTAATCTTTGTAAGTAAGCGATACATTCTTTCATCTCGCCCTTACCAAATAGTCTATCAAGGTAAGCGATTAAACCTCTGATTTCATCACGAATCAAACCAAGGTTCAATACTTCAAACTTACGGAAGACTTTTGTGGCTAAGATGTAGTCTAGACCTTCGTTTTCAGTTCCACCACAAGCAACGTAAACTGGAATAAATGTTCTAAGTTGTTTCATAATACGGTTACCAAAAGCAACACGGAAGTGTTCGATAACGTAAACGTCTAGGTCTCCTACTTTCTTAAGTAGTTCTTCACTTACTGGATCTTCTTCTACAGCCTTCTTATACATTGATTCAACATGTGAATAACTTATAAATTTAGGAGCAGTGTCAGGTGCTTCAAATGGAACACCTTTACTATCTAGGTTAATAACCATAGCACGGTCATAAACCTTATCACTTACAGCGAATGTTGAGTCATCGTTGTTGGCTGTTCCAATGTACCAAACGTTTTGAGGGATTTGAAGTTTACCATCAGTTAAGTGAGCTGGGTCACTTGGCCATGATGATGGAACCAAGTCAATTCGCCATTCATTTGGATTTGGCATTTCTAGAATAGAAAGCATTTCCGCGAAGTAATACTCAACACGGGCAATGTTCATCTCATCGAGGATGATTATATTGATATCATCATTGTATGATGCTTCATAAATTCTCTTTAAAACTTCAGTTTCATTGAATTTCTTTGTGAATTCATTGAAGAATCCAAACAATTCTGTTCTATCACGCCAAGAAGGTTGAACAGATGCGATTGTGGCATCGTTTTGGAAATATTTACCTAACATATAAGGTAGTGATGTTTTACCTGTACCAGAAATACCTTGTAACAAGATCATTTTAGTTGATGCTAGACCTGCAATTAGTAATCTAATAATCTTAATTTCATAGAACAAGTGACTTCTAGAACATGCAAAGTTACGAATATCATCACAAAGTGCTTTAAGATCTAATGAGTTATCATAAGTTGGTGGAATATAGAATTCATATTTGTCATCAACTGCAGATAAACGGTAGAAACGTTTAGCATTTGCATCAGTCTTTCTTTCTTGTTTAGGTGCACCATCTGTTGTTTCAGCAGCATCGCCTGTAGCAGCAGCATTTGGATTTTCTTCCTTATCAATTGCTTTTTGAATTTGCTCATAAGTCATACCAGTAGGGTCAACTTTAAGAGCTAAAATTCTTTCTTTATCTTTTGTTAATTTTGCAATATCACGATGCAAATCAGCAATTTCTTCAAGCAAGTCTTCGTTACCAACTAATGTTCTTCTAAAACGAACATATTTTCTGACAGCTAATACGATTAATAATATTACACCAGCAACAATTGCATAAACTATAATGATAGTTATTATACAAAGAATCCATGATAATGCATTGAATCCTCTCTTATAATTATCGATTTGACCAAAGATTGTGGCAAAATCGAAAAATTGCCAAATAGCAAAGAAAAAGTATTTAATTGCATTCCATAATCCAAGGAATATTGTTGTTAAATAGGTAAATAACCAATTTAAAAACGCCTCCATACGAATCCACATCCTTTCAACTAGGTTGATTTATATTTTTTGTTTTTTGTTATTTTCTAATTCTTAATTATTCGTCTTGTTCTACAACTTCTTCTAAAGCATCACCATCATATGGTTTTTCTTCTGCTTTAGGTTCTTCTGCTTTAGCTTCTTCAGGTTGCTCAGCCTTAGGTTCCTCAGTTTCTTGTTGAGGTTCTTGAGCTGCTTTTTCCTCTTGTTGCTTACGCAAATATTCTTCAATAGCTTTTTGTTTAATTAATTCTTCATCAGCAGCAGTGATCTTCTTCTTACCTGCGTTTTTGATTTCAAGATATTTCTTAATAAACAATACTAATTCTAAAATGAAGAATAATACAAGCGGTAATACGATTAACAAACCAAATCCTAAGAATGTTTGTAAGAAGAATATGAACTTACCAACTCCAGGAATCTTAGTTCCATTCCATTTAGATACAACGTCTACTGGATTAACTGTTTCAACTCCAGCATCGTTATCACCTTTCAGGTCATAATTCTTAACTGTAACACCATCATCTTGATAGTTTACTTTAATGATTCTATGGGCGATTAAGTCGTTCTTACCATCGCCATTTAGGTCACGACGCGCTCTAAATTGAACAACATCGCCTTCTTCTAAACTTAATTGATCATCTAATGTCTTTAATTTATCGCAAATTAATAAGTCGCCTGACTTGAATGTTGGTTTCATTGAGTCAGTTACAATAGGAGCGATAATCTTTCCTCCGATTGAAGGAACGTTATCAACATTACTTCTTGATGTAATAGCAAATATTGTCATCAATACAGCAAACGCAACAAACAACCATAACAAAGTATTGCCTACAATAGACAAGACTTTTTTTGGAGTTGATTTAACATTTTGTTTTTCTTTTTCTTCCATTTTTTGTTTTCCTTTCAAATATACATATAAAATCTAAAGTGCAAATATCATCTTTTTTAGATAAATTCCGCTCGTCTCGATGTTCGAGACTCCTCGACTATAATACATATTATACCTCAAAGATTCTTAAATGTAAATGAGGAAATTCTTCACAATTAAAACTTATTGAAAATAAATGCATTTTTATATGTATTTTTTAAAAGAGGAGGACAAATAATCCTCCTTAATTATCTCATTATTCTTATTCAACAACCCAGAATTTAACACTAATTGATACAGCTGATGTATCAAGTAGATTTGAATAAATGTAAGCTTGACCAACGCTACTTTCTAAAGCGCCATCGAAGTAACATCTAAGTAGGAATGTTAAATAACCTGATGTATTTAGTGGAATAGTTCCAGTTGAATCAGCGCCACCAACAACATAGATTTCTTCATGATCACCACTTCCAGCAACCATATCAGCAACATTTAAAGTTCCTTTATAAGTGCTATTAGCATCAACTACACCACTAGATCCTGTGATTGATGATGCACCAGTGATTTGGTAAACATCAATTGAAGTAGCCATTAGTGATCCACTAGTTACAGCAACAGCTCCAGAACCAGTTGTCTTTGTAGCTGAATTGATTTTAATTTTTAATTTAGCTCCAGTAATTTCTTGTGAATGAGCAGCAACATAAACAACATAATCGATATAATTTGATCCTTTTGTTGCTTCAGTAAAATGATATGATCCACCACTTGTAATTAATCCCGTAGCTGGGCTAATTCCTAAAGAATTTTCTAAGCACTTTAATCCAGAACTATTTGCTACATCGTATGTAGCAGGAATGTAAGTTGAAGCTCCACCAGTAAATGTAACACTGAAAGGATCTCCACTTTCATTAACATCTGTAAGAGTGGCTTGTTGAATACCTTCAGCACTATCAGAAATAATTAAGCTTGCAGGAACTCCTATTTCCATCTCTAGGCCATTTGAGTCTACTTCTTTATTCATAGCTAGCCAAGCAGCAGTTATAGCAGCAAGCATGATAGCAGAAAAAATAACAGCTAAAAACATAGGTAATAATTTAACGAATGATTTTTTTGTCATAATGTCTCCTTTCTAGTCTTCTAGTGGCTTTTAAGAAAATAAAAAAAGCCAACCAGATAACTGCAACTGGCTGACTTCTTGAGTCCCTTTAGCTTTGCGTCACCACCTTGCGATGGCTTTGCC
>CAKJYW010000006.1 GCA_918272565.1 Bacilli bacterium
TTTAGCTTTTTCTCTTAAATCTCTTTCAGCGTAAACTGTCTTCATGATTTCAGTTCTCTTCTTAGCACTAATTTGAAATGCTTCTTGTAATCTCTCAATAACTAAATGCTCTTCAACAGAATAGAATTCATCTGAGAGTGAAGCATTAATAATGTTATAGAATACAAGGTTTTTTGTGGCTGTTGGCTTTTGAGCAAAGTAATCGATCAATTTCTCGATTGGTGCATTACTGTAATGATATTTCAAAGCCTCTTCGCCCATTTCATATCTTAGCTTTTCAATAATTAGTTTTTCTGTATCACTTGTAGGTCCATCAATATTAATAACTCTAACAAGCAAATCTAAGAATTTATGTTTTTCATCTTTTGATAATAAATTAAGTAACATAGTCTCACCTCTACTATTTGTATTATAACATTATTTTATTTGAAATTAAATATTTTTTTCACTTCATCAGTGTAAGTTCCGTCACAGTTATAAACATAAAGTGGCTTTTCTACCTTAGAATCAGCTTTTTTGTTTTTCCTTGCGCTAACTAAAACTAAGAGTGCGCTATCATCATCAACCTTTGTATAAACAAATCTTATTCTCTTAACACCAAATTTCTCGTTCTTTAAAGCGATTAAGATATCACTTAGTCTTTCAGCTCTATGAACTAAATTAAAGCTCCCACCATCAACAAGAAGTTTCTTAGCTTCACTAACGATTTCTTCTAAAGTGATTAACACTTCATGACGAGCAATTGTTAAATAGTCGTTTTTATTTGTTATACTTGTGTCTTTATATTTGAAATAAGGAGGATTAGAAGTAACTACATCAAAACTATTAGCACCAACTGTCTTATAGACATCTTTAATAGAAGCGTTAACTATTTCAATCTGATTATCTAAATTATTTAACTTAACACTTCTTCTTGCTACATCGCAAACATCACTTAAGATATCTACTCCTATAATTGAAGCATCTGTCTTTAGTGTAAGAAATAAAGGAATAGGAGCGTTCCCACATCCTAGATCAATTATTCTTTTACTATTCTTACATTCAACAAAATCAGCTAGTAGCATTGAATCTAAAGAGAAACGTAACATATCATCTCTTTGAATTATTTTAATTCTTTCATAGCCTAATAGTTCATGTACTTCTTCCAAAGCTTTACTCCTAATTATTCATTATCTATTAATTCTTCTAATTCTTTATCGATAATAATCTTTTCTTCTTTGTTATGAGATTCGATTTTTACTAAGTCTTTTGCTTCCCATTCTTCGATGTTTTCTTCATCGTCGATTGTCTTAATAATCTCTTTCAAGATATTAACGTCGATTACTTTACATCTCTTCTTATCTTTTGTTTCAACAATGTCACCATTTAATGGAATTCTCTTTCTAATCTCTTCGTATACTGGACTTTCATAAGCGATGCAGCACATCAACTTCCCACAAAGTCCCGCAACTTTAGATGCACTTAGACTCATACCTTGGTCTTTAGCCATCTTCATAGTTACTAAATCAAATTCTCTCAAGTGATTCTTACAACAAATCTCTCTTCCACAAATACCAATGCCACCTAAGAACTTAGCACCTTCACGTGTACCAACTTGACGTAGCTCAATCCTAACTCTAAATTCAGCAGCAAGATCTTTTAATAATTCTCTAAAGTCAACTCTACCATCAGCATTGTAATAGAAGATGATCTTTTGCTTATCTAATGTGTATTCACATTCTAAAAGCTTCATTTCAAGCTTGTTTCTTGCGATTATTTTTTCAGCTGTACCAAACGCTTTTTCAGCTTTAGCTAAATTCTCTTTATAGTTCTTTAAGTCGTTGTTACTAGCAATACGAACAACTTGCTTAAGTTCATGCTCTAACACCCCATCTTCAACATCAAATGGAGGGATAGTGACTTTACCAAGCTCAAGTCCCCTGATTGTATCAACAACAACCTTATCATCTTTTTCTAGTTTATATGGTCCTGGATTAAACCAGTAAATTTTACCAACATCTTTAAATGTTATTCCAACAACTCTAATCATTTACATACCTCAATAAACATCTCTACGTACATTGTTTCTAAATTGACGTTATATCTAAGTCTTTCTTTAAATCTAACCATAGTATCGACTTGCTTAAAGATCTTCTTATAATCCGCATCAACATCATATTCATCAATTTCATCACAAAATACGATTTTTTCATCTTGTCCTAGTAATTTATATATACGATCATTAGTAATCGTAATTAATAAATCCAGAAAGATTTGGTGATATTTCTTATTACCCCAGTCTTCAGTTAACACTTTATTGTTTTTATAAAATGCTACATATGGATTACTTAAACTAGAGATTGCTCTATTTACTTCTTTTACTAAATTGATGATATCAACTATCTTACCTTCATTATATAAATCAAAACCCTCTTTAGTATCATTAGTAATAGTAGATAATATCTTACTAGTCTCTCTATCTAATCCTTTATCCATATAATCACTAATCAAATCTTCTTCTTTAACTTTAAAGAAAGAAACAATTTGACTACGTGACCTAATAGTAGATAAGACATTAGATAAATTATCTGTAGTCATTATTCCGTAGATTCCTTCTTTTGATTCTTCAATAAATTTAAGTAGAGAGTTTGCAGCTGATGGTGTTGCTTTATCGATATCTTCGATGATATAAACTCTCACGCCTTCTTCTAAACCCACTCTACTAAATTCATAAATCAAATCATCAATTTGATCTTTTCTAATTGTTTCTCCACTAGGAGCAACTCTATAAATCCTTGGATGTTCGCCGTTTAAGATCCTCTTGCATTCGCTGCACTTCATGCAAGGCTTATTTTCACCCTTACAAAATAGAAGTGAAGCAAGGTAGTATGCTGCATCAAGCTTTAAAGTGCCTTTAGCGCCTTCAAATAGGTAAGCATGAACAAGCCTATTTTTTTGATAACTATTTTCTAATAATTTTAAAACCCTACTTTGAGTTTTCTTAAAACGTTCAAAATCCATTGTTTTCTCCTTTTATTTTATAGAATCAAACACAATCTCCTTAATCTTCTTATAAATATTATCGATTGTATCATTACCATCAATAACTTTAATCCTATCAGGGAACATCTTAGCTACTTCTAAATATCCACTTCTAACCTTGTTGTGAAAAGCAATCTTTTCTAAATCAAGGCGATCCATATCTCTATGATTTTGTTTAATCCTAGCAAGTCCAATCTCAGGATCAACATCGATATAGATAGTTAAATCAGGATAAAAACCACTAATTGCGTAGTCATTGATCTTATATACCTTATCAATGCCTAGGTTTCTTGCTACTCCTTGATAAGCTAAAGATGAATCAATGTACCTATCGCAAATAACAACCTTACCAGCATTTAGGGCAGGTTTAATAACTTCTTCTAAGTGTTGACAGCGACTAGCCGCATAAAGCAAAGCTTCGGTCATGTATTCCATCTCCGTATTTTCAACATTCAAGATGACATTTCTGATTTGTTCGCTGATCTTACTTCCTCCAGGTTCTCTAGTTTTAATTGCATCAAACCCGGCATCTTTTAAGTCAACCATAAGTTTTTCAATCAGTGTAGTTTTCCCTGTTCCTTCTCCACCTTCAAATGTAATAAATCTTTTATTCATATTATCACCATTTTCTACTCTAGATATTATATCATATTTTACATATAAATAAAGTGTTTTTTCTTGTTTTATGACGCCTTGTGTGGTAAAATACATTAAAGAGGAGTATCTAATTATGCGTGTTAATGTTAATAATCTTACATTTGCATATACCCAAAAATTGGTTCTAAACAACGTCTCTTTTTCTCTAAAAAGTGGCGATTTTTTGACAATTCATGGGAAAAACGGAACTGGTAAGACTACATTAATTAGATGTTTTCTAAAACTCTTAAGAGTAGAAAACGGAATGATATTCTTAGATGATGTTGACATTAACAAAATTAGAAAATTCTCAAATGTTGGTTACGTCCCTCAAAAGAACGATTTCAACTACGAATTTCCAATCACCGTTAGTGAAATCTTATCTTGTGCTTACCCTAGAAAGCGTGATGCGTTCTTTACTCAAATAGTAAATTCTATGGATTTAAATACCATCTATAATGAAAACATCAACAACTTATCAGGTGGACAAATCCAAAGAGTATTTATCGCACGTGCCCTCCTTAGTAAGCCAAAACTATTAATCCTAGATGAGCCAACAGTCGGAGTAGATATTGATAATGTCAATGCTTTACACGACATATTAAAAAAACTAAAAGAACAAAGTATCACAATTATCCTAGTTAGCCACGATATGGACTACTGCTCTGATATCACTGACTACTACTTGAATTTCAACGAACTCGGTGAATACGAGTTTGAGAAAGTGGGTGGTGAAGATGTATCTAGCTAGTTTCTTTAGGGCTCTACTTACATACGACTTTATCCAATATGCGCTTGTTGCGGGAATTATTGTTGGGTTCTTAGCCCCAATCATTGGAACAATCGTTGTAATTAGAAGATTATCATTTATCGCTGATACCTTGTCTCACTTCTCTTTAGCAGGTGTATGTATCGGAGTATTCTTATCAAAGCTTATCAATTGGAAAGTATTTGATCCACTATTTATGGGAATCGTATTTAGTGTTGCAGGAACATTTTTAATTGAACGTCTTCGTGGTTTTTACAAAAACTACAAAGAATTATCAATGCCAATAGTAATGAGTGCTGGTATTGCCCTATCAGGACTATTCATTTCCCTAAGTAATAACATCGACTCTAAATTCACATCAAGCTTACTTTATGGATCAATCTACTCAGTATCAGTAGGAAACCTAATCACTATTGTAATAATTGCGGCGGTAGTAATAACATTCCTATCACTAATGTATAAAAAGATTGTTACACTATGCTTCGATGAAGTATACGCTTCAGTTAGTGGAATCAATGTAAAACTGCTTCAACTAGCAATAACAGTCATCCTAGCCTTAGTAATATCACTATTTATTGATATTGTTGGTGTATTATTAATAGCATCTTTAATGATTATTCCGGTTGCTAGTGCTATCCTATTAGGAGATTCATTCAAAAACACTCTAGTTTGTGCTGTAGCCTTTAGTGAAGTATCACTTCTACTCGGTTTTATCATAAGCTTCCATGCTAATGTAACAACAGGTCCTGTAATTATTCTAATTAATATCTTCATATTAATTGTAATAATGATATTTAAACGAATACGAACAAATGTTAAAAAAGAAAAATAACGTCATTTCTCAAATTGATAAATATATCAAAAGATATATATCCAATTTCGAAATGACGTTTTTTTTATTCTATATTTAAATCATCTATTTCACTAACTAACTTAATGATAGCTTCTTTTACTCCTTTAACAGCTTCACTATCAAATCCTCTTCTAATCATATGACTTAAAGCTCTAAGGTGAGAAAGTAGTGATATCTTCTTTTTATTTAAATCAATTTGTTCTTTACTTAACCCATCAAAATATTCATTAATAAAATAATCAAAGAACTCACGAGAAACACTCTTACTAATCTTTAAGAACCTTTCAGAATTGCCTTTATCATATAGATTCATTGTTACATAATTGAAATCAACAATCCCAAGTTCAATTACTGGATTACCATAAGAAAGGGTATCCATATCGATTAGTATTAATTCATCACCTTGAACCATTACATTATTTGTATGGAAATCTCCATGAACCATTAATGGAACTTCTTTTATATTACTAATTAGTTCTTTTAATTTAGTGCTTGTGGCATCATCAAAACACTCTTTTATATTCTTATACCACTTATTAACTGTATTAATAATAGGAGGCATATCGTTTTTATTAACGATTGTTTTATGGATTTGCTTTAATAGATGCGCAAATTCCTTAGCATACTCTTCTAATTTTTCAGGATTATTTCCTATGCAATAAGACATAGAATTAGAATCGAGTAACTCAAACACAGAAGCGTAACTATCTCCAACTCTAACTACATCATAGCTTATAGCGGTTGGAATTCCTAAAACAAAGGCTTTTTTAGCAAGTTCTCTTTCACGTTGAATTAAAGGCAATACATCGTTCTTCTTATATACTTTTATAATAGTATCACTATTATATCTATATACAATACCATTAGCTCCTTCACCAATTACTTTGCATCCTTCAACAGACATTTCTTTGAATGCTTTTCTTACCTTAACCATTTCAGTAAAACCAGTCATATCAAAGATTTCATACACTTCACTACTAACATTTATTATTTCAACATCATATCTTTTCATGAGTTTAAGAACAACTCTTAAACCAGCACTAGAGATATAATCTAACTTAATAGCGTCGATAGTAACTTTCTTAATAGCTTTACCTTCTAATTCGCTATTAATCTTTTCTTCTAATAGAGGAGAAGTTGTTGAATCGAGTCTACCTGAAATTTGTAAAGTAACATTGTTTTCGTTAAATAAAACTATAGAATCCATATTAACCTCTTAATAATATACTTTATATAAATATAGTCCACAGCTAGGTGCTGTTTTTGGAGCGAAGGTTCTATCCTTCTTTTCCATTATATCATTTAATTCTTCTAATGTATATCTACCACGTGCAACTTCAAGCCACATAGCTACCATTATCCTAACCATATTCTGCATAAATCCATTACCAACTATTTTAATAGTAAGTAAATCTTTATCCCAAATAAAGTCAATTGAATAGATTGTTCTAACGGTGTTATCTAAATCTTGATTTTTAGTAAATGATCTAAAATCTTTTGTTCCTATAAAGAGCTTGCTTGCTTTTTCTAGTAAAGATCTATCTATTTTTTTATAAGGATATTGATATTCATAATCTCTTCTTATTGGGTTATATTCACCAAAATTGATTAAATAATGATATTCTTTCTTTATAGCACTAAACCTAGCATGAAAATCACTATCTACTTCTTCCACATCATTTATATGAATTGCAGAAGGAAGGTATGAATTTAGAGCCCTTTTTACTCCACTAGCATTGATGTTACAACTTGTATCAAAATGAAACACTTGCCCCATAGCATGAACGCCACTATCTGTTCTTCCACTAGCGTAGATTTTAATATCTTCGTTTGAAATTTTCTTTAGGGCTTTTTCAATTTCACTTTGAATGGTATTACCATTCTTTTGAACTTGAAAGCCCTTAAAGCTACTTCCATCGTAGCTACATTCACACTTAAAACGCATATCTCACCTTCACAAAAATACAAGCTGCTATTAAACCTAAATCAAACGCATATACTAAATAATCTTTTAGACGGTATTTCAAAACATAAATCGATGAACGTTTTCTATCAGGAACGTATCCTCTAGCTTCCATCGCATCAGCTAAATCATAAGCTCTTTTATATGCGATAACAAACATTGGAACTATTAGGGAAATGATTTGTTTAATTCTTTCACTAAATTTCCCTTCATTAAAATCACATCCACGACTTGCTTGAGCTTTTAAAATCTTATCTGATTCATTGATTAATGTTGGGATAAACCTTAAAGCTATAGACATCATCATAGTTAATATCGATACTTTAATCTTAAACACTTTCAAAAATCCTAACATCTTTTCTAAAGCATTATTAAGTTCTGTTGGTGTTGTTGAAAGGGTGAGTAGGCTACTAATTAAAAGCAAAGCGATTATTCTAAGTACGATATAAGACCCCATTAAAAGCCCACCACTATATATATCAATATTATAAATTGTGATTAATCCGCCAAAATTAACATAATACTGATAAATAAACACTGAAGCAACTAATATTATTAATACTAAATTCTTTAAATATTTAATATATTTAGAGAATAATAACCAAAGTATTAATAATGCTACCATTATTCCAATAGCTAGATAAGTCAAATTGAAATTAAAACTATATAATAATTCCCCATCATTTCTAAAAATGATTTGTAAGATGAATGTTAAGATTAAAACAAACGTCATCATCTTAATACTATTCAAAAACTTCACAAAAGGAATTTTACTAGTAATAATTAGAATAAACAAAAATCCTAAAAAGCCTAGTAAACAATATATGTTTTCAACAACAAACAAGCAAATCATAAATAGTAAAACACTAGCTAGTTTTACTCTCGGATCTAATCTATGAATCCATGAATTAGAATTATAATACTGACCAAAAACTATTTTACCATTCATTTTTGGCCTCCTAAAGCTCTCTCTAATTCTAAATAAGCGTCATTAACATTATATTTATAGATATCTATATCTAGATTAAGCTTCTCTTTTATATCTTTTAGAATGCGAATTGTAGATGGTAGGATTAAGCTATTATCACTTACTATCTTTTCGTTTCTAAATAGCTCATCTTTAGTACCATCAAAGCTGATATTACCATTATCTAGTACTAAGACTCTTGTAGCTGCTTTAGCAACAACCTCCATGTCATGAGTAATAAAGATAATAGTCTTATTATCTACCTTATTAAGCTTTTCTAATAAATCAAGTAATTCCTTCTTTCCTTTAGGGTCTAGGCCAACTGTAGGCTCATCAAATATCAAAACATCAGGGCTACTTGCTAATATACCTGCTATTGCAACTCGCCTCATTTGACCACCACTTAAAGAAAATGGACTCTCGTTAAATAATTCTTCACTTATTCCAACGCTTTGTAAAGCACGTTTTGCACGATTCTCTATATCATCTAGTCCATAGTTTTTAGGACCAAACATGACATCTTTTAAAACTGTTTCTTCAAATAACTGGTATTCAGGAAATTGGAATACTAGTCCGACTCTTTTTCTTATTTCTTTTAATTTGGTTTTCTTCTTACTAGAAATAATCTTATTAAAGACATTAACCTCTCCACTAGATGGAGTAAGTAATCCATTAAATAGTTGTACTAATGTCGATTTACCACTACCGGTATGACCGATTATAGTAATAAAATCGTTCTTTTCAGTATCAATCGTTAAATCGATATCTTTTAGTACATAAAGAGGTCCTGTCTTTCGACTCTTCTCATAAGCAAAACTTACTTTTGATAAGCTGATTGCCATAAGACTTTCTCTACCTCTTCTTTTCTATTTAAATTGTTTTTATTAACTAACTCAATTAATTCCATTTGTTCTAATGGCTCTAAATTAGAATTAGTTAATATGTCTTTTTGCTTAATTGCATTATCTATTTTTTCATCTAATACTATTTCACCATTTTTTAATACAATCATTCTATCACCCATTAGAGTTTCATCCAAATTATGAGTGATATATATAATTGTCTTTTCTTCTTTGAGTGATTTTATAGCATTAG
This sequence comes from Bacilli bacterium, assembly GCA_918272565.1. Lineage (GTDB taxonomy): Bacteria > Bacillota_I > Bacilli_A > ML615J-28 > CAG-698 > Tener-01. Next base: position 9,305 of record CAKJYW010000006.1, read on the forward strand.
TTACTTCTTTTACACCCAGTGGATCTATCATTGATGTAGCTTCATCAAATATTAATATATCTGTTTCCATAGCTAGAACTGATGCAATAGCTACTCTTTGCTTTTGTCCACCACTTAAGTTCTCAGGGTTTTTGTCTAGAAATTCATCCATACCAACGATAGTAGCATATTTTTTAATTCTTTTCTCCATCTCGTCTACATCGATATTTCTATTTTCTAAACCAAAAGCAATATCATTTTTAACCGTTACTCCAACAAACTGATTATCAGGGTTTTGGAATACGATTCCTATCTTTTGACGTACTTCATCAATTGTATCATCACTTAACTTAATGCCATCAATTAAGATTTCTCCGTGCTTTGTTTGAAGGAGACCACATAAAAGTTTACCTAAAGTAGACTTTCCGCTTCCATTATGGCCAACAATCGAAACAAATTCGCCACGTTCTATTTTAAAAGATACATCTTTTAAGGCATATTTTTTCTTAGTGTATCTATATGTTAAATTGTTAACTTCAATTATAGCCATAACGTTCTCCTTTCTAAAAATCTATTCGTTTGAACTCTTTAGAGCATCAATTGGTTTTTTTAGACTTGCTATGATTGTTGGGATAAGGGCACTAATAAGTGTTAAAACAATACTTCCCGCCACAATCACCACTGTCTGAGTAAGTGTAAAATTAACAATCCTAAATGATTTTAGGTTTGTAGTCATTGAAGAATTCTCTTCAATTAACCTTTTTACTAAATTACTAATAGGGCTAGCAAATAGGTGTGCTAAGATTACTCCCAGTATTCCACTACTAACACCAATCATCATCGCTTCGCTACTAAAGATAGAGAAGATATCAAACCTACTAGCTCCAATTGATCTTAAGATTCCTATCTCTTTAGTGCGTTCTAATACTGAAATATACGAAATAATACTAATTAAAATAGATGAAACAAGTAAACTAATTAGAGCAAAGATGATTAATACTTTAGTTAGAATCTTAACAAAAGTTGAAAACTCTTCAGTAATACGCTTCATATAATCACTATATGTTATTCTAATATAACTATCAGGATTTACGTTTTTATAGTCATCGATATATTCTTCAATTACTAGCCTATCACTAAAATTCTCTGTATAGATATAAAACCTATTAACTTGTTTGACAATCCCCAAATCTTTTAATTGATATTCGTAGATATATTCTTTTGATAATGTGTAATTCAAATTCTCTTCATCTTTGAATTCTTCGCCAGTAAAGACATTTTTACTTAAACCATATTCAAGTTGCTCTTTAACAATATCGCTATTAAGGTTAGTTTCATATACATAATCAGTTAATGCGCTAGTATATAAAAAGCTTGATTGATAAATCTCAGATTTAGAATCTGGTTTAATACGCATGATTCCTGATATTTTCAATGTGACTTTAGCATTCTCATATAGATCATCATAATAACTAGATCCATATTGATAATATCTATCCCCACTTTTAACATATGCTTCATCACTTGTAATTAGCTTAAACTCTTGACTTAATAACTCGCTAAATGTGTATGACTCTTTTTCAATATCCATTCCCATATAATATAAGATCTGCGCATCGATACAGTTATATGAGTCAATCAATATCGCTACTTCATTATATTCAGAAGGGAAATGTCCATACAAGCAATCGTAATTATCGTTGATGATATCAAAATTATCAGTCATTTCATAAAGATAGCTTGTGGAAACTTTTTTGTATGTATCATTATTCTTAGATAAGATATCAAGTTTAATTGTTCTATTGTAATTTACCCATGAATAAAGTGACTTATCTAATTTATCAAAATAATCAAAGAAGTCTTCTTCAATAACATTTAAGTGTTCGTATAATGTATCACCCTTAACAATTGTTACGACTTCATCACTTGGGAACTCTTTCTTATCATCATACACTGATACTTGAGGACTACTTTTAACTGATGAAGTGACAGTTATTGGATAATTACCTAATGCTACTTTTTGAATATCACCAATGTAATTAGTAACACCGCTACTAACAGCCAATACCAAACTCACCCCAACAATCCCAATGCTACCTGCAAATATAGTTAGTATTGTTCTAGGCCATTTAAGAAGCAAATTCTTAAAGCTAACAAAGAGCGCTCCAAACAAAGACATCTTCTTATGCTTAGCTTTCTCTTCTTTTTCTTTTGTTACAAATTCTTCATTGTTTTCATCACTAATAATAGTTCCATCTAATAATTTAATAATACGATTAGAATAGTTACGTGCAAATTCTTCATTATGAGTAACCATAATAACTAAATGCTCTTTAGATATCTCTTTTAAGATATCAAGTATTTGGATAGATGTAGCACTATCTAAGCTACCAGTTGGTTCATCAGCTAGAATAATCTTTGGATTATTGACGATAGCACGAGCAATAGCCACCCTTTGGCGCTCTCCACCTGAAAGACGCTTAGGTAGATTATTCTTTAGTTTAAGTAGTCCAACTTTATCAAGTGCTTCATTAACTTTTTTGATTCTTTCTTTTTTACTTATCCCCGTTAATGTTAAGCTTAATTCAACATTTTTAAAAATTGATAAATGACCAATTAAATTAAAATCTTGGAACACAAAACCGACATTTTCGTTTCGATAATGATCCCAATCTTTCTCTTTATAGGTAGATGTAGATATATTATCAATTAATAAATCACCACTACTTGCTCTATCTAAGCCACCGATGATATTAAGAAGCGTTGTTTTACCACACCCAGATGGACCTAAGATAGAAGTAAAACCTAAATCACCAAATTTAAGGTTGATTCCCTTTAGCACTTCTAAGTTATTAAGTTTATAAGTTTTTCTTAAATCTTTTAACTCAACCATAGTCTTAACCAAATCGATAATTACTTTTACCAATTGTTATTATTATACTACAAATACGCCTAAAAATAAAATAAAAAGAGTGGTTCATATTCCCCACTCTCTAATTCCTATTATTCAACAAATTCAATGATGGCCATTTCAGCAGAATCACCTAATCTGTAACCAGTCTTTAATACTCTAGTATATCCACCATTTCTTTCTTGAAACTTAGGAGCGATTTCGCTAAATAATTTTTGAATTGCGTATTGATTTTCATCAGCCATTTCAAAACGAACAAGTTGAGCAGCTTGACGACGTGAAGCAAGAGTATTCTTCTTACCTAATGTTACCATCTTGTCAGCTAGTCTTTGTAATTCTTTAGCTCTATGATAAGTTGTCTCAATACGTTCATTGATAATAAGGTCAGTAATTAAATCTCTCATCATTGCTTTTCTTTGACTAGAGCTACGACCTAATTTACGATAACCTAATGACATCTTCTTGGTCCTCCTGTTTAAATTTCATCAGATGAATCAAATTCTTCTTCATCTATTTCTTCTTCATTTTCTTCACTGTAATCATATGAATGACGTAAATCTAAACCTAATTCATGAAGTTTCATTTCAACTTCCTTCAAAGACTTTCTACCAAGATTACGAACTCTCATCATTTCTTCTTGAGTCATCTTTGTTAAGTCACCGATTGTTTCAATACCGTGACGTTTCAAGCAGTTATAAGAACGAACTGATAAGTCTAATTGTTCAATCTTTTCTTCAAGCTTCTTATTAGGAGCTTTTTCTTCACGTTCATACATATAATTTTCTTGAACAACAAATTCATTTAACTTAGCCACAACACTGAAGTGTTCAACTAAGAATTTACTTGCAAGTGAAATTGCATCTTTAGGTTTAATTGAATCGTTTGTCCAAACTTCTAATGTCAATTGATCAAAATCAACATTTTCATCCACCCTAGTTTTTTCGACATCATATCGAACTTTTGTAACTGGAGTATAAATTGCATCGATTGGGATACGTGTAACAATATGATTATTGTTACTATCTTTACAGAAAATCTTATTTTCGTCGGCGCTTACATAGCCAATACCGCGTCTAGCATAGAACATTGCTTTGAACTTTCCACCTTTTTCAAGTGTACAAATAACTTGATCAGGATTTACAATTTCAAGTTCTGATGAATGTTCTAACATACCAGCTGTAATAACACCAGGTCCTTCAGCTATGATTGATAATTGATATAAATCTTGTGAAGTTTTTGGCATTGGTTTGAATAGTGTAGCTTCATCAACTTTTAAGATAATGCTTTTAAGATTTAGAATGATTTCAGTAACATCTTCTAAAACACCTTCTAAAGCCATAAATTCATGAGCAACACCCTCAATTTCCATTGCAACTAGAGCAACACCTGGCATACTTGACAATAGCACGCGTCGAAGTGCATTTCCTAAAGTAATACCATAGCCTCTTTCAAGCGGAGTAATAACATACTTTCCGTATTTGTCACTCTCTTCAACAGGATTAGTTTGAGGTCTAATAAATTCGAATTTTCTCATTCGTTTCCTCCTATAGATTTTTTGTGTAATTGTTTATTAGAATCTTTAATAATACGTTTTATCCTCTAGGTTTCTTAGGTGGACGGCATCCGTTATGAGGAACAGGAGTTACATCAGTGATTGATGTAATTTCAAGTCCAGCAACTTGTAATGAACGAATTGCAGCTTCTCTACCAGGACCAGGTCCTTTAACAGAAACTTCAACTTTAATCATACCACTGTCAAGAGCTGCTTTAGCGCAAGCTTCACTAGCTTGAGATGCAGCAAATGGAGTAGATTTCTTACTTCCTTTGAATCCTAATGCACCAGCACTGCTCCATGCAATTGCATTTCCTTCAGTGTCAGTGATAGTTACGATAGTGTTATTAAAAGTAGAATGAATGTGTGCAACACCATTCGGAATATTTTTTCTGACTTTACGTTTACGAATTTTACGTGCCATTTTATTCACCCTCCCTTATTATTTCTTCTTGTTAGCTACAGTCTTAGCTTTACCCTTACGAGTACGAGCATTACATCTAGTATTTTGTCCTCTTACAGGAAGTCCCTTACGATGACGAATACCTCTATAGCATCCTATTTCCATTAATCTTTTTATGTTCATAGCAACTTCACGACGTAAATCACCTTCAACTTGGTATCCAGCAACTTCACGACGTATAGCAGCAAGTTCTTCTTCAGTTAAATCTTTAACTCTTTTTTGTTCATCAACACCTGCTTTAGCGCAGATTTCTTTTGCAGTTGGTCTTCCAATACCGTAAATATAAGTTAGTGAAATAACAACAACCTTATCACGAGGAATATCAACACCACTAATACGTGCCATTATCTATGTACCTCCATTATTATCCTTGTCTTTGTTTGTGTTTTGGATTACTACAAATAACCATAACTTTTCCGTTACGTTTAATAACTTTACATTGGTCACACATTGGTTTTACTGATGGTCTAACCTTCATTTATTTAATCCTCCTTATTGTGTGAATATTTTTTTAAATTTTTATTAATTACTTATGACGATAAGTAATACGTCCACGTGTTAAATCATATGGTGATAGTTCTACAGTTACTTTATCACCTGGTAAAATGTATATGAAATTCATACGGATTTTACCAGAAACGTGGGCAGTGATTTGATGCCCATTATCAAGTGTTACTTTAAACATTGAATTAGGTAAGGCCTCTGTAACTGTTCCCTTTAATTCTATGACATCACTTTTTGACATTTTCGTCTCCTTCAATCGTTAATATCTTATATCCATCATCTGTAATGACAATGCTATGTTCGAAATGTGCACTATCACTTTTATCAGCTGTAACTGTTGTCCAGCCATCAGCCATAATTCTAACTCCACTTTTACCAATGTTAACCATTGGTTCAATAGCAAGTGTCATCCCTTTTCTTAACACTGGTCCATGACCAGCTGCTCCGTAATTTGGAACCATTGGATCTTCGTGCAATTTTCTTCCAACCCCATGTCCTGTAAAGTCTTTAACAACGCTACAGTTATGAGCTAAAACATATTCTTCAATTGCATGAGAGATATCTGATAAACGGTTTCCTGGCTTAGCGTAAGATAGTCCAGTAAATAGAGCTTCTTTAGTAATCCTCATAAGCTCTAATCTTTTTGGACTAACTTCACCAACACCATGAGTCATGGCACTATCTCCATGGTAGCCTTTATAACAAGCACCAATATCGATAGAGATAATATCACCATTCTTAAGAATTATTTTTTTACTTGGAATCCCATGAATAACAACATTGTTAATAGAAGCACAAATTGAAGCAGGGTAACCTTCATAATTTTTAAATGATGGAGTTGCGCCTTCCCCAACTATTACTTCTTCAGCAATCTTATCTAGTTCATAAGTAGAAATTCCAGGTCTAATTGCTTCCCTAACTTTTCTATGAGCTAAAGCCACAATTCTACCAGCTTCTTCCATTAAAGCAATTTCACGATCACTTTTAATTGAAATCATTTATTTCCTCCAAGTCTTTTTAATATCATTGAACACATCATCGATATCTTGCATTCCATCGACGTTAACTACTAAACCTTTTTTAGAATAATATTTTAATAAAGGAGCAGTTTGTTCATGATATACATCCAACCTACTTTTAACAACTTCCTCGTTGTCATCAGCACGTTGAATAAGTCTACTTCCACATTTATCGCAGATACCATCTTTTAATGGTTTCTTTGTTTCAATGTGATAAGCTTCGTTGCAATTAGGACAAGTTCTTCTACCAACAATCCTATCGATTAGAATCTTGTCATCAGTTTCAATATTGATAACACTCTTTAACTCGATTTTCTCTTCTTTTAACAACTTATCAAGGGCTTTAGCTTGATTCAAATTACGAGGAAAGCCATCAAGGATAAATCCATTCTTGCAATCATCGTTTTGAATACGCTCTTTAACTAGATAAACTGTAATCTCATCAGGAGCTAAATTGCCTTTATCAATATATTTTTTAGCTTCTAGGCCAACAGGTGTTCTGCTAGAGATTGCCTCTCTAAACATATCACCTGTTGAAATATGAGCTATTTTGTAATTATTTTTTATAAGTGAGGCCTGAGTGCCTTTACCAGCACCAGGTGCTCCCATAATCAAATAACAATTCATTTAAATACCTTCTATTCAATAAATCCACGATATTGTTTTTCTTGGCTTTGAGTCTTAATTTGTTGAGCTGTTTCAATAGCAACACCAACAACGATAATTAAGCTTGTTCCACCAACTTGAACAGATGAAGGTAGGTTAAATATCTTAGTAATAATGATAGGTAGAATTGCAATTATAACTAAGTATGTTGCACCTAACATTGTAATCTTGAATAATACTCTTGAAATGTATGCGGCTGTTTCTTCACCAGGTCTAATACCAGGAACGTAAGCATTTTGCTTTTGTAAGTTCTCGGCCATTTGTTCTGGATTCATTTGTAAGAATGAATAGAAGAATGAGAATAAAACAATCAAAATAACATATAATGCAAAACCGATTGGTTTTGATGTTGAGAATATAGCAGTTAAAATAGTCTTAGCAGTACCAGCATTTAAGAAGTTTGCAACTGTTAGAGGCAAACTCATTAATGTTGATGCAAAGATTACTGGAATAACTGATGCTGAATTCAACTTGATTGGAATATTCGAATCGTTCTTTCCTCTGAAAGCAGCGGCTGCTGGACGATTTGCATATTGAATAGGAATTCTTCTTTCTGCTCTTTCCATAAATACTACAGCAACGATGATAGCGATCATTAATAATACTACACCGAAGAAAATGAAGATGTTACCAATCTTTTCTCCACCAGAGATAATGTAAGTTTGAATTAAATCATTGAACATATCTGGGAAGCTTGAGATGATACCAGCAACGATAATCATTGATGTACCATTACCAACACCGTACATTGTGATCTTTTCAGCAAGCCACATTACGAATGCTGTACCAGCTGTTAATACTAATGCTAAATAAACATAGATCATTGCATTTACTGGTGTAGGTGTTCCTACAACAAAGAATGCATCATAATAAGAAACTGAGATACCAACAACTAGTGTCAATGCTTGTACAAAAGCAAGACCTAAAGCGATATACTTAGTCAAATTATTAAGCTTTTCTTTACCAGTTGCTCCTTCATCTGCCCACTCTTTTAGTGTTGGAACGATGTCCATTTGTAAAAGTTGAACAACGATTGAAGAAGTGATGTATGGACTAACACCTAGTGCTACAATTGAGAAGTTTGATAGAGCTCCTCCACTGAATACATCTAGGAATCCAAACATTGATTCGCCTGAACCGAATAATTGTTTTACAGCATCTAAACTAACAAATGGAATTTGAATGAAGTATCCTAAACGGAATACAAATAAGAATAATGCAGTGAATAATAAGCTAATCCAAATTTTCTTATTTTTGATTGCCATTATAACACCTCTATTTTTCCACCAGCGTCTTCAATTCCTTTTTGTGCTGATTTAGAAAATTTATGTGCACATACAGTTAGATTCTTTTCTAACTTTCCATTTCCTAAAACTTTAATCTTTAAACTACCTTTGTTTACTAAACCGGCTTTTTCTAATTTTTCAGGTGTAACTTTTGTTCCATCTTCAAATGCATTAAGTGCTTCAATATTAATGATTTCATATTCTTTACGATTCATGTTAGTGAATCCACGTTTAGGAATACGTTTGAATAAAGGAGTTTGTCCACCTTCGAATGCAGGGCGAACACCGCCACCGCTACGTGAGTTTTGACCGTTACTACCACGACCACTAGTTTTACCTAAGCCGCTACCAGTACCACGACCAACACGTTTTCTACTGTGTCTAGCACCATCAACTGGTGATAATTCATGTAACTTCATGCTTATACCTCCTATTAATCTTGAAGAACTTCGACTAAATGAGCAACAGTTGCAACCATTCCGCGAACTTGTTCATTGTCGGCTTTTTCAACAACTTGATTAATCTTAGTTAAACCTAGAGCTTTTAAAGTTTTAACTTGATTAGGCTTACGTCCGTAAGCACTCTTAACTAACTTAATACGAATTACTTTTTCCATAGTTTACTACTCCAAAATTTCCTCTGGTTTCTTACCACGAATAGCAGCAACTTCTTCAACAGTTCTAAGTGTTGCAAGACCTTTAATTGTAGCTCTAACAATATTAATTGGTGTACTACTACCGATAGATTTAGATAAGATATTTTGAATTCCGGCCAATTCTACAACGGCACGAACAGGTCCACCAGCGATAACTCCAGTACCATCAGGAGCAGGTTTTAAGAATACTCTACCAGCGCCATAAACACCAGTAACTTCATGAGGAATAGTTGTATTAACGATTGGAACGTTAATTAAATTCTTCTTAGCATCTTCAACAGCTTTCTTGATTGCATCTGGAACTTCGTTTGCTTTACCAGTTCCTAAGCCAACGCGGCCCTTCATATCTCCAACAACAACTAAAGCACTGAAACGATATCTTCTACCACCTTTAGTAACTTTAGTTACATGGTTGATACTAACAACTCTTTCTTCAAATACTTTTTCAACAGCTTCTTTTTTAACTTGTTTCTTGTTTAATTTATTATTATCTTGACGCATATTAACCTCCTAGAACTTTAATCCAGCTTCTCTAGCTGCTTCGGCTAATGCTTGTACACGTCCGTGATATAGATAACCACCACGATCAAATACTACGCATTCGATACCTTTTTCTAAAGCTCTCTTAGCTACTAAAGCACCAACTTGTTTTGCTGCTTCAATATTTGAACCATTTTCAACTTTAAGCTCTTTATCGATAGTTGAAGCACTTACTAATGTAGTTTGTGCAACATCATCAATGATTTGAGCATAAATGTTTTTATTAGAACGGAATACATTTAATCTAGGTAGATTAGCTGTACCATTAATGTTCTTACGAATTCTTAAATGACGTTTTTGGCGTGTTTCATTACGTGAAGTTTTATTTACCATTATTCATACATCCTTTCTACTTAGCTTTCTTTCCTTCTTTACGACGAATATGTTCGCCCTTATAGTGGATACCTTTACCTAGATAAGGTTCAGGTTTTCTGATTGCTCTAATTTCGCAAGCAAATTCTCCAACAACTTCTTTATCAATTCCTTCAATAACCATTTCAGTAGGACTGTTAGTCTTAACTGTAATGCCTTGAGGAATTTCAAGTTCTACATCGTGAGAGTAACCAGCACTAACAACTACCTTGTTACCCTTAACTTGTCCCTTGTAACCTACACCTTCCATTTGAAGTGTCTTACTAAATCCATGAGTAACACCTTCAACCATGTTGTGAAGTAGGGCACGAGTAGTACCATGAATCATCTTACTTTCTTTAGTGTCATCAGGACGACTAACTTTAACGTCAGCACCTTCAACACTGAAAGTTAATTTGTCACTAAACTTCTTTGTTAATTCACCTTTAGGGCCTTTAACAGTAACTACATTATTATCTTGAACGTTTACTGTAGTTCCTTCAGCTAATTTGATAACCTTATTACCTATTCTTGACATATCTAACTCCTACCAAATGAATGCTACGACTTCGCCACCAACGTTAAGTTTTCTAGCTTCTCTATCAGTCATAACTCCATTAGATGTTGAAATAATAGCTACGCCTAAGCCGTTCAATACTTTAGGTAATTCGCTTGATTTAGCATAAACTCTTAGTCCAGGTTTAGAAACACGTTTAATGCCTTTGATAACTCTTTCTTTCTTATCAGTGTACTTTAAAGCAACCTTAATAATGTTTTGAGGAACACTTTCGATAACTTCAACTTCACCGATGTAACCTTCATTCTTAAATACGTTTAAAATTTCTAACTTTGTTTTTGATGCTGGAATCTCAACATATTCATGCTTCATTTGATTAGCATTACGAATACGAGTAAGCATATCAGCAATTGGATCAGTCATTACCATAGTAATCTCCTTCCTACCAGCTACTCTTTGTTACGCCAGGGATTTGTCCCTTATATGCTAATTCTCTAAAGCATAGGCGGCAAAGGTGGAATTTACGATAAACTGCATGAGGTCTTCCACAACGTTCGCAACGTGTGTATTCTCTAACTGCATATTTAGGTTTACGTTTGTTTTTAATTTTTAATGATGTTTTAGCCATATTTAACTCCTTTACTACTTTCTAAAAGGCATGCCTAAAAGTTCTAACAACTTACGGCCTTCCTTATCTGTTTTAGCAGTAGTTACAATAACGATATCCATACCACGGATCTTTAATACTTTATCATAATTAATTTCAGGGAAAATCAATTGCTCTTTAACACCAATTGTGTAATTTCCACGTCCATCAAATGAGTCTTTACTTAAGCCACGGAAGTCTCTTACTCGAGGAAGAGCGATTGAAACTAATTTGTCATAGAATTCATACATTCTTTCTCCACGTAGAGTTACCTTACAACCAATCTTAGTTCCTTCTCTTAGTTTGAAGGCAGCGATTGATTTCTTAGCTTTTGTGATTACTGGCTTTTGACCAGAAATTTGCATTAATTCTTCATAAGCAGCATCAAGTGCTTTTGTATTTTGGATAGCGTCACCAACACCCATGTTGATAACGATCTTTTCAAGCTTAGGAGCTTGCATTTCTGATGTGTAACCGAATTCTTTAATTAATTGGGCTTTTACTTCTTCTCTATATTGTTGTAAAACACGATTCATAGCAAACCTCCTTACTTGTCGATTTGAGTACCAGTCTTCTTAGCATAACGTACTTTCTTACCATCAACTTCTTTGTATCCAACTTTAGATGCTTGGTTGTTCTTAGTATCATAGTACATTACATTACTAATTGCGATAGGTGCTTCCTTCTTAATAATTCCGCCATCAGGATAAGCATTAGATGGTCTTGTATGACGAGACACAATATTAACGCCTTCAACGATAACGCGTTCTTCTTTAGCTAATACTTGAAGAACTTTTCCGATTTTACCTTTATTATCACCGCTAATAACTTTAACGGTATCACCTTTTTTAATAAACATCTTACCCTCCTTATAGAACCTCTGGTGCTAAAGAGATGATCTTCATATAGCCATCTTGACGTAATTCACGTGCAACAGGCCCAAAGATACGTGTTCCACGAGGAGTGAAACCATCTTTTTCCTCTTTAACAATAACAGCAGCATTGTCATCAAATCTGATATATGTTCCATCAGCTCTTCTTAGAGCATTCTTAGTTCTAACGATAACGGCTTTAACAACGTCACCCTTCTTAACAGCTCCACCAGGAGTTGCAGCCTTAACTGTGGCAACGATAACATCTCCAACACTAGCGTATCTACGTCTAGTTCCGCCTAAAACCTTAATAGTTAAGATTTCTTTTGCGCCTGAATTATCAGCAACTTTTAATCTAGATTCTTGTTGTATCATTATTGATGCCTCCTAGTTATAGTTGTACGGCACGTTCAACAATTTCAACAAGACGGAATTTCTTCATCTTAGATAATGGACGAGTTTCCATAATTCTAACGATATCTCCCATCTTTGCATCATTTGTTTCATCATGTGCAGTAAACTTCTTAGTCTTCTCAATACGTTTTCCGTATAGAGGATGCTTACGATATGTTGTAACTAAAACTTTAATAGTCTTATCTTCTTTAGTAGAAACAACTTTTCCTGTATATACTCTTCTTTGATTTCTTTCTTCCATGATAAGCCTCCTTATTCGTTAGCGTTTGCGCGTTCAGTAAGAACAGTCTTCATACGAGCAATTTGCTTTTTGATCTTACCTAATTGAGCAGTATTTTCTAATTTACCAACTGCTGCTTGCAAACGTAAGTTGAATAATTCTTGTTTCAATTCAATAATCTTTTCTTCGATAGCGGCGTTTTCCATTTGACGAATCTTTTCAGCTTCTGAAACTTTCTTAACAGGAGCTACAACTTGTTTTTCTTTTCTTGCCATTATCTGTCACCACTTTCTCTAACTACTACTTTTGTAGTGATTGGTAATTTATGTGATGCTAATCTTAAAGCTTCACGTGCGATTTCTTCACTTACACCACCGATTTCAAACATAACAGTACCTTTTTTAACAACTGCTACGTATCTATCAGGAGCACCTTTACCTCCACCTTGACGAACGGCAAGAGGTTTCTTAGTCATTGACATATGAGGGAATATACGAATGTATACAGAACCTTCACGCTTCATATAACGAGTCATAGCGATACGGGCTGCTTCAATTTGATTGGCAGTAATCCAAGCTCCTTGAAGTGCTTGTAGTCCGAAATCACCAAAATCTACATTCTTAGCACCTTTTGCTTTTCCTTCAAAGCTTACGCGATGAGGACGACGGTACTTAGTTCTTTTAGGCATTAACATAATTAGTTAGCCTCCTTCTTATTCTTTTTAGTAGGAAGAACTTCACCTTTACAAATCCAAACTTTAATACCTAACTTACCATAAGTAGTGTTAGCTTCAGCTGTTGCATAATCAACATCAGCTCTTAAAGTATGTAGAGGAACAGTACCTTCACTATATCCTTCTCTATTTGCCATTTCAGCGCCACCAAGACGACCAGAGATAGAAGTCTTAATACCTTTAGCTCCAGCTTTCATTGTCTTAGAGATAGCCATCTTTTGAACACGACGGAATGACGCACGATTTTCTAGTTGTTCAGCGATTGAACGAGCAACTAATGTAGCATCTAAATCAGGGTTCTTAATTTCAACAACATTTAAGAAAATTGTCTTACCAGTTTTCTTTTGTAATAAATCAACGATTTGGCTCTTTGTTGAACCTTCACGTCCGATTACAACACCAGGTTTAGCAGTATAAAGAGTTAACATAACTTTAGTCTTAGTTCTTTCGATTTCAACTCTTGATACGTAAGCCTTCTTATAGAATTCTTCGATTTCTTTACGAATCATCAAATCTTCATTTAATAGTGCAGGAACTTCTTTCTTATCTGCATACCATTTAGATTCCCAATCTTTGATGAATCCTAATCTTAAACCTATTGGATTAACCTTTTGTCCCATGATTTTCCTCCTATTCCCTTTCTCCAAGAACGATAGTGATATGACTAGTTCTCTTTAAAAGTGAATTAGCGCTACCTTTAGCTCTAGGTAAATAACGTTTTAGAGTAGGTCCTTCGTTAACGAATACTTCTTTAACGAATAACTTCTTTTCATCCATCTTGTTATTATTAACAGCATTTGCTTTTGCTGAATTTAAAACTTTTAATACGATTTGACTTGCTCCACGTGGAGTGAATTTTAAGATGTTTTGAGCTTCTTTAACATCTTTTCCTCTAACAAGGTCTACAACTAAGCGAACTTTACGAGGGGCGATACGAACAGTTTTTGCGATTGCTTTTGCTTCCATAATCATTTTCCTCCTTACTTAGCAGCTACCTTATCTTTACCGTGTCCACGGTAAGTTCTTGTTGGAGCGAATTCTCCTAATTTGTGTCCTACCATATCCTCAGTAACATATACTGGAACATGAACTTTACCATTGTAAACAGCGATTGTCTTACCGATAAATTGAGGATAAATTGTAGAACGACGTGACCATGTTTGAATAACTTTCTTATTGCCTTCGCTTGATTCTACTTTCTTTAGTAAATGTTCATCAATAAAAGGTCCTTTTTTAAGTGAACGTGCCATAATTTATCTCCTTTCTATCCGTTACGACGACGTACGATTAAGTCGCTAGATTTTTTCTTCTTATTACGAGTCTTAAGACCAAGTGCAACTTTACCCCAAGGAGTAAGTGGAGCCTTACGACCGATAGGTGCTCTACCTTCACCACCACCATGAGGGTGATCGTTAGGGTTCATAACAGAACCACGAACTGTAGGACGAATTCCTAAGTAACGAGTTCTACCAGCTTTACCAATGTTAACGTTCATATGGTCAGCATTTCCAACTTCACCGATTACAGCGTAGCAAACGCCTAAAATCTTTCTAACTTCGCCGCTTGTTAAACGTACTAATACGTATTTACCTTCACGACCCAAGATTTGAGCGCTAGCACCAGCTGAACGAACAAGTTGTGCACCATGTCCTGGATGCATTTCAATGTTGTGGATAACTGTACCAACAGGGATCTTTTCAAGTGGTAATGCATTACCAATGATGATATCTGCGTTTTCACTAGAAACGATCTTTTGACCAACTTTGATTCCTTTAGGAGCAATGATATATCTCTTTTCACCATCAACATAGTTGATTAAAGCGATATTTGCACTTCTATTAGGATCATATTCGATTGTGGCAACTTTACCTTCAATGTCGAACTTGTCACGTTTGAAATCAATGATACGATATTTTTGTTTGTGTCCACCGCCTTGATGACGTACTGTGATTTTACCAGTGTTGTTACGTCCACCTTTTTTGTTTAATGTAACTAAAAGGCTCTTTTCTGGAGTACTGCAAGTAATTTCATCATTTACAAGTACACTCATATTACGGCGACCATTTGTAGTCGGATTATATTTCTTAACAGGCATCTTTTCTTCCTCCTATTAAATTTCGAATACGTCTAGAGTTTGGCCTTCAGCTAATGTAACGATAGCTTTTCTTACTGCAGGACGGAATCCTGAGAATCTACCAACACGACGTGCTTTCTTTCTAACATTAATGATGTTAACATCAACAACTTTAACATTGAATGCAGCTTCAACTGCTTTCTTAACTTCTACTTTGTTTGTTCCTTGTTTTACTTCGAAAGTGTATTTACCTTTTTCAACAAGGTTAGTGCTTTTTTCAGTAATCAATTGACGAACGATAATATCATAAGGATTTTTCATTATTTAAGATCCTCCTCATATTTCTTGATTGCTGCTTTAGTAATAACATACTTATCAGCATTGATTAAATCATAAACGCTTAAATGATCTTTAGTTTGAACATATACGTTTGGAAGATTGCTTCCAGCAACGAATAAGTTGAAATCTTCTTCTGCTGTAATAACTAGAGTCTTTCCAGTAACATTTAAGTTCTTTAAGATTTGAACTAATGTCTTAGTCTTGAAATCTTCTAATTTGAATTCATCAACAACAACTAAATCTTTACTAGCGCATCTACTTGATAATAATGATTTAACAGCAAGTTTAACAACTTTCTTGTTAACTTTTTGTGTGTAATCTCTTGGAGTAGGTCCAAATACTACACCACCACCACGCCATTGAGGAGCTCTTGTAGATCCTTGACGAGCACGACCAGTACCTTTTTGACGCCATGGCTTCTTTCCACCACCGCTTACTTCAGTACGGTTCTTTGTCTTATGAGTACCTTGACGCATGCTTGCTCTTTCAGCATTAACAACGTCATAAACAACTTGCATATTAGGTTCGATTCCGAAGATTTCCTTCTTAAGAGTCAATTTACCTTCTTCTGCACCTGTTTGATTATAAACAACGATACTAGGCATCTTTCATTTCTCCTTTCTTAAGCTAAAGCTTCAGGGTTGATAGCTTGGTTACCTTTTTTAACTCCACTAGTTACTACTACGAAAGAGTTCTTAGCACCAGGAACATTACCTCTGATAAGCATTACATTTTTCTCTAAATCAACTTTAACAACTTCTAAGTTTTGAACAGTAACTTGTTCTCCACCCATACGACCAGCTAACTTCTTACCTTTCTTGATACGTGCAGCATCAATAGAACCCATTGAACCAGTACCTCTATGGTATCCAGAACCATGAGCCATAGGTCCTCTATGGAAGTTGTGACGTTTGATTACGCCGGCGTAACCTTTACCTTTACTAGTACCAGTTACATCAACGATTTCGCCTTCTGCGAATATATTAGCTTTAACCTCTTGACCTACTTCAAAGACTGACATTTCTTCTCCAGCGAATTCTTTGATGAAGCGCTTAGGGGAAGTCGCAGCTTTTTGAGCATGTCCTGTTTCAGGTTTGTTGCTAAGATTTGCTTTCTTATCGCAGAAACCTAGTTGAACAGCTTGATAACCATCTGTCTCAGCTGTCTTCTTTTGTAAAACAACATTAGGAGTAACTTCGATAACAGTTACTGGAACAAGTTCTCCTTTAGTTGAAAAAATTTGTGTCATACCAATTTTTTTACCTAAGATTCCTTTGGCCATGAGTTTTTCCTCCTTAAATACTCATTACTTTAAGATGATATCAACACCAGCAGGGATTTCTAAGTGGATTAGAGCATCCATAGTTTTAGGTGTTGTCTCAACGATGTCGATTAGACGTTTGTGAGTTCTTCTTTCAAATTGTTCACGACTGTCTTTGTACTTGTGTGGTGAACGAATGATTGTGAAGACTTCTTTTTCTGTTGGTAGTGGAATAGGACCAGATACTTTTGCACCAGTCTTCTTCGCAGTTTCAACAATTCTTCTTGCAGACTCATCGATAAGTCTGTGATCGTAAGAAACTAATTTGATTCTTAACGCAGTTTTTGCCATTTTTTTATTCCTCCTCTTACATTTTCTTTGAAATGTAATGACTCCATGCGAATTCCCTAACTCCACCGGTTCTTGGCAATACATCCGTGTGTGTCAGCAACCTCGCATATCACAGTCAGTCCATAACCTCATGAATTATACCAAAAACACCCTTTTTTGTCAAACTATTTTTGAAAATAATTTCAATGCATCCGTTTTCATTTTTTCAATAATCTGGTAATATATTATAAATTCAAACAAATATTTCCTATTTGTAAAATCCCTAATCTTTACTTTTTGCTTCTCTTTTGGTATAATATATCTAGTTTATAAATAGGAGGTATACAAAATGTATTGCGATAAATGTGGTAAATTAATTGATAACGATGCAAAGTTCTGTCCATACTGCGGAGCAGAGATTGAAAGCCAAGAACTTGAAGTTCAAGAAACTGAAGCATTAGAAGCTGAAGAAGTTGAAGACTTTAATGAAACCCAAGGAGAACGTGGACCTTGGAAAGCATTTGCTACAATAGGTTATATCCTAGGTTTATTAGGCTTCATTCTATCATTTATTACAATTGGATTAGAAATAGCTATCCCAGGATTAGTATTTAGTATTCTAGGAAAGAAAACTAAAGATGAAGAAAAATACGAAAAAGCAAGAAAAGGTTTTGGCTTTGCTCTTGCTGGTATAATTATTGGATTCATAGCATCAGTTATTCTAGGAATCGTTTTAGGTATTCTAGGCTTTGATAGTATCTATGAATTTGTAGAATACTATATTGAACAATTCATGGAATAAAATAATAGTGGATGATCAGTTAAATGATTATCCACTTTTTTTGTTTTATAAACTTGTTCGTTCAAGTTGAACGAACAAGTTTTTTTAAAAAGCGTAAAAAAATACCAAATCATTGGTTTTTCCAACAATTTGGTAATCTTTTTTATTTGTTCATCCATAAACCATGAAGATTGCAATAAGCATAACTATGTAATACTACTTCACCTTTTCTCAAGTTGAAAGTGGCAACTGGCTTATCATCTGGTTTTAATATCATCTTGTATGATCCTAGATTAGTTTCTAGAATAACCCATTCAATGAAATGTTCCTTAACCATTGGATGTTCAACTGATCCAACAGTTACAGTAACTAATTGTCCGTCTACAGCTACAACTGGAACATGCTTCTCATTAGATGCATCAGTTGTATTAGGAGTAATCAACTCCATCTTTTCTCCACAACAAATAACAGGTACACCAGTGTCTTTAATCTTCTTAATAATCTGTCCGCAGTGTTTACATTTTAAAAATTCTAACATGATTTCTCCTTCTTATTTTATTCTTCTATGATTGTAGCATTGTGATAAACATTTTGAACATCTTCGTTTTCATCCATTTCGTCCATGAACTTACGGAATTTACGAATGTCTTCTGGATTACTTAACTCAACTTGTTCATGAGCAAGCCAAGTAGTTTCATCCTCATCGAATTCGATTTCGCCAAATGCATCGATTAATGCTTGACGAATCTTAGCGTATTCGCTTTGAGGAGCGATTACTGTAACGTATTCTTCATCAACTTCAACATCAGTTACATCGCAGTCTGCTAAAACTAAAGCATCTAATACTTCTTCGTCAGTGTGACCTTTGAATGTGAATAATGCAACGCTATCAAAATTATAAGCTACGCATCCATTTACACCTAATTTAAATCCACAGTGACTAAATCCAACTTTAACAGATGTGTAAGTACGATTAACATTGTCTGTTAAACAGTCGACGATAACCATAGTGTCCCCTGGTCCAAATCCTTCATAACGAACGAAGTTATATGCTTCTCCTTGTCCACCTTTAGCTTTTTCGATGGCTCTTTTTATTACGTCAGCAGGAATATGTTCACGTTTAGCCTTATCAATCTCTTTCTTAAGAGCTTGATTAACGTCAGGATCAGGAAGCCCACTCTTTGCAGCTACATAGATAGCTTTTGCGTATTTGGCATTTTGTTTACTTTTGATTGCCGCAGTCTTTGCCATAGAAGCGGCTCTAACTTCATGTGCTCTTCCCATAATTCTCTCCTTTGCCTGAAATTATACGTTTTTATTATATCACTACTTAAATAATTAGTAAAATATTTTTTATTGTTCAAAGATGACAGCTTTAATTTCAATCACTTCATCTGTGTCATTAATCATCGTATGAGTTGATCCTTTAGGGCAATAATGCACATTTCCGGCTTCTAATCGCTCTTCCCTACCATCTATAATAAATAGAGGTTCACCTTTTTCAATAAAAATCATTTCGGCGTTAGTTTCATGAGTGTGAACTCCAATTGAAGAACCTGGTTCCACCTTAGCAATCAGAACCCTATTCTTCCCATCAAAGAACATCTTAGCCATAATGTGGCCTTCTCCACCTTTAAAGTTATCTATTCTTTCATATTCTTTATTCTTAAATTCTAGTTTCATTTATTTACCTCATATTTTTCACACATATAATTTAAGCTATTAAGTAACCACTTAACTAAATAATCAACTTGATCATCCCAAGTAGTTAGATTAACGATAGTTCTAGGATTTGGCCAAACATATACGCCCATGATATCCCACTTTTCAAAATTCCTATTGAAAGAATCCCTATAGTCCATACATTCAGAAACATCTACTAAGATCTCTTCAGAGATTTCTTCTCTATATAGTTCTAACTTTTCTTTTACTAAAGCTTGGAATTCTTCATGTTTTAATAGATTATTAAACCATGGATTAGCTTTTTTAGCATACAAGTTATTATATTTCTTACAATCATCATTGTAATCAACATTACCACAGCTTATATCAAAGTCCCACAATGGACCATTTCCAATTTTACCACCACTATCACGATATAAATACCAGCTAGCAAAACCGACATCAACATTGTTAAAAAGTTCATAAACGATATAAGATAAAGCAAAGTTTTCAACATCAATCACTTCACATATCTTACTATAGTCATCACCTTTAACAATATTATAGGCATTTAAAAAGAAATCTTTTATTTCTTTACATTTCTCTTTAGTAAAATCTTCTTCTTCAGTGTCAGGGTGCTTAATAACATACATTTTGTTATCAATCACAAAATATTCTTTGTCTAGCTCTAGTCCATCTTCTTTAGCTCTACTATCAAGTTCAATGAAATATGAATCATCTTTCTCAGTGTCTAGTTCAACTCTATTAGTCTTTACTTCGTTTTGTTCACACACTAAATAAAGTCCAACATATTCCCCATTTAACACCACTTCAACAAGCCTAACTTCAGTAGTATATCTAACACCAATTAATGCTCCAATCTTATAAGCTAAATAATTTCTTATTAGGCTCTTATCACAATAATTAGCAATTAGAGTGAATTCTTTAGCACTACCCATACCCAAGAAATCTTGTTTTTCACTAAATTTAAGCTTATATGGCTTTTTAGGCATTCCCCAAGTAGAGTTGCCTCTACCTTTAATCTTTGCTTCTACATTATCAATTTCATATTCTTGGTGTTCATTGGATGTAACACTTACCTTACAACTTACATATGTTTCTTTAGATGTAATCTTTTGATGGTCTTTAGTTTCTATCGAAATTAGTGGATATTCAAATACCACTTTTTCATAAATTGGATAGACGCTAATATCTTTTTCTCCCACATCAAATCTTGGATTATCTTTTATACCATCACTCCAAGATACAAAATCATAGCAATAATCAGGAATAGCTTCTACCATTGCTCCGCTTTCTCCCTCTTTTACATTTTGAGTTAACGGCCCAACAAGCTCTCCGCCATAAGCGTCTTCGTAATTAAACGTATAGTAGATATCTTCTTTTACTTGCTTTTCACAAGATAAGAGAAAAATAGCGATTAGAGAAATAAAAACAATTAATACTTTTCTCATTTTCCAAATGTCTTCCTTACTTCTTTTAATTTTTCGATGATTTTTAGATTATACGGACAGCGACTTTCACACATTCCACACTCAATGCACTCACTAGCATGGTGCTTAAGAGAAGCATATCTTTCTATCGCCCAGTCTTTTAAATCATATTTTTTAAAATATCCTTCAAATACAAAGCAATTAGGAATATCTATTCCTACACTGCATGGTGCACAGTACCCACACCTTCTACAAAAATCTCCACTTAAATCTTCTTTAATCCTCTTTACTTCAGCTAGTTCACTATCATAAAGCGCTTCTTTTTTGATATTAACATTTTCTATTACTTCATTCTTATCTTTCATCCCAGGAATTATAACGTCAATATCTTCATTTAATAGATATTTAATAGCAAGGCGTTTATTATCTATTGCTCCACCAGCTACAGGCTTCATAGCAATAGTTAAAATACCTAGACTCTTACATCTATCAAACATTTCTTTCCCTTGGTCTTCAACAATATTAAATGGATACATCACAGTTTCAAATAAACCTGTATCAATTGCCTTATTTAATACTTCAAGTGAATGGTTAGTTATTCCAATATGGCCAATTTTCCCTTCATTCTTAGCTTCTTTTAGGGCACGATACGCTCCCTCATCACTTAAACAAAGCTCCAAAGCCTCCATATTAGGGTTATGAAGCTGGTAAATATCGATATAATCAGTTTGAAAGTTACCTAAACTTACCTCGATATCTTTTTTCATCGCTTCATATGTTCTAGCCATAGATTTTGTGGCGAGGATAAAGGAACTTCTTCTACCTTTAATTGCTTCTCCGATTATCTTTTCGCTTTCTTTATAGCCTCTTGCACTATCAATATAATTAACATTGCTTCGTATAAGCTCATCAATTACATCTTTCGCGTTTTCAACACTCGAATTTTGGATAGGAATACCACCAAAACCTATTCTACTTATCTTTAAATTAAGCTTTTTATTATAAATAAACTCCATAATTAGCCTCTTTTATATATTGGATTATAAACTAATCTATTATTTATCCTAGTTGAGGAAAATAAAGTGACTTCTCTAATCTCACTTTCAATTAAAATATCCTTATTTATCTTCATTTTTGCTTCTCTAACTAAAGTAATATGAGGGTAATAAGGCCTATCTTCTATCCTAAATCCTTCATCCTTTAGCCTATCATGCAAAGCGATTTGTAATTTAATTAATTCTTCACTTTTTTCAACTTCTAAAATAACCATATCTTTTAGATCAGTTAATTTAGTGATTTTAATAGAAAATTTATTAAATTCTATATTTTCCATTATTTTGATGATTTTTTTGATATTTTCTTCATTTTGCTCACCTAAGAACTCTAATGTCACGTGGATGTTCGATTTTGCCGTGAAATTGCCCCTCACGCCGCTTTTTACAAGTCCTTCTTGTAATTTTACGCACCGAGTTAAAGCAACGTCAGAAAGTGAAATTCCAATAAACGTTCTCATAGGCTTATCCTCTCAATTACATATAAAATTGGTGGGTCATTTATTTGATTTAAAAACTCATATTTTGATGCGTTATAAGTCTTTTGATCTAGTGTTTTTAGATATTCTTCTAACGCCTCTTTTTCTTCTTTTCCTTCCTTAAATCCGGGGTAAGCTACAATACTAATCCTACCACCTTTGTTTAAAATCGATAAGATATCTTCTATTGCTTTAATAGTAGCTGCACTTTTAGTAAAAATAGCATGATTTGACTTAGGTAAGTACCCCAAATTAAAGATTGCTGCATCAACCATATCATTAACATACATTAAAACATTCTCATGGCTATCATTTATATATGTAATATTATTAAAGTTAGCACATTTTTCTTTAGTTTTATTAATAGCATCAACTTGAATATCAAATGCATAGACTCTTTTTGCTAATTTAGCTAAAAATAAAGTATCATTACCAGCACCACATGTAGCATCAATTACTACACTACCACTGTTTACACACTCTTCTATTACATTATGAGACATCTTTAAACTATTTTCCATAATTAAAATTCCAATTCGTTATCTATTTTAATTTCTAAATATTTATTATTTATAGGAGATAAAAAACCTAAATAGAAACTTTCTAACATCAACTTTTCTCCTACCCCATATATCTTATCACCTATAATAGGGTGATTTAAATATGCCATATGAACCCTAATCTGATGCGTTCTACCAGTAGTGATTGTGGCTACAAGCAGGGTTTTATTATCTTTATAATCTAACTTTTCATAAACTGTTTTAGCGCGCTTACCACTTTTAGTAACAATGTAACAATTATTCTTATGTCTATTTTTACCAATTGGCTTTTCTATTACACCACTATTAAGTAAACCACCAACTACTAAATAATATTTCTTCTTAATCATCTCCTGCTCCATCTGATAGAATAGATGATAATAAGAAATGATATTTTTACTAAATAAGACTAAACCAATCGTATCATAGTCTATTCGATGGACGCTTCTTGGTTTTAATTTATAACCTTTATTAAGTAGGTAAAACGATAAAGCGTTAAGAAGTGTATCATTTGTGTTACCATCACTATGAATTAATATCCCTCTACCCTTCTTTATAACTACAATATCGCTATCTTCATAGACGATATCAATAGGAATATCGACTGGTTCAATATCGTTTTTATCGTATTCAGCTAAATCAAATAAGACTTTGTTTTTCTCTACTTTAACTAAACCTTTATTAATTAGTTCGCTACTTACCTTTTTAGGTAAATGGATACTATCTAAATAGTTCTTTAAATCAAAGTTTTTATCTATATTTACCTTTCTTTCAATAATATTATTCATTAGTAAGTTTTAAAAACTCCTCTTCATTTATTTCCTTTACTTCATGGCTTTCTTTAACTTTACTTAAAGCAATTAGATCGCTTTTTTTAGCACCATTAAAGATAATAACTGCGTCCGTACTTCTATCTACACCATTATTAATAATCGCTCCCTTAATTTCTAAGATTTCAAACACCTTCTTCTTGGTTAAAGTAAGGGGTTTACCAATGATTGATACGACCTTCCCTTTAAAATAGTTACTAGGAGCATCTTCATTAATCTTTCTAAACCTCGTTTTAGGTAGATAAAACCTTTCATTATTATATCTACCATAAAGTAAACCGAGTGATTCCATAACTTCATCTAGGCAACTCGTGTTAGTTATAATCTCACTTCTTTTAATAATCTCAGTACAAATATAAGCATCAGATAGAGCGTTGTGATAGTTATGTTCTACTTCTAAATATTTACTAATGGTACCAAGTTTATGGTTAGGTAATCCCTCTTTCCATACTTTTTCACTAATTTTTAGAGTACATGCAATTTTAATATTAGGACGTTCTAGATTATATTTTTCTATTAGTGATTTTAAAACCCAAAAATCAAACATCGCGTTGTGACTAATAACAGTTGTATCATTAAAATAGCCTTTAATCTTTTCCCAAACTTTATCGAAGGTATCTTCACCTTCTACATCAGTCGGTAGTATATGATGAATTTCAATATTATATGGATTAAATTCTTCTTGGGGGTTAATTAAATAATATTCTTCTAATACCACTTTATCATTCACCACCCCCACAAGCCCGATGCTACAAGCACTAGTAGGTTTGGAGTTGGCTGTTTCAAAATCGATAGCGATGTAATCTAAATTCTTTGCCATAATATGTGCCTCTATATTAAAAATTATATCATTTTTAATCGACATTTAAAAGGATACAAAAAAAAGTCCCACCAAGTGGGACATTTAATTATTCAATAATATAAGCTGTTTTACGCCAGAATGACATAAATTGACTTAGTGTGACTTCATAATAAACGAATAATGGGTTGCCATTCTTATCGTTTCCAAAGCGGTTATTAATGTTAGGGTCATTGATAATAACGATTGTTTGGCCATCAACTTCTCTATAGCCTCTAACAACAATCAAGTGTCCTCCTGTATCATACAATCCACCGATGTTACCTTTAACAGAAGCGCCAACAGGACCAACATTAGCTAAATGCCATTTTAGCTCTTCCCAACTAACCATATGACGAACATAGCTATCAAAGCCGAAAGCTGCGATTGTGGCTGTGTTATATACCCAGTTACCATATGTAGGGTTATTGTGTCCACGGTCAGCAACTAAACCTGCGATATATCTGTTTTCATATTCGTCTTTATCAGAGAAATCTAAACCTTTCCACTTAAGTAGCATTGTTGAAGTAGTGGCACTACAAATAACACTTCCAATTTCAGGAACAACATTTTGATTTACTTTAGGAACATCATAATCTACGAATGTTGGAAGTTTAGAAGTATCTACATCATATGTGTAGTTTTCATCTGTTAGTCTCATAGTTATAGCTACAAGTGATAAAACAGGGCTTTCCACTTCAACATTATCACGTCTTAAAATAATACGATATTGGTAAGCACAACCATCATTAGTAGGTACTAAGATCTCATCAGTATCCATTTTAGCCATTACATCGTTTTGGTTATAGTAAAGGTTGTTTCTTCCAAGTCCCCAAATACCATATGTGAAGTATTTGCTCCAGTTCTTTCCAACTCTAACTTTAACTAGGAGTTCACAAGTAGCGTTCTTACCAGTTATTGCAGCCCATGATCCAACTAACTCTTTGAATTTCAAAGTTTCATAGATTGCTGAATCGTAGTATCCGTAAACTTCTCCTTCTTCTAAAACGATCTTACCATCTTTAAGCTCTAATCCATGCATAGTCTTAGCATTGAATTCTTCTGCTCTTTCAACAAAATAATGCAAGTTCATCTTCTTTGTAGCGATTGTCTTTACTGTAAATTTCTTTTCCATGTTGCTCTCTCCCACGAATAATTTTACTTTTAATATAACATCAATCTCATTTTCTTTAAAACTAACTTCACCACTTGGTGAAATGACATCACTTCTACTACTCTCCCATTCTGCTTTAACACCATATTTGTATTCTGTAGCTAATGTTAGATTACTAGACACGACACTTTCAATCTCTATACTATCAAATACTTCTTGTATTCTTCTTTCTACACTCCATGGCTTAACATTAATAACATAAGTCTTATCAACATCTTCATCGCCATGAGTGAACGTAGCATAAAGCTTAACTAGAACGATATTTTCAGTGTAATACACTTCTCCTTTATCGCTTAAAACGGCTCTGTTTGATGAAGTCCAATCGATTAGCACTCCATCAACAATATCAGGTAATTCGATATCTTCACTTGTAACATCAGGTATTTTAATTCCTTTTATTACTTCATCGATAATCTCTTCGCTAGTTTTTTCTCTTTCGATAATATTAAATACTATATCTTTCTTAATATCACCAAGCGTTACAGTAACAGTAGCTTTCCCAACTTCAAAAGCAGTAACAAGACCGTTTCTATCTAAGCTTATATAATCTAAGTCTTTAGAATAGAACTCAGCTTTAGAAGTAGTATTGGTTACCTCATATTCTATTTTATATGTATCACCAACATGAAGTGTTACTTCATCATCACTAACTTCTAAAGTTTCTTGCGCTTTCTCTTTAACTGTTACATCAAATGAAAGATTAGCACTTGAGTTAGATACAGCTTCGATTCTTATCTTAGCTACCCCTGGACTTATACCTTTAATAATTCCATTAATAATTACTAATACATTTTCATCACTTGATGAATATTTAATATCTTTATTAGTAGCATCATCTGGAAGTAACTTTACTTCTAGATTGACTTCTTCCCCAACAGTGATCTCTCTAACCCAATTGTTAATAGCGATCTCCTCGGGTAAGATTTCTTCATCTTCTACTGGTTCATCTTCTTTTATATCATCTACTATATCTGGCTCTTTTTCTTTTTCTACTTGTTCTATTATTTCATTAGATGAACAAGCAAAAAGCAAAACACCAAAGAGTAAAACCAGTAACAAATATACATGTTTTCTCATATTTTGATATCCCTACTTATTTATTATACCATTTTTTTAAAATCAAGCAAAATATTATTTTTTTAATAATTCATTTTATTTCACCCTTTTGGCTCCTTTTCTTTATTATTAGGCCATTTTATTGTATAATTATACAAGAGGTAAGGAATAATGAGTACTAAAATTAATGATATTAAAAAAATAGACAAGAATATGGCAGATAGCGTCTTAGAACAAAACGAAACCAAATGGATTGATGCATTAAGTGATAACTTTACAGTCCACGGGCTATACTGGTGCAAGGAAAACAAAAACTATCATCGACTCCCAGACACCCTAGAAACTCGTGACAACTTAAAAGCTTTAGCATCTCACCCAAGCGGAGCCTATGTTTCATTTCTAACAGATTCTAAATCAATATCAGTTAGAGTAAAAAACTCTAGCGCTAGTTACATGGCTCATATGAGCGCATGTGGCCAGTGTGGACTTGATTTATATGTAAAAGTTAAGGATGAATATATCTTCCTTTCCACAACAAAAGTAAATCGTGCTGAATTTGAAATCACTATGGTTAAAAATCTAGATGATGGCATAAAGGAATTTAGATTATATTTACCAATATATGTATCTTTATTAAGTTTAGAGATCGGATTTGATTATAACGCTAAAATTGTTAATCCTAACGACTTAAGACGTGATGCAATCATTTGGTACGGCACATCTATCTCTCAAGGTGGATGTGCAACCCGTGGAGCTATGAGTAGTAGTGCAATTTTAGAGCGCTTGCTTAAAAAATATGAAGTATATAATTTTGGTTTTAGTGGCAATGCTCACTTAGATATCGAAGTAGCATATACTTTATCTAAAATTAAAAATGTAAAATACATAATCATTGAATCAGAATCAAATAACACATACGCTAGGACTAAAGAAAAGCTATATGACTTTTTGAAAGTCTTAAAAGATGCTAATCCTGATGCCATAATGTATGTATTAAGTCACTATCCTAACCCTTATGAACTAGTAAATAGCGACTTTCATAAAGCACAGCTTAAACAAAAAGCTTTACATAAAAGAATTGTTAAGAAACTAAATGATGAAA
This sequence comes from Bacilli bacterium, assembly GCA_918272565.1. GTDB lineage: Bacteria > Bacillota_I > Bacilli_A > ML615J-28 > CAG-698 > Tener-01. The sequence continues at coordinate 37,601 of CAKJYW010000006.1, forward strand.
AAGTAATCTATATTGATGGAGAAAAGATAATAAAAGATGACAAATATGAAGTAACAGTTGATGGAATTCATCAAACTGATTTAGGCTTCATGATGGTTAGTAAATATTTTTATAAAATTATTAGAAAAAACGAACAGTAAATTGTTATATTATTGTATCGTGGAAAGGACATTATGAAACCACGTGAGTTAGAACATTACGTTAGTTTATACAAAAGTGGTAACGGCGATGCGTTCGATATAATTTACGAAGAAACGAAAAAGAGCGTGTATCTATCTATCTACAATATCATCAAAAACAAAGAAGTTATTGCGGATTTAATGCAAGATACATATATGAAAGCTATTTCTTCAATCGACATGTACAAAGAAAATACCAACTTTAGTGCTTGGATTTCAACAATCGCTCGTAATCTTGCAATAAACTACTATAACAAATATAAGAAAGAAACAATTGTTGATGAAGTGGAAGAAGCATATTTGTTTACTGAATCACCTAACAATTCAATAATCGATGATGCGATGCGATTACTTGATGATGAAACCGAAAAAGAGATCTTCTTCTTGCACATTGTCTTAAATACTAAATTTAAAGACATCGCCTCAAACTTAGATATGCCACTATCTACAGTTTATTTCATCTACAAAAATGCCATAAGTAAGATAAAGGAGAACCTTTAAAATGAAAGTTAAAGACCTCAAAAAAGAAATACAAGCTTACAAGAATCAAGAATTTGATATTCCTGATATATATGAAAAAATAGAGGATGAAGCAAAAAGCGCTGCTTTAGTTAGAAGTAAACCTAAAAGACACTTCACCTTCAAGGTTCGCTATGCCATTAGCTTTGCGGTTTTAGTGATTGCTGTAGCTATTGCTATTCCAATCATCTCTTCAGGAACTAAGAAGTCATTTGCTCCTGCAATGGACTCTAGTCCTCTTCCTTCAAAAAGCAATGCTGAAGGAGAAAGTTATTACGAAGATCCTGATTCAATAAATCAACCAGCAAACGAACCTCAAAGTGAAGCTGTTCCAAAAGAAGGACAAATTGATGCAGAAACTGAAGCTCCTGACCCTTCTTCAATCAAAGATTTGAACTTTACTTCACTAGACGCTCTAAATGAATATGCGGGATGCTCTATTAAAGCATCTAACTTAAGTGTGACAGATGAAAAATACGTATATGAAAGTGATACAAAAGTAGCTAGACATTATTTCACATATAATGGTAATAGTTATTATGTATCATCTACTTCTATAGATAATGTAACAAAAGACTTAAGCGAAGAAGATACAATTCATAACACATCAAATTATGAAATCTACTGGATTATAGATGATATCTATTATTCACTTCAAACAATATCACAAGCTACAAAAGAAGAATTTACAGATGTTTATAACTCTGTTAGATAATATAATTTTTAAAGATGAAAAAAAGAGGATAAAAGACTATAAAATCTTTTATCCTTTTTTTGTTATTTTCCTTTAACTGCTAGCCTTACACACTCATATCCACCATCATAGAAACCTTTATCTTTAAGTTCATCTATTTGGTGACACATATGTACTAAGATCTCTTTATCAGTTAATAATCTATCTAACATCTCATTAATAGATTTCTTTGTTGGACACTCGAAAGTAGCGTCTCCTTTTTCTCTACCATTAATTGCTCCATAAACTTCATGACCACCGATGTGTTTCATAAATAATTTAGGAATTGGATAGTATGCTAGTTCACTTGGTTTAGTGATAAGCAAATCACTAACTGGCATTAAAAGATTTGTTGAATAAACTGCTTCAAAGATGTTTTCGTTATATATTGAATAAATACCACTAACATCTTCTTGTTTAATATTATGTGCAAATTCTTTTAATTTATTATATTCATTAAAGAAATTGTTAGATTCAAATCCACCAAGTTTTTCTTGTAACTTTTCATAAACTGTCTTATGATCACCAAAATTAATAAATAAAGCAACCTTCTTTTCTTTAATGTATGGAAGTAAGTGCTTAACCATCGCTAGATACATATCAAATCCAGCACCAGCACCACCAACAGTCATTAAAATTCTAACTGGTTTGTTATTATTTAATCTATAAATACGCTTGGCGTTATCTTCATGTAAATCAACTAATAACTCATGATCAACAAAGCATCCAACCATCTTTAAATCATCTTCACTTATTCCTTTTAATGGTTCTTTACTAAATCCATTTAGCATCTTATAGCCAAGATAAGCAAAAGGAGTTTGTACAGCATGAATAGCACCTTCTGATAAGTGTAATCCCATAGGCCAGTTATCAGGAATCGCATTAACAACATGTGTCATCCCACTATGAATTGCTCCTTGACTTGGCCAAACATGAGTTGCAATATATGGAATATCTTTAGGAATGTTTTTAAAGATTGGAACAAGTAGTTCACTATTTCTTTGGTCTTTAGCGTTGTATGTTATCTTTTTAAAACCTTCACTATTAAGTGGTTCCCATACTATCTTATTAAATAAATGTGACTTTTGACTAATTCTAGATGCTAGTGAGTACATATCATTTTGCTCTCTAATCATCTTAGAACCTGTTGCATCAAAAGAAGCAAGGTCAAGCCAATAAGGCTTATAACCTAAAGCCTTAGCACAACTAGCCATCGCAATAGAAATACGATAGTGACCAAATCCCATTCTAATGTTTCCAACAATCAAAGCATTATCACTAAATGCTTCATTTCTTTCTCCAAAGATAATATTAGAAGCATCTAAAAAATCTAAGGTATCAATATCCTTAAATGCTATTTTATAATCGCTAGCACTATCATCACCATATTTTTTGATATATTTGGCTTTACTTTTATTAGCACCTTTAATAGTCTTCTTATCAATTTCATTACCAAAAATCACACTACTTTTATCTATCATTTTTGTCTCCTTTATCCATTATTTATTATATGATAAAAAACTAATTTAATCAAATAAAAAAACTAGTGGATTTCTCCACTAGTAATCAAATTAATAACCAAGTTTATAAACTAATTAATAAACCAAGTCATATTCTAACTTATCTTCGCAATCTTCAATATTGATAGTCAAGATTTTTCTATATGTATCAATATTGTAACTAGCTAACTTGAAGTTGAATTCATAATTTGCTTGGTCATAATAGAACATTAGGGCAGTTGCATAAATACCGATTTGTTCAATATAGATTGGGAAGTAATATTTTTCAACAAGTTCGATTACTTCTTCGCTTAGACCATAGTCTTCTTTATCTTCTTCAGCTAGATATTTTTGTAAGTAAGTAGCACATTCTTCAAATGTAGGTAATGTCCTATCTTCAACAACCATAGGACGTGAAGTAGAAGTGTTAACATAAACAAAATATGCTTTTGGTCCTTCTAAGTAATCATAACCACCATCTTTTTTACCATAAAGAACAGTGCCTTCAGGATCTTCTTCCCAAATTGCCTTAGCAACTGGAGCAAGTACATCGTTTAAATCTTCATATGAGAAGCTTGTTAAGTTCTCTACAGTAATATTGATACCTGCAGTCTTGTATTTATCAAAGTTAATACCTGCAAACAAAATAGTGTTTTCTTTTCTAATTTCATAACCAGCATCGTTGAAGTATTCAACTAATTCATTAGTTTTATCATTATAGTTTTCGATATCTTCATCTAGATAATCGACAATCTTCTCATAGAATTCTTTAATTAATGCTTTTTGAGTTTCACTGTATTTACTAGTTTCTACTCTATTACCATTTTCATCTAAGTAATATAGATTGATAACAAAAGCACTTGAGTAATGATAATCTTTTTCGATTTCTAGCATCTTATTATATATTCTTTCCCAAAGAAGTGAATTATAACCGTAATTATTAATGTTATATTTCTTAACGATATAATCATATAAGCAGTTTTCTCTTAAATAATGATATGCTAATTCTTGAGTACTACGAACATTGTAGATTGCTTCTAAGAAGTTTTCCCAACCATAACTTGCTGGATAACCATATTTTAGATATGTTCCTGCTTCAAAGTCAGCCTTTTCCATCTCTGCTGTTTCCCAAGCATATTCCCATCTTTCTTTATTCAAGATTCTTTCAGTTGCTTTTTCTTTAGTTAAATCATATACATCATTGATTTCTTTATTATATAGAGCATTATAATAATTAACTAATTCAATAGCAGTATTAACACCAAATCTCTTATCAAGTAATGTAAATAAATCATCTTTAGTAAGAAGTGTATCTTTAAATGTAACTACAACATTACCGTTATCTACTTCTAGTTCAGGAATAGATCCACTTCCATAAGTTGAAAGATATCCTGCTTGTAAGAATTGATCGTAAATCATTAGACCAAATACTTGTCTTAATGTTAACATTGTGCTTTCAGCATAGTCATCATCAATTTCTCTTTCAAGTAATACTTCACGAATTAAAGGCTTAGCTTCTTCGTAAGGCATCTTGTCGATCTTCTTTAATAATAATGCTGTGTAATATGTTCCATCAAATTCGTAGCCACTAGCCCAGTACCAACTATTATCACTACCATCAGCGTCTTTACTATATTCTGTGAAGTTCTTTGATAAATAGTCATATAATTCTTCATCAAAATATTTAACTGTACTTTTAGATGCAAATAATTTACCTTTATTAGTTACATCAAATACGTAATTACCATCTTCTAAAGTGTAATCAACGCCACTAACTAACTTGCTGTTTTCAGTAGCACTTTGTTTATAAATTCCACTCTTTTCATATAGATCGATATAAGCATCAACTATTTCTTTTGTAGTTAGGTCAACTTTTGTATCATCCCAAACCCACTTGGCTGTTTGAGCTGTTCCAGCAACAACTGAAATTCCCATATTCTTTAGTGTACTAGTGTAACTAGCGTCACTACTAAATGGAATTAAAATCATATAGAATTCATTGAAATAGTTACCTAAATAGCTATTTTGATATTGAGTGTTTTCAAAATCAATACTGCTTCTAATCAACTCTTGATAATCTTTAGAAATAATTAATTTAGCTAATTTCTTGTGATAATAATTTAAGATATCTTCTTCAGTAAAATATCCGTATACCGCAAAATTATCAGAGAACACTTTCTCTCTAGCTTTGATTTCATCATCTGACATGCCATCCTTACCATCAGGGAACTTCTCTTCTTCGTATAAAGCCGTAACATCGCTTTCCTTAACCAAATCCCAATAAGGTGTATTATCGTATGTATCAAATTTCTCATTCTTACCAAACAAAGCATTATATAAATCCTTCTTACCGATGCTCTTAAGAATAAGTTCATCAGCCCAGTCAACAATAATACCTGTTCCATAAGTATTCTTCATGTTGATGTACATATCGTTTTTATAGATGTCATATGTCAATTCACCTTGTTTAACAGTCATGTAAACAACGTCATCTTTATCCTTTGGAAATACTGGATTATCGCTTGGATCTTCCTTGCAACTACATCCATATATAAAAACTGTCACAAACACCATTATGACTAATAATAATTTCTTAATAAATGTCTTCATATTTTTCTCCTAATTGTTCATTACTAAAATCTTGCCTTATTATTCTACCACTTTTTCCATCGTTTTACAAGAAATGATTTACTTTCCTAAATTGTTAGTCTTAATAATCGTATGTTTAATGTAGTCTAAATAGTTCTTATATTCACTAAAAACATCTTCCTTGCTCTTACCTTTTAAGATAAAATCATTCAAACATGTGATATAAGACATCTCTATTAATCCCATAAAGATATTAGAATTAGGTAAGTCCTTGATGTCTTTAGGAATGTCTTCGTTATTCTTCAAACGATTCATCTCTTTAATCAATTTAGAATTAGGCAAGCTCGAATTAATAAATGACATATAGATATTTAAATTGAACTGTCTATTCTCACCATTATCTAGAATTGTTAGAACATTAAAGAACTCGCTTTTTAAGATATCAAAATAATTCTTATCCTTATTATCTTCGTTTATCTTTAACTCTTCTAATGCCTCTAAATAGATCTCATCAATAATATAAACAAATAAGTCGTCAATATTTTCAAAATATTGATAAAAAGAACCTCTCGGAATATTACTATCTCTAATGATGTTTGAAACAAGTGCCTTATCGAGAGGAACTCTACTGAATTCTTTCTTAGCAGCTTTGATTATTCTATTTTTCTTATCTTCTTTTAAATTTAAAAATGTCTGTGATATCATACTCTTCACCTTTTTTTCTATTCTAACAAAAAAATGACACATTGTCAAATTCATGAAAGAAAAATGACTGACATATTAAAATGATATTGTCAGTCATTTTCTTTAAAACTTTTCTTCAATTCTCTTTTGAACCATCTTTAAAACAAATTCGATAATTAGCATAAAGATTATTAGAATGATCGTCCAACTAAACACATTACTCATTTCTAAAAACATCTTCTCTTCATTTAGAGCATATCCAATAGTGTTTGGTGTTTGGCTAATGAATTCAGCCATTACCATTACTTTTAAACCAAGGCCAAATGTTGAAACGATAGCACTTAAGACATATGGACTTATTATTGGTAGATATACTTTAAAAATAATAAAAGGCGTAATATTAGATAACATCTTAGTCTCTTCGATAATTGATTTATTTATCCCTTTTAAACTAGTGATAAATGCTTCATAAAGAATTGGAAGTACAACCAATAAACATATGAAATAAGGGGCTTTCTTATTTCCTATCATTAAAAGGAGGATAATTGAGATTGTTGCTACTGGGACAGTTCTAAATAAGGCAATAAAAGGGCTGAAAAAATAATTGAATGCTTCAAACCTATACCCAAGTAGGGCAAGTAGGAAAGATGTTACTACCCCTATAATAATTACTAAAAAGAGTTTTAGAATTGTATTTATGATATTAACATAGGTATCTTTAGAGATAAGCATATTTCCTAAGCTTTTAGTAACACTACTAAATGAAGGAAGAATAATATCATTTTTAATGATATAACTAGATACAATCCAAATAAGTATTATTAACAATACACCTAATATATAAAACGATGTCTTTTTAATAGTAGAAGTTTTCATCAGGCTTCTTTCCACCTAGAAGCTTGTCATTACTACTATTTAGGAAGTCGTAATACTTATCTAGGGCCTCCTTATTATCTTTTGCATTAACATATTTGATATTGCTTCTAGTTAAGCTAGCAGTTAATACTTCTTTACCAAGCTTAGTGAAGAATTCATTGTAACTAGATACTTTATCATAATACTTATCTTGATTCTTATTTAAATCTTCGATATTTTTCTTAACATCTTTTAAGAATGTCTTAATCTCAGCTTGGAATTCTGATTTAGAATTAACAAATATTCCTGCTTGAGGAATTAGAGATAAATCACTTTCTAATTCTTTTTGTAAATCAATAACATCAAATTCTAAATTGTATTTGATAGAAAGTTGAGTTAATGTAGGCTCAGCTGTTAAAAAGAAATCATAATCGCTACCATTAATGATAAATGGAACAACATCAGTGATGGCTTGTTGGTAATCAATAGTGTACTTAAGTGAAGGATATTTAGCTAGGGCAGCACGCATAACAATATCAGGTGTATTGTTTTGTCCATATGCTAAAATCTTAAGTTCTTTAGTATCAGTTAGCTTTGATCCATTTAATGAAACTAAATAATTACAACTTAAATTTATCGCACAAGCAAACTTATAATCGATTCCTTTGTTAATATAAAGCTTACTAGCAGCAGTAACTGGAGCTAGTACTATATCATATTCACCTGCAAGTAGGGCACTAGTAAGTAAATCCGCACCACTAACAACTTCTACTTCGTAATTTTCATTACCTAATACTCCACCAATTGCTACAAGTGGTGTTCCACTTGGAACTAAGATTTTGATCTTATTAACTTCCTTATTTGCACAACCTGCAAAAAACAACATAACAACTAAAATAAATAAACTAAATAATTTTTTCATATTTCTTTTCTCCTATTTACAACTATATTATATTATTGTTATAATATTAATATCGTAACATATGTTACAAAAGGAGCTTTTTATGTTTATTTTAGATGCTTTAAAAGATGATGAAAAAAAGATGGTTAAATATAAAACATATAAAAAAGGAGATATCATTTTTAATGAAGGAGATAAGTGCACTTCAATTGCCTATTTAATAAGTGGCTCTATCTCCATTTCCACAAACACTCTAATTGATAATGAATACACTATTAAAACAATTGAGAGTGGCGATTCTTTTGGAGAGTTCTTACTATTCTCATCTAACCCCTATTATTTAGGTAACATCACTTGTTTAAAAGAATCAAAGGTAGCTTTTATAAATAGGAACGACTTAATAAAACTACTAAAAGAAAACGACACATTCTTATCTAGTTACTTAAACAAAATGTCAGATGATGCTCTTTTATTACAGCTACGTATTAAAATCCTTGCACAAAAAACCCTAAGGGAAAAGATATTATTCTTTATTAAAAGAGAAACCGAGAAGAAAAAAGCTAAAACGATATATGTAACATCAAAAGAAACACTAGCTAAAATCATAAATGTACCTCGTCCATCACTATCTAGAGAATTAAAGAATATGGAAGATGAAGGTATCATTAAATATGGAAGGCACTTCATAACATTATTAAAATAAAAAGGACAATTAATTTGTCCTTTTTTGATACAAAAAAAGGATGGATTACTCCATCCTTATATTTTTATTTTTCAGGGAATCTAACTCTTGTCTTATTATATGTAGTATGTAATAAGTGATGAGCTTTTTCTGAATTAGGTTCGCCTAAGAACTTAGCATATAAATCTTTGATTTGACTATTGTTATGAGATTGACGTAATGTTAATCTTTCGTCTTCAGAATATAATGCATTTGCTCTCTTTTCTCTGTAAGTATCTAAGATGTTCAAGTCTTCATTTGGTAAGAATTGAGGTTTAACATATGGTTGACCTCCACCATTGATACATCCACCAGGACAGCACATGATTTCAATGAATGTGTAAGGACTCTTACCTTCTCTGATTTGGTCAAGTAATACTTTAGCGTTTCTCATACCAGATGCAACAGCAACTTTAATGTCGATTCCACCTAATTTGAAGCTAGCTTCTTTTAGACCTTTCATACCACGAACTTGTTCAAACTTGATTGCTTCGTGTTCTTTGCCTTCTAATACGAAGTAAGCAGTTCTAAGTGCAGCTTCCATTACTCCACCAGTAGCACCGAAGATAACACCAGCACCACTATATTCACCCATAATGTCTTGGTCGAATTCTTCATCAGGAAGTTTAGTGAAGTTAATACCACTACGCTTAATTAATTTAGCAAGTTCTCTTGTTGTTAAAACGGCATCAACATCAGTGATTCCATCATGTTTGAATTGATCTCTTGATTTTTCAAACTTCTTTGCAGTACAAGGCATAATAGATACAACGAAGATATCTTTTGGATCTAAGCCGTTCTTTTCAGCAAAGTATGATTTAATGATAGCACCTTGCATTTGATGAGGTGATTTACAACTTGATAGATGATCTAATTGATCTCCATAATAATATTCAGCATAGTTGATCCAACCAGGTGAACAAGAAGTAATCATTGGTAAAACGCCACCGTTTTTAACTCTATTAAGAAGTTCTGTAGCTTCTTCCATGATTGTTAAGTCAGCACCGAAGTTAGTATCATATACTCTATCAAATCCTAATCTCTTAAGTGCTGCAACCATCTTACCAGTTACAGGAGTTCCAATAGGCATACCAAATTCTTCACCTAATGTTGCTCTAACAGCTGGAGCTGTTTGAACGACAACGAATTTGCCTTCCATCTTAGCTTTATCAACTAGGTTGATTTCACTCTTTTCCATTAATGCACCAGTTGGACATACGTTAACGCATTGACCACATTGTAAACATGGGCTTTCAGCGAATGAACGATTTGCAGCTGGAGCAACGATTGTATTAAATCCACGTTTTTCAAATCCTAAGATACCAATTCCGTGAGCAGCAACGCATCTAGCAACGCATCTTCCACAAAGAATACATTTAGATGTATCTCTAACGATTGATGGAGATAATTCATCAACTGTTGTAGGTGTCTTACTACCTAGGTATTTACCTTCTCTAGCACCAGTGATTTGAGCTACATATAATAATTCACAATGACCATTCTTGTCACATTGTTGACAGTTCATTGAGTGATTAGAAAGTAGTAATTCAACACTAGCTCTACGAGCATTAACTGCTTTAGGAGAAGAAATAGTGATTTCCATTCCTTCGTTAACAGGATATACACAAGAAGCTACTAAGCCTCTAGCACCTGTTGCTTCTACTAAACAAACACGGCAACTAGCTAAGCTACATTCACCATGATTGAATGAACAAAGTGTAGGGATTTCATAACCACACTCACGTGCAGCTTCAAGAATTGTTAATCCTTCTTCGACTTGATAAGGATGACCTTCAATTTTAATATTAACTTTTGCCATTATTAAATCCTCCTTATTCCTTGATTATTGCATCAAATCTACAATTAGATTGACATAATCCACATTTGATACACTTAGATTGGTCGATAACATGAGGTTGTTTAACTGTTCCACTAATAGCATTAACTGGGCAGTTTCTAGCACATAATGTACATCCCTTACATTTATCAGCAACAATAACATATTTCATCAAACTCTTACATACGTGAGCTGGACATTTCTTATCAACGATATGAGCCATATATTCATCTTTGAATTGCTTCATTGTTGAAACGATTGGGTTAGCAGATGTTTGACCTAAACCACAAACAGAGTTAGCTTTAACAACTTGTGCTAATTCTTCAAGTTCGTCAAGGTCTGCTAATGTTCCCTTACCATCAGTAATCTTATTTAAGATTTCAAGCATTCTCTTAGTACCGATTCTACAAGGAGAACATTTACCACATGATTCATCACAGATGAAGTCCATATAGAACTTAGCTACATCAACCATACAGTTGTCTTCATCCATTACGATAGCTCCACCAGAACCCATCATAGATCCTTTAGCGATTAAGTTATCATAATCGATTGGAGTATCTAGATCTTTTTCAGTTAAGCATCCACCAGATGGACCACCAGTTTGAATAGCCTTGAATTTCTTACCATTAGGAATACCACCACCGATATCATAAATTAATTCTCTTAGTGTGATTCCCATAGGAACTTCCACTAAACCAACGTTATTAACTTTTCCACCTAATGCGAATACTTTAGTACCTTTAGATTTTTCAGTTCCTAAAGCGTTGAACTTAGATGCGCCTTCTCTTAAGATGAATGGAACGCATGCTAATGTTTCAACATTGTTGATGATTGATGGCTTTTGCCATAAACCTTTAACAGCAGGGAATGGTGGACGAGGACGTGGCATACCACGTTTACCTTCAATTGAGTTAAGTAGAGCTGTCTCTTCACCACAAACGAATGCACCAGCACCTAGTCTAATTCCAATATTGAAACTGAAGTTAGAACCTAAAATGTTGTTTCCTAAGAATCCCATTTCTTCTGCTTGTTTAATCGCATTACGTAAACGAGCAACAGCTGTAGGATATTCAGCACGTACATAGAAGTAACCTTGTTTAGCACCAATTGCATAACCAGCAATTGTCATACCTTCGATAACTCCTAGAGGATTACCTTCAAGGATACCTTCATCCATGAATGCTCCTGGGTCACCTTCGTCACCATTACAAACAACGTATTTTTCATCACTTACTTGGTCATGAGCAAATTGCCATTTACGTCCAGTAGGGAATCCTCCACCACCACGACCACGAAGACCAGCAGTTAATACTTCGTTAATAACTTCTTGAGGGTCCATATGTAAAGCTCTCTTTAAGCCTTGGTATGCACCATATCCTAAAGCTTCGTTGATATCTTCAGGATTAATAATTCCACATCCATACAAAGCAACTTTAATTTGCTTCTTATAGAATGCCATATCTTCTAACTTAGATACTTTTTCTTTTGTTACTGGGTCAACGTATAATAAACGTTCAATAATTTCATCACCCAAAACAGTCTTTTCTAAAATTTCGCTTACATCGCTAGCCTTAACACCACGATAAACGATGTTCTTTGGCATAATTTTAACGAAAGGTCCTTGACTACAGAAACCAAAGCAACCAACCTTGCTTGCTTCAACTTTTGCTTCAAGTTTACGGTTCTTAATTTCTTCTTGGAAAGTAGCCAAAATGTCTTTAGCACCAGTAGCTAAGCAACCAGTACCAGAACAAATCAAAACGGCGATTTTTCCACTAGCACCTGAGAACTTATCTTCTAAATTTTTAGCACAACTTTTGGCTGTTAATTCTAAATCTTTTTCAGTCTTAACCATTAGTTTGCACCTCCTAATTTACGATATTCATCAATAACTTCTTGTACTTTACCAACTGTCATCTTAGGATATACTTTTCCGTTGATTGATACAGCAGGTGCGATACTACATGCACCAATGCATCTTAAAGCAGATAAAGTAAATAATCCATCAGGAGTAGTCTCGCCTGGTTTAACACCTAATAGTTCAGAGAATTTGTCAATAATTGATTGACCTCCCTTAACATAACAAGCAGTTCCTAGACATACACCAACAACATACTTTCCTTTTGGATTCAAAGAGAAGAATGAATAGAATGTTACTACACCATATATTTCAGCAACAGGAATTCCAGTTAAATCTGAAACTAATTCTTGAACATCTAGTGGAATATAACCATATTCACTTTGGATGGCACTAAGAATCATCATTAATGGTGTTCTCTCATTTTCATATCTCTTAACGATCTCTGTAATTTGTTTTACAGCACTTGCACTTAAATGAGCCATATTTTTTCCTCCATTAAAATATTTAACATAAGCGTTCTATAATTTTGCCCATTTGTTATTATACCACATTTTTCATTATTTTCAATACCAATCATAATCAATATGTGTATTATTAAAAAAAGTCATAACAATTTAACAAAAAATGTTACTTGTTATGACCTTATTTTTTATTCAATTTCTTCTTTTTCTAGTTTTATATGCTTATTCAATTCTCTAACGAGCACTCCAACAATCACTCCCGTTGGAATAGATAGAAGCATTATTAGTGGAAGGTAATATATTACTTGACTTGCACCCATCACAATGATAGCTACACTTATTTGACCAAGCCCATGAACTAGCGCTCCACTGATACTTACAAATAAAATAGAAATGTTTTTTATATTTTTAAGTAACACCATTAATAGATATGAAAGTAATCCTCCACTTAAACTCATAAAGAACCCAACATTTAAGAAACTTCCTAAAACTAAACTTACTAGAACTATCCTAATTAAAGTAATAATTAGAGCTTCATACCACTTAAAGTGATAAATACTAAATAATATTACAATGTTAGCTAGTCCTAGCTTTACTCCAGGAACAAGTGTTATCGGAATCAAGCTTTCAACATAACCTAAAATCGATGCAATAGCGATCAATAAACTAATAAAAACAATTCTTCTTAGCTTCATTCTATCACCACATCATAATCGCTTTTACCACTTAAGATAATCATGTAATGTAAATCTAAGCAAACAATCGGTTTATTAGGACTACTAGTCCAGCTCATCTTCATACAATCTTTTCTCTTACATGGAGCATCTATTACTCTTATTGCATCTTTTTTAACTTCTATTTTGATAACTAATCCTTCTTTTAGTTCGACTTCAACCGTCCTTACATCATCTTCTTTAGATAAATCAACTTCATAGATAACGCTATTTTCATAATATATTTTAGCAACTATTTCCTCATTCTTTTTGTGTCTAGTAATAATTAAAAGAATTAAAGAAATAATTACAACAGCACTAATCAAAATTATAACTGGTATTATTTTTTTAGCTTTATCCGAATTCATAATATGAATCCTCAGTTGAACTGTATGCTTTCATATCGTTATCATAGATGATATATTCTATATCATTCTTTAAACAAATACTTTCAATTTCATCTAAAGTCATTGACATAAAAGCTGTAGCATAAGCATCTATCATTTTAGAGTCACGTCCTATTAAATATACCGCAAAGAACTCTTCTGCTGGCTCGCATTTAAGAGGGTTAATGATATGATGGATTCTTTTTTCGCCAATAAACGTTTGTTGGTTAGAAACGGATGCGCATCCCATATCACCATTTTTAATGTATATAGCTCCAGATGAATACATCAAACCAACCGCAAAATATCCACCATTCTTTTCACCCATAGCAATACTACTAGATCCAGCGTTTATTAAATAATAGTGAATATTATTCTCTAATAAATATTCTTTAACTAAACTTAGGGCATATCCTTTAGCAATGCCACCTAAATCAAGCATAGCATTACCTTCTATTTTTACTTTATTTCCATCAATTACTATTTTAGAATTCCTTAATTCATCTTTCATCAAGTTAATTTCATCACTATCTGGATAGTCCCTTAGTCCATGAATTATATCTTTATAGACTAAAGCGATACTACCAACTAATGGATCAAAGTGACCAGATGTTTCTTCTTTTGCTTTTAAAGCAGCGTTAATCACATCGATTAAATCTTTATCAACTTCTATAAACCCTTCGCTATTATTGATTGTATAGACATTATTTATATCTCTATTACTATAATTATCACAAAGAGCATCATAATGGAAAAAGATATCGCATACATCTTCATAATATTTATTAACTAAATCTCTATTTGCTCTAATCTTTATTTCAATGTTTGTATCAAATGCAAATATTACTCCTTCTCTAGCTACCTCATTTGAACAAGCAAAAAGAGGAGCAATAAATAGAACAAGAATTAATATTAATAATCTTTTCTTCATTTCTCCTCCTTAATCTTATTCTTTAAAAGTAACTTTGATTACTGTACCATCTTCATTTGGATGTTTTTCTAAGTAATCACGAATAAGTTTATAGTTAGTTTCAGCTTTTCCTGGTTTACACCTTTCTAAGTCTGTAACTTCACCCTTAATAATAGCTTCACTAAAACCAGCACATCCAGCATATCCGCAGGCACCGCAGTTGTAATTAGGAAGCATATTCTTGACATCTTCTACTCTCGTATCTTCTTTAACGTAGAATACTACACTACTAATAGCTAAAGCAATTCCTAAAATAAGCCCTAAGCCACCTAGTATTAAAAATGTATATAATACTGTTATCATTCTTTTATCTCCTTCTTTGCTTCCTCTAAGTCATCTTTTAGTTTGTATAATTTACAATTAGTGTTAGAGCAACTTGCACACTTTTCAGTGTCTACTAAATTCTCGCACCCCTTAGGAACAGGAGTTCTCTTATTTAGTATATATGTCAAAAAGAACACTACTACAAGTAACACTAATATAACTATCGCTATAATGATATAGCCAGTTTTGCCAAGTAGGTACATTAAATATTAATCATTCCATTTAGTCCAATAAATGCAAGGCTCATTAAAGCAGCAGTTATTAGAGCAATCGGAACACCTTTCAAACATTTAGGAACATTACTAGCTTCTAGTCTTGTTCTTATACAACTAAAGACAACAATGATAAGTAAGAAGCCTAAAGATGTGCCTAGCGCATTGCTTAGGCTCATTAAGAATGTTAGTCCTTGATCAGTATTACCTTGAGCAACACCAAGTACGGCGCAGTTTGTTGTGATAAGTGGTAGATATACACCTAGAGCTTTATATAGACTAGGGCTATATTTTTTTATTACCATTTCAACAAATTGCACTAAAGACGCAATTACTAGAATATATGTAATTGTATCCATATAAGGAATTCCTGCTTTAACTAAAACAAAGTGATATAAAGGCCAAGTAATTAAAGTTGCAAGTACTATTACAAAAACAACCGCAACCCCCATACCTAAAGCAGAATTAGTTTTCTTACTAACACCTAAGAAAGGACAAATACCATAGAATCTTGATAATATTACATTATCAACTAACATTCCATTAATAATAGCTAAAATAAATGTTACTATCATTTTGCTTCCTCCTTACTTAAGCGACGCGCTTCTTTTTCTTTGAATGCTTCTATTTCTTGTTTTTTGTTTGTTCTATAAGCTAAAAACGCTAAAACAACACCTAAAACTAAGAAACCACCAGTAGGCATTGTAAACATACTAATTGCATAATCTTTTAAAGGAGTAAACTTGATGTAAGGAATAAATGTTAGTGTCTTACCAAATGTAAATCCACCAGTTCCTAAAAGTTCTCTAAAGAAAGCAATAATAACAATCGCAAGTGTATATCCAATACCATTACCAATAGCATCTAAGAACGAATCAAAGACACCATTTTTACTAGCGAATGCTTCAGCTCTACCAAGTACGATACAGTTAACAACAATCAAACTGATAAATACACCAAGCTTAGAATAAAGCTCAGGTAGATATGCTTGACTAAACATCTTAACGATAGTTACAAATGTAGCTATAACAACAATATAAACAGGAATCTTTACTTCACTTGGAGTAATCTTACGAAGTAGGCTAATTACAATGTTTGATCCAATTAAAACAAACATAAATAATAATCCCATACCAAGTGCTGACTCAATTGAAGTTGTTGTGGCAAGAGCTGGACAAGTACCAAGCAGTGTAACAAATAAAGGATTTTCTTTAATTATTCCTTTAACAAGGGTTAAAATTCTAGGAGACTTTTCTACTTGTTTTTCGTTCATCATTCAAGTCCTCCTTTGAAATTTTCTTTAAAGTGGTCTAGAGCACTACTTACTAACGCTTTAACAAGTTTTGCGCCATATGTTGCTCCACATTTAGTATCAACGTTATCGATTGAAGTTGTTGAAACATCACCTGTTTGATATGTAGCATTAACATGTTCTTCTACTTTAGAAGCAAATGATTGACCATTTTCTAAAAATACAACCTTAGTTACATTACCATTCTTACTTACTCCAACTAAAAGAGTAATAATACCATAAGCGTTTTTACCACTTAATCTATATACATATCCAACTACTTCATCATTTTTAGTTGCTTTTGTAACTTTCTTGATTTCAGCTTCTCCACTCTCATCTAGCACTTCAAAGCTAGCTCCATCAAAGATTTCAGCTAATGCGCTATTTTCTTGTTTAATAGAATTCTCTATAATAATAGGTTCTGTAACCATATTAACAAGGACAATTAATGCTCCGCTAAGTCCCGCTACAAGCATTAAAACGATACTAATCTTAAAAATCTTCTTTATACTAAGTTTCATTTTGCACCTCTAAAGCCCAAAGATAACAATAACTACAACTATAGCTATCATTAATCCCCAAATTAAGAAATGTTTCCATGAATACTTATTAGTACTCCATTTGTAATAATCAATTACAGGAACAAACATATTACTAATTAATATAGCAAAGGCTACACCTTCAGGATATGCCCCAACAAGTCTAATTAAAGCACTAATTAAACCAATCATAATACCAAAAGTAATTCTACCAGGACGAGTAACAGGGCTTGTTACTGGGTCAGTTGCCATAAAGATAGCACCAAATAATAATCCTCCTGATAAAACTTGATATAACATAAAGATTACGCTGTTATCTGTTAACTTTATTCCAGCAAATAGCATTACTAAAGCAAATGATAAAATCATTGATAGCATTACTCTAAAGTCAGCACTACGTCTAATAATTAGATATATTCCACCAGCTAAAATACATATCTTACTAACTTCACCCATTGATCCACTAACTGTACCAATGAATAAATTCTTAATAGTATCAAAGTTTACTACTGCTAAATCATTAGCTAAAGCACCAAGTGGAGTAGCTCCACTCATGACATCTACTCCAAATAATGGAGAAACGGAAGAATACGCAATATTACTACCAAAGCATACCATAGTAATAACTCTACCTAAGGCAGCTGGGTTAAAGATGTTTCCACCTAATCCACCAAATACGAGTTTACCTAAAACGATACCGCTAACTGCTCCAACTAAAGTGTAATACCACTTAGCTCCAGCAGGCATAATCATCGCAAAAATAACTGCACTAATTAATGGAGTTAAGATATTATTGATTGTTGCTTTGGATTTTGCATATTTAATTCTATCTATAAACTTTTGTTTTGTTCCATCATATGGTTTCTTATTAGTTAAGAAAACAAATATAAACTCACACAAAAGCATTGATGCAATACTAATAAGTAAGACGCTAACTGCTCCAAATCCAAATTGTACTATTGAATATATTACAACAGGAACTAAAGCAATTAAGACATCAAGCATCATTCTTTTGACCGATGAGTCTTTATTTATA
Organism: Bacilli bacterium; assembly: GCA_918272565.1. Classification (GTDB taxonomy): domain Bacteria; phylum Bacillota_I; class Bacilli_A; order ML615J-28; family CAG-698; genus Tener-01. Next base: position 55,914 of record CAKJYW010000006.1, read on the forward strand.
TGTGGACTATTTTCTTTAATTAATCTCATAGACTCACCTACTTAATTAGTTTCTTTGCCTTTCTCATATATTCAGTAACAGGAATCTTAGATGTACATGAATATGAACATAGTCCACATTCAATACACTTCTTAACACCAAGTTTAATAATTGCATCTTTATCATTTGCTTTATAAGCATTCATTATACTAACAGGTTGCAATCCAACAGGACATGAATAAACACATGAAGCGCATCTTACACATGGCTCTTCAGTGTATTCGTGATGATTTAGAATAATTACACTAGTAACCGTTCTAGTAACAATTACATCATCTCTTACATGGCTTACACCCATCATTGGACCACCCAAGATAAATACTTTGTCTTTATCTTCATCAACATACCCGCCACAAAGCTTAATTAACTCTTGAACAGATGTTCCAACTCTAACTCTAAAGTTTTGAGGGAACTTGATACCATCTCCTGTTAAAGTGAAATATCTTTTAACAACAGGCAAATTATATTTAATAGCTTTGAATATACCTACAACTGTAGCTACATTGAAGTTCATAATGCCATATTTTGCAGGTAAGACGCCACTAGGAATATCAATACCCAAAGCGCTCTTTATCATTGCTATTTCCCAACCTTGAGGATAGAAATTACCAACTCTAGCAATCTCTATTGGTAGTTCTGGGTAGCGTTGTCTAACAGCATCAAGTACTTCGTAGATATCATCGTACTTTTTCTTAATACAAATGATAGCTTTTTCTGCTTTAAATGCTTGTAAACAGTATTTGATACCAATCATGATTCTATCAGGCATTTCCATCATAAGACGATGGTCACTTGACAAATATGGTTCACATTCAATACCATTTAGTAATATATATTTAATAGGGTCTTTTGTTTGGAATTTGATATAAGTTGGGAAAGATGATCCACCCATACCAACAACAGCACAGTTTTTAATAATCTCTGCCATTTCATCTTTAGTAAGTTTACTAATCTCTTCATCAGTTCTTTCATGAACTGATTCATCGAAAGTATTCTTCATATCATTCTTAATTTGAATGAAATCAACCATCTTACCAGCTCTATGGAACTTCTTCACAGTCCCAACAATCGTACCACTTACTGTTGAGTGAATTGGTTGATCGAAATATCCACCATGTCTCATACCAATTACGGTACCAATTTTTACATAATCACCTGGCTTACAGTAAATCTCACTAGTTCCACATCTAGCATTAGTCACTGCAAGATAAACATATTCAGGATCAACATAGCGAATTGTTGGTAGAGATTTAGTTAATTTTCTTATATCCTTTATTCCCCTAGTTTTCTCAATCATCTTTACTATTTTCCTTTCACACTTTTGTATTATACTCTAAAAGTGCATCTTTATCAATACAATAAATAACCTCCAAACTTGAAAAGGTGGAAAAATTGTAGTAGAATACTAATACAAGAAAGGTATCAAAAAATATGAAATGTTTAAATTGTGGTCAAGAAATCACATTAGAAAATTCTAAATATTGTAATAATTGTGGAACTAAACTACCATCAAGAAAAAAGCAATGCCCAACATGCGCTAAATTAAATGATGGAGAAGCTCTATTTTGTAAATATTGTGGAACAAGTTTAGATGAAGCTGAAATAATCTATATTGAAGAGGCTAAGCCTGTTGAAGCTAAACCCGTTGAAACAGAAGAAGATTATAGTAAACCACCAAAGAAAATAAGATTATTCGCTCTTTTAGGTTTCTTACTTGCATTTTCACCTATAATGTTTAGTCAAACTAAGGTTGCATCATTCATAATTTCATTAATAATATTAATAAAATTAGCTAAACTAAAGAAAGAACATCCTGAAATGAATTCAAAGAAACAAAAAGTATTTGCTATTTTAGGTATGATTTTTTCAATTGCTTTCTTAATAATAATGGTATTATTCTATATATTCTTGCTATTTACACCAAATCTTGTACAAGATTTATTACAAGAAATACCTGAATATTTTGTATAAAAAAATAAGGAGAGGATTAATCCTCTCCTTTTTCACATATTAGTGACTAACATTAGTTGTGAAGTTATCACCGGTAGGGTCAGTACCATATGTGTTACCTGTTGCATCAATTGAACAATTTGTAGATGCATGGTTACCATTTGCTACATATTTTTGAGTATATGTTGCGGAAGTTTTATTCAATGTGATAGTTACTTCACCTAATGTACAATTGAATGTGTTACCTGTTGCAGTATATGTATTAGATTTTGTTACTCTATCAATTAATATTGGAAGATATACTGTTCCAGTAAATGTATTGTTATTAACTTGTACATATTTATATGAGTCAGTATTGTTAGAAGGTCCAATTACAATTGCTACACCTGATACATTGTTGAAGCTATTGCCATTTGCTTCAACAACAGCCATATTAGCAGTTGCAGGTAAGTAACTTACCCAATTCAAATGAATTGCGTTTCCAACAATATTGCTGAATGTGTTACCATTAAGCAATAGTTTTTCACCACTAGCACCTTTTGTCTTGTCATTTACATAGAAGGCATATGTAGCACTAATATCAGCAAAGATATTATCAACTAACTCAAGATTATATAAGTTATCTAACCAGATCATTGAAGAAGCACCGAAGCCTTTTTGTGTTGTAAATGCGTTGTGACTAATATTGATATTATGACTATAACTATTTGCTGATTCAGTAAAGTAAATGAATCCCTTACCTGTTGTAGTTACACTAACTTTATTGTTCATAAATGTGAATGCACCAAGGTTAGTTGCTGGAGCATTTGCTGTACCAGCTGTACCAGCAGTATTAACAATTTGAGATGCACCTACAAAATCAATACCCTTAAATGCTACACTTGACAATTCCTTAGCAATTGTAATCTTACTTGTTAAGAATACATCTGGATAACGTTCAAGATCATCAAGTTCTTTATCACCATTTAATGACATGATAGTGATAGCTTTATCAATACTTAAGTTTTCACTATACTCTCCAGGAGTAACTACTATTATACTTCCTGCAGGAGCAGCAGCTAATGCTTCAGTGATTGTGTCATAACCTTTCTTAGTAATACCAGTATATGAACCAACAACATAATAAATATCCATAGCATTAATTTTATCAATTAATGTGAATTGTATTGTATCATAATTAACTGCGCCTACAAACAACTTATCGCTAGGGAATAAATCATTACTATTGCCATCATAATATAAGCAATCAGTCATGTCTAGTGTAACAGGACTAGTTGTGCCATTATTAGCTGAATTGTTCTTTGCATATAGAGTTTTAGGAACATCGTAGAATTGATTATATCTAGCCATCAAGTTAGCACCTGAACTAGAACGTTCTACATAAATGCAAGTTGCTACTGTCTTGAATTCGTTAAAATTAATTTTAATTTCAGAATATACGTCAGTATTATTCATTGTTCCTAGATGAATTCCTTCACCGCTAACATTTTCAAACTTATTATAACTAATAGATACTTTAGCAGTTGCAACAAATGGACTTAACCAATTAATCCACATTCCGTTTCCTGTTATATTCTTGAACATATTATATTCAAATACTGAAGTTTCACCTGCCATACCCTTAGATGTATCATTAATATAGAATACATTTTCAGCAGTAATGTTTTCGAATGAATTTCCAGTCATTTCAATATCAACATCATTATCAAGTCTTATCATAGCACTTGCACCAAATCCAGCGCTTGTTGTGAATGTATTATCATTAATCTTGATATTATGACTATATGAGTGTTTTGCTTCTGTGAAATAAATAAATGCACCTGAAGCAGTAGTTACATTAACAGTATTATTAATGAATGTGAATGCACCAAGGTTAGTTTTTGTTGCAGAATTAGATGATCCTGCAGTACCAGCAGTATTAACAACTTTAGATGCACCAGTAAAGTTGATACCCTTAATAGCTACATTTGTTAATTCCTTAGCTATTGTAATAGTACCAGTGTATGTAACCTCTAGATAACGATCAAGAGCATCTAGAGCTTTATCGCCATTCAATGACATTATTGTACAAGCTTTACTAATTGTGAAGCTTTCATTATAAGTTCCTGGAAGAAGTACAACTATACCATTTGCAGGAACAGCAGCTATAGCTTCAGCAATTGTTGCATAACCTTGTTTAGTTACGCCAACATATGAGCCAACTACTACATATTCATCTTCTTCATTAATCTTTTCAAGTAGAGGAGGTTCATCGTACCAATCATCCATTGTCTCTTGCATGTTAGAGAACCACCAAGCTTCAGGTTGACCTAAATCAGAGTAGTTCTTATCAATGTCGAATAATCCTTCAGTACATGAATTAGTTGGTTTATCAACATAATAATCGCCAGCATTTAATACGATATTCTTGAATTTATTTTCATTGATGTGTACTTCAACATATTCTGGATGAGACATCTTTCCGCTTGCTGTTGAATTTCTTACACGAATTGCACCCCAAGTGTTCTTGCTTAGCATTCCACCATTGAATACATTATTCTTAATGTTAATAACTGCTTTGATTCCATCAACTTTTGCTTCACGCATATCAACACAAGTGTTATTAGCATTAATGAACATATTGTTTTCGATGCTATATGTACCATTACCAATATATCTAATCATAATAAATGATTGGTTAGTATTTTCAAATACGTTATAAGAAATAGTTACATCACCATCAACAAGATCATATCCTCTAATAGTGTCATATACACCATTACCAGTAAATGTATTATTTTCAATATCAATATCTTTTGCTGTAGAATCAAATCTAATACCACGTAGAGCTTTTACAGTTGCAGTGTTATTAGTGAATGTGAATCCTGTAACAGGAACACCAAATCTTACAAATCCACTAATAGCATCACTATCGTGTACAACATTAGTAAATGTACAATTAGTAATTGTGATGTCTTTAACACCAGCTGTACCTGTTGTTGTGTCGATATATGCTTTTTCAATGAATGTAGCACCATCAATTGTTAATCTTTCAACGCCATCACTAATTATAATAGGCTTACTGAATGTTGTTCCAGTTGCTTGAATAGTCAAGCCACTCTTAGAAATTGATAGAGATTCATCACATGTGAATGCACCTAACTCAATAACATCTTTTTCTTGAGCTGCAGCTAACGCAGCACTAACTGTAGCATATTGAGTCTCACCAATAAATACATCTGTTGTAACAACATTGATATTTAGAGTTGCTGCAAATGCACCACTATCTTGTGCTGTTGCAGTGATTACGCATGTACCAGCCTTAAGAGCTTGAGCTTCACCAGTGTCTTCATTGATTGTCATAACTGTAGAATCAGATGAACTCCACTTAATTGGTGAATTAGAATCAATGATAGATTCATCAGCACGCTTTGTTGCAACATCAACAGAGAAGTTTCTTAACTTACCAGCAGTAATTAATCCAGATCCCTTAATAGTCATTCCTTCAACATTATCATAAACTTTTAGTTTATATTCAGTTGAGTAGTTAGGATTAGTAACTGATGTAGCAGTAACTGTTACATTTCCACCTTTAAGTGCTGTTAATTTATTGTTCTTATCAACACTAACAATTCCTGGCTCACTAAATGACCAAGTAACTTTAGTATTTGCTCCTTCAGGAGTAGCAGTAATAGTTAATGTTTCAGTATCAGCAATATGTAATGTAGCACTATTATTGCTAATAGCAATTGAAGTTGTCTTAGGGAATACTGTTAGTGTGTAAGAAGCACTAACGCCACCAGCAGTAGCACTAATTACAGTTGTACCCATTGATTTAGCTACAAGCTTGCCTTCTTCAAAGGCAGCTACAGCCTCGTTACTACTTGACCAAACGATGTTAGAAACATTTGCGTTTGCAGGAACAACCTTAGCAACTAAAGTTGATGTTTGTTCAAGTTCAAGTAATGCACTTTCACCATCAATTTCAATAGCTGTTGGAAGGATTTCATCCCAAATAGCAAGTAATGTAACATTACGTTCTACTTCCCAAATCAAATAATCAAATCTTTCTCCATTTTCTGCCCAACCCATGAATTGGTATCCATCTCTAGTTGGGAATGGAAGTGAGAAGCTTTGACCAAATACAACATTGAATGTCTTAGTTCCAGCTAAAACTCCACCGTTTGCGTCAACTGTTACAGTGTAAGTTGCTGCAGTCCATTTAGCCTCAATTGTTAAATTAGACTTTCTATTCCATGTTGTTTCAGTATACTTCTTATCTCCTTCAAACCAGCCATCAAAACTATGACCAGCTCTCTTTGGAGTTGGAAGTGTGAATGTCTCACCATATTCAAGTTCTAACTTAGTAACATCAGCTTGTCCGCCACCAAGGTTTAGAGTAAGAGTATATTTAGTAACACTCCATTTTGCCTTTAGTGTTAAGTCTGATGTTAGTTCAAACTTAGTTGCAGTAAACTTTTCTTCACCATTGAACCAACCTTCAAAAGTATAATTTTCTTTTGTTGGAGTTGGTAAAGATAAAGATCCACCATAAGAAACACTTAGAGTTGTTTGAGATAATGCATCTCCACCATTAACATCTAATGTTACAGTGTACTTATTAGCTTCAAAACTTGCTTTGATAGTAGTATCTTGTTTCTTACTCCAAGCGCCACTTTCAATCTTTTCAGTTCCAATAAACCAACCTAAGAACTTATATCCAGTCTTAGTTAGTGTAGGAAGAGTAAGTGTATCGCCAACTCTTAATTCAAAACTAGATTGAGTTAGTCCATCACCACCATTAGCATCTAATGTAACATTAAATACTGCTTTTTCCCATTTAGCTGTTACTGATAGATTAGAAGTTAATTCATATTTTCCATCTTCAACTTTTAATGTTCCATTATACCAACCTAAGAAATCATATTTATCTTTTGTTGGAATAGGAAGAGTGTAATTTTCACCATATTTAACATCGATAGATGTTTCAGCAAGTGTTCCACCATCAGGATTTAAACTGATTTTATAAAGTTGTGCTTCCCACTTAGCTTTTAAAGTCATATCTGAAGCAGTAGTGTATTTTCCATCTTCTACTTTTTCTTCTCCCTTAAACCATCCTAAGAATGTGTATCCTTTCTTAGTAGGTCTAGGTAGATAAACTGTATCTCCAAATGCAACATTTAATTCTGTCTTGCCTTCTCCACCATCTAGATCAAAAGTAATAGTATATACTTTTGCTCTCCAGTGAGCAGTCAATGTTTGATTTGCAGTAACAGAATAAGCACCATCTTCAAATCTGTCTTCTCCAAGGAACCAGCCAACAAAGTCGTATCCTTCTTTAGTAGGATTTTCAACAGCAACTGTTCCGCCTTCATATGAAATAACATTGCTTCTAACAACAAAGTCTTCGCCTTCTTTAACTTTGAAGCTAGTAACAGGCATTGATCCACCATCAAGGTTTAATGTGATAGTGTAATAAGTAGCATCAGGATCTACTTCAGTATGTCCAGGGTCTTCTTCACCTGGTTCTACTGCACTTGAGCTAGTGCCTTCATGAGGATCTTCTTCATCAGGTGTCTTGTTTGCTTCACACGAAGCAACAAAGAACAATGAGAAAATCATCAAAAAGACCATTAACGTTTTCCACAAAAAACTACCTTTTTTCAATTTGATTTTCCTCCTTATAGTAGCTAATTGTAATACAACCATAAAAAAATCTAGGTAATGGTGTTACCTAGATTAAATTAATAGGTGCATAACACCATCAATCTTTAAATAGACTGATTTTAAGTTATATACACTATTATTATATCATTGTGTAAGCGCTTTTTCAACAACAATTTCCTCTTATTTTAAAGCATCAACTATTGAAGAAAATTCGAAAGTTTTAGTCTCTCCTAAGTAAGTTACTTCGACTTTATATCTAACAACTGTCTCTTCACCAGGATGGTTGATGATATGTCCTTCGTTATCTAAAATCGTAGGTGAAAGGCTTGTCCATTTGAAAGTGACATCTTTTAATACAGTCTTGCAATAATAGAATATTTCAACCATATTTAAGAATTCTTCCCAACGATTGTTATTTCTCATTACGCAAGGACAGTCCTTACCACTAAAGTCGTGATGTTGTTTAACACGCTCTAACCCTAAATTATAATCAATTAGTAATTCTGCAACCAACTTAGCACATCTACGCATTACATTAGTGTAGTTGGTACCGAAGTTAACACATGTTTCAATACCGATGCCATTCCTATTACCACCACCAATTGATTGGTATTTGTAAGTAGTATTGTAATAAGTATCTCCATACACATGACTTCCGTCACCTGCATGATATGCAACTTCATCTAAAGGCAACTGTTGAACAGCGTAATCTTCATCGATAACAAAGTGCCATGAAATATAATCACCATTAGGATCATCGTTGATATTACTTAGATAATTAGCATGAGCTAAAGCACCAGCAGATGGAGATGTATTCCATGTATCATGAATAACGATATATTCAGTACTAGTCTTTTTAATTCCTGTTCTACAGTGACCATATGTATAATCAAGCATTCTATCAGTAATAACTGATTTATCTTGAGTCACAAATAATAAATATCCATATTCTTGAACCTTATTACGCTCATAACCTGCTTGTCCACCATATGTAATATATGTGAAATTAGTGATGTGCTCTAAAGCGATATAAGATAATATCTTATTAACGCCTTCCCAAACATCATTAATTTGTTTTCCATATGTATTAAATGAATATGTCATACTAACTGTTGAATCTCCTATAGTAGATGTAGCCACAAGTGAAACAACTCTATCTGATATTGGTATATTATATTTACCTGATTCTGTTATTATTCCAGGTGAATTGCTCTTCCAAGTAATCTTAGCTCCATATTTTTCATAAGATGTTGGTAAGTTGATATCGCTATTTACCTCTTCCACATCACTAAATAAACTATCAAGCCAATCTTTTACTTCGAAATTCTTTTCACTATTAGATAATTTCAATACTTTTGTTTTAACTGTAACTGTATCCTTTTCTCCATTATATTCAATATCACAAGTTAGAGTTACTTCGATATCATTATCAGGATCTTTAGTAATATAACCTTCACTAGTCATATGTGCTTCATCACTACTAGTCCAACTTAAAGTAGATTTATATCTATTATGAGAGATAGGAAGTCTAATTGATGTAGTTAATTCCTTAGGTATTTGTTTATTAACCCAGTCTTTAATAACATCCATCTCAGTTCCCCAACCCTTTAAAGTAACAGTTAGGTCAACTTCTTTTCTTTTACCATTTAGTATAATCGTAACAAACAAGTCATTTTCTAAATCAAGGATTGGAGCAGTAAACTTTCCTTCGCTAGTTAGATATTCATCTTCACCACTTTCCCAAATGAGTGTTGCTCCAAATTCATCTAAGTAAAGAGGAAATTCGATATCACTACTTATTTCTAATCCATCATAATTATCCATCAAATATGCTTCAACATCTTCTAATGTATATTTATTACTACCTTTTAATTTAAATAAGACATCTAATTCTTCCTTAACACCCATAACAGTAATGATAACTTTAGTCATTAGTTCTTCATCAACTGCTGGTGGAGTGAATTTTCCATCAACTAAATAAGGAGAATCATATATCCACTCTAACTTAGCCTTTAGTGCAGCAATCTCAGTAGGTAAATCGATATCTTCACTAATCTCAATATTATTGAATAATTTTAAGATATATTCATTGATTATACTAAAATCAATTTCTTCACTAGGAGGTTCCTCTGTTGGTTCATCTTCAATAGGTTCTGTTATTGGATCAGGTTCTTTTTCAACTTCAGGTTCTTTTTCTTCAGTCCCACAAGCCATAAAAGTAACACTCAAAACAAGTAACAAAACAAACAATAATTTAAATAATATGTTTTTCATATTCATACTACTCCTTATTTCTTTCTTTCCATCAAAGTAGAGGTATATGTGTATTCTTTAGTTTCATTTTCATATGTAACTTTAACTTTATAATTAATTTCTACTTCGCCTCCTGGATGATTAATAACAGTTCCTGTATCATCCATTATATCTGGTGATAAGCTAATCCACTCAAAATGCACTCCTTGTAACTCAGTTTGAGCAAACATCTCAAGTCTAATTAGGTCAAGCAATTCATTCCATCTTTCCGCATGTCTAATTACTTGAGGACAATCCTTACCAGAGAAATCCCAATGTTGTTTAACTCTATCAATTCCTAAATTATACTCAATTAATAACATTGCCACAAGCTTAGCAAGACGTCTCATACATTTATTAAAGTCGATTCCTGAATAAACACATGTCTCAATAGCTACACCATTTTGGTTACCGCCACCAATTCCTTGTTCCCAAACTTCGCCAAACACATGACTTCCGTCCCCTGCATGCCAAGCAATTTCACTTAGAGGGACATGTTGATATGTCTCATGATCATCAATAGAGAAGTGCCAACTAGCAACTCTATCAGTTGTGTGAATATAATCGTTAAGTCCTTTTGCGGTAGCAGTTGGAGCCGCCATACCAGTATTATGCACTACAATATATTGAGTAGATGTTCTATTTCTATCAGGTTTAAGTCCACTTCCTCTAGGCAAGAAATCTTGGATAATAACCATTTCAGCCTCATCATAAAAAGGAAGATAACCAATATTTTCGGTTGGAACTGTGTAATATCCTTCTTCACATCCATACAAATTAAACTTTTGAGTCTTAATTTCACTAATATTAATGTGATCTAAGAAACTTTCAATCTTACTCCACATATCAGTTAGATTAAGTCCTTTAGCTTTTATTGTATAGCTTAAATTATCCGTTCTAACTCCAACTCTAATATTAACAGTTAATACGATATCTTCATCATGGAAAGGAGCCTTAAATACACCTTTTGATGAAAGGATTGTTGGAGAAGAGGAATTCCAAATGAAATAGGCATCATATTCTTCTAAATATGTTGGTAAATCAATACTAGAATCAATTTCACTTTTAACACTAAAATTTTCTTCTAACCACTCTTTAGCGTAACCGATACGCTCAATCTCACTAACTTTATTAACAATAACACTATAATCAAAGCTTCTACTTTCTCCACCCATTGTGATTGTACAAGTAAGTACACACACTTGGTTTTCAGTCATTAATTTATGGATAGTTCCATCATCTTCAATGACACTAGGATTAGTGCTTTTCCAACTTAATGTGGCATCATGTCCACTTAGAGAAGTTCTAAGCTGAATATTAGAAGCAACGGCTTTAGGCATGATTGATGCTAATTCGTAATTCATAACATCAAATTCATCACCGTACCCTTTATAGATTACAGGTAAAAACAGTTCGTATTCTTCTTTATCAATGGTAATAACAAACAAAACTTCACTCTCGCAATCTAAAATAGGAGGAGTATATTTACCATTTTTATCAAGAAAATGGTCAAATGAATAAAACTCAATCTCTAAATCATAATCAGGATGTTTTATAGGTAAAGCGATATCTCCACTAATCTCATAGTCAGTATATAAATCTTCTAGCCACTCAAAGATTATATCTTTTTCTCTAAGAAGTTCTTCTTTATCTACTTCATCCTCATACTTAGGACCTTCTTCATTATCACCTTGATTAATAGGCCCTGGTTCTTGCTCTTTTTCTTGTTCATTATCATTATTTTCAATAGGTTTATCTATCTCTTTTTCTTTATCTTTAGCATCATTACTAGCACATCCTACTAGTAACGCTAAAAACAAAATAATAACAATTTTAATAATTCTTTTCATATATATCACCATATCTATTTTATCATATCAAGGCTCTTTTATAAACACCAAAAACAAAAAACTCCAAAAGGAATAATCCAATAGGAGTTTTCCTTAAGGAGCTTAAGCAATCTCTTTTATATATCTAATGATATCAAGCATTCCACTAGCAATGATAAAACCAATTGCGGCACTAATTAGTATTGCAAGTAGCTTTATTTGCCAAGTTGAATTAGGTTTAAATAGCTTTGAAAAATCAAGTGCCATTAAAGCAAAATATGTAGCAACACCAATTATCACAACAATCACAAAATACCAAACCAAATAGAATTCACTAGGCATCCTTTTCTACCCACCTTGCAAGAGTAAATAATAGGTCAGATAATCTATTGATATACTGTAATAATGTATCTTCTACTTTATTGTCTAGAGCATATCGAACAATTCTACGCTCTAAGCGTCGTACTGTAACTCTAGCTAGGTGAATAAAAGCTGATGCTTCAGTGCTAGGAGTGACAAATTGGTCTATCTTTTCTAACTTTTCTTGATAAAGGTCTATTGTATTTTCTAGATTAGTTACACTATCTTTAGTAATCTTTCCCGTTGAATAACCTAAAAAGTCACTACCAAAACTAAACATTTCATTAGTTAGATTAGCTAGTATTTCTTTTACTTTATCATCACTAACTTTACATCTTGCTAGTGATAATGTAGTTTCAACTTCATCTAGTGTTCCTTCAATCTCAATAATTAAGCTAGATTTATATACTTTACCTTTATGGGTTGTTGTGAAAAGATTATCACCAGTTTTAGTATATATCTTCATTATTTAGTACCGTAGATTCTATCTCCACAATCTCCAAGTCCTGGAACGATATATCCAATATCATTTAATTTTTCATCAAGTGCAGCTAAGAAGATATCAACTTCTGGGTGTTTTTCTTGAACTCTCTTAACACCTTCAGGTGCACCAACAAGTCCAACATAACGAATGTTATAGACACCACGTTTATTTAGTACATCGATTGCATGATCAACACTTCCACCTGTTGCAAGCATTGGGTCAACTAAAAAAACAAATGCATCCTTGATACAATCAGGGAATTTTGCATAATATTCTTTTGGTTCTAATGTTTCCTCATCACGATATAATCCTAGATGACCAACTTTTGCAGTTGGAATTAAATTTAAGATTCCATCTACCATACCCATACCAGCACGCATAATAGGAACAACAACAACTTCCTTTGCTAAAGCTTTGCACTTACATTTAGAAATTGGTGTCTCTACCTCAACTTCTTTAGTTTCTAGATTTCTTGTTACTTCATAAGCCATTAACATACCAATTTCTGATAACAATTCTCTAAATTCCTTTGTTGAAGTATCCTTGTTACGCATAATTGACAATTTGTGATCAATTAGTGGGTGATCAAAAATAACTACTTTACCTTTCATTCTCTGCCTCCTCTATCATTTTTACTCGATTTAAATGTCTTCCATAAGTAAAATCTGTACTTAAGAAAGTATCCACAAATTCTATTGCTTCATCAAATAAAGTATATTTTTGTGACAAACATAAAATATTGCTATCGTTGTGTTCTCTTGTCATCTTTGCCATATCATTATTGTGAACTAATGCAGCTCTTATGCCTTTATATTTGTTAGCACAAATACTCATGCCAATTCCAGTTGTACATACCAAAACACCATAATCAGCTTCTTTTGATTGCACCTTCTTACATACTTTTGCACAATAAACAGGATAATCAACTCTTTCAGTTGAGTAGCATCCCTCATCAAGCACAATATGACCCACACTTTCCAAATGAGATTTGATTTTCTCTTTTAATTCAAATCCTCCGTGATCAGAACCAATCGCAATTTTCATATATTATACCTCTATTTTCCTATTTCCTCAACAAATTTCCTGATTCTTTCTAAACCTTTTTTAACTTGTTCTAAAGGACAAGCAATGTTTAGTCTAATATAACCAACATAGTCAGGTGAATATTTAGTTCCACTGTTTATTACTACTCCTGCTTTTTTTAGTCCATCAACCAAAGCATCTTGTGTTAAACCAAGATAAGACATATCGATCCACATTAAATAAGTAGCTTCTAATTTAAACACTTTAGCTTTAGGAATATATTTTTTAAAGAAGTCATAAACATAATCTCTAGTATTAGTTAGATATCTATTTTGTTCTTCCATCCATTTCTTACCATTAGTGTACGCTTCTTTACAAGCAGTTAGGGCAAAAATATTAGGAGTAGACATTGAAGCAGCACTAATCAAATTAGTGAACTTTTCTCTTAATGTCTTATTCTTAATGATGATGTTTGCACATTGTATGCCTGCTATATTAAATGTCTTTGAAGGAGCTGTACATACGATTATCTTATTATAATCATCTAAAAACTCAATAATTGAAGTAAACTTAGAGTCGTTCATAATGATATCACTATGAATCTCATCACAAACAAGTATCACTTTATGTTTTTTACATAACTCAACTATTTGTTTTATTTCATCTACTCTAAAACATCTACCAACAGGATTATGAGGACTACAAAGGATAAACATCTTACTCTTTGATAGTTTATCGTCTAAATCATCAAAATCAATTTTATATGTGTTGCCATCTATAACTAATTTGTTTTCTAATAATCCTCTACCATTACCTAAAATAACATCGAAGAAAGGATTATAAACAGGAGTAGAGATAGTTACATAATCTTTTTTCTTTGTATATAACATTACAGATAAATACAAAGCTGTTACTACTCCACTAAAAGGGACAATCCATTCCTTCTTTAGTTTTACATTCTTAGTATCTTTATACCAGTTAATAACTGCTTTGTAATAACTATCAGATGCATAAGTATATGCATATGCTTCATGATTTGCTCTTTCAATTATCTTTTCTTTAATTCCTTCAAATGTCTTATAGTCACTATCAGCAATCCAGAAAGGAAGCATATTACTATCATCTAAAGTATCCCATTTATAAGAGTCAGTGTTATGTCTATCTAAATATTCATCAAATCTACTCATTTACTTACCCCATATATTTAGATTTAGCATTCTTCATCGCAATTGTTAATTTATCATTATAATCTTGCCTTATTTGCCATGCCATCATTCCAGCAAGTCCCTTTTCAGCAATAAACTTATATTTCCAATCGATACTATCAGGATCTTCAAATGTTACAAAATAGCCTTCTTCAGTGTTAAGTAGATATGGAACTTTACAATCATCATCAAAGATGTATTGATATTTACCACTTTTAATATAACTACTAATTGTCTCTTGACCCATAGCCGTATTAGATCCACATGGACCACCAAGATATGTAGCATTTGATGAACGTCTTCCATAGAATGGCACTCCAACAATCATTTGACTGTTTTTAACGCCAACTGAGTTATAAATTCTAACTGTATCTTCGATTGTGCAGTTACCAGCTGTAGCTCCAGACTTAAAGTACAAAGCATTTTGGAATGAACATGTTGTTCCACTTTGCATATCATATGACATCATATTGATATAATCATGATACTTTGCACTATTAGTTAAATCATATTTACTATATTGCCAAGGACCAGCTCCAATCGCACTAGTTACTAAATAATTAGGATCGATTGATTTAAGCTTAGTATATAAAGCTTCCATTAGCTTAGTATAGCTTTTAGCTCCATCATCACCTGGAGTTTCCCAGTCAACATCAATTCCGTCTAAATCATTGTCAACAACAAACTTAGCTAAATCATCAACTAAGTTAGATAGTAGTGTTGGATCATCACACACTTTTCTAAAGGTGTTAGCATTTCCCCCTTGAGCAACTAAGCTTGCCATTACTCTACCACCTTGAGCATGTAATTTATCTTTATATCCATTAATATTTGACATAGCAGCTGCAGGAGAATTTATCTTTCCTGTATACATATTAGGACTAATGAACGCATAATAAACAATATCATATGTTCTTAAAGCCGCTTCACTTAAATATGGTGATCCACTATTATAAACAGCATTGATTCCTTTAGATAAATCTTTATATCCTCTTTTAACAGTAACTGTGATGATATGTTTCATACTGTAGTTATCATATGTTAGTGTTAAAGTTAGATTAACCTCTTCAGCTTTTTTAGCTGTATATGGTTGCTTTACCCTACCTGTTTCTAATATAGCTTGGTCATTACTTGTTTCCCATTTGATATCTACATCTAAAACTTTTGTCTTAAAATCGATATAATCACCATCAACTAGTGGATAAGATAAGCTTTGGAAATAGTTTTCTATTTCAGCGATTGCTAAATTGATATGATTACGTTCATTTGTATGGTCAACGTCAGTTGTTCCATAGAATTTAGTATCTTCCATAATCTCTCCAATTTCCTTGTCCCAACCAGCAAATTCTCTTCCTTCTGGTATATCTAAAGTAACTTCTCCTGGCTTTTCGCCTTGTTTAACATATTCAGAGTGAATAAGTTCACCATCTAAATAAAACCCTACTAAAAATTCCACTTGGTTAAGATTAGCAGTAATAGTGATATCTTCTTTAATTCTAGCGCCATTATAAACTGGCTTGTCCCAACCCAAAAATTCGTAATGAGGAACTTCTGGATCAGCTGGATATACTAATACCTTTCCTTCTTCAACTTCAATCTCTTCATAAATCTCTCCATTAACCATAAATGTTGCTTTATGCTTAATGATTAATTTTTCAAATAGAGCATTAATATATAAATTTTCTTTTACATTAGTAAAATCAGTGTCCCATCCACTAAAAACCATACCTTCAATTTCTGGATCAGTTGGCTTAACGGCATCTTCACCTTCTTTTACCTTTTGTTCGCTAACTAATACACCATCAACATAGAACTCAACATCAAATTCTTTTACTTCTACTGGTGTAGGTTCCTCTTCCTTTTCCTTTTCAGGCTCTGGATTAGGCTTACTTTCGTTAGAACAGCTTGCCATAAATAGCATCAATAAAACAAACATTATTATTTTTAAATACTTCATAATTAATCTCCATCTTTATATATAAATTATAACATAGAGCCTCATCTTTTTCCATCGCTATTAAAAAAAATCTAGTAAATACTAGATTTCATTTATGACAATATTTCCTTGTCTAATTACTTTTAAAGTATCACTTGTAGCATCTACTATGGTTGAAGCAACACTACTAAAAGTGGCGCTATCTATAACTAAATAGTCAATATAAGAACTAAATTTTTCTTCAATTTCACTTACACTATTTAGTTCCTTCTCTCCACTTGTATTAACAGAAGTTGTAGCTAGAAGTGAGAAGTGATCAATAATCTTTAAACTAACACTAGAGTCAGGCATCCTAAAAGCAAGTGTAGCTTCAGCTATATTATCAAAAGCTCCCTCTTTTTTGTTTAAGATGATGGTTAATG
Source organism: Bacilli bacterium (assembly GCA_918272565.1). Lineage (GTDB taxonomy): Bacteria > Bacillota_I > Bacilli_A > ML615J-28 > CAG-698 > Tener-01. Next base: position 73,100 of record CAKJYW010000006.1, read on the forward strand.
CTCCTGGCCAATATTTTTCCATTAAAGTTCTAGCCTTTTTACTAATATAAGCATATTCTTCAACTTGACTAACTTTGCTACAAAGAATAGGAAGTGGCTTATTATCACTCCTGTTTTTCATTTTATATATCTTCTTTATTGCACTTTCGTCACTAGCTAAAGCTCCAACACCATAAACAGTATCAGTAGGAAAACATATAATCTTCCCGTATAAGTCTTCTTTATTTAGTTTAATTAGTTCATCAACTGTTACTTTTTCCACAATCTATAAACCTCATCTAAATATTCATCGTTTGTAATCTTACGCTCATTTTTAAGCTTAATTAATTCAAGCATAATTTGATTCTTCTCATCATCACTTATACTATTATAATCAGTGATGAATCCTTTGTCAGTCAAATATTTATTTATATCAAACCCACTTTCTTCATCACTATAGAATAATTCATCTTTATTCTTCTTATAAACTTCCCTATTTTCCTCTTCATCATTAACTACTTCAAAGCTATCCTTATCTAAATCAACGATATTTTTAACATCTAATTCATCATGCGCTTCTTCTTCAATATTACTATGTAAGAAATCTCTAAAATTAAATGTTCCTTCGCTTCTAATCTTCTTATCAAACATTCCGCGTCGCTTTTTATAAAAGATAAAAATAGTAAGCCCACATATTAAAATAATGACTCCACAAGAAATCATGTAATATGTAGTTAAGCTAATATCAGCTAAAATGTTAGTTTTTACACCTTTGTTATTTCCCTCTATCGCATTTTTCATATCAGCTTCCACAAAAGGCGTAAGTACCACATCACCAAAATATTGCTTGTTATTACCTAGATATACTTCTAAAACCAAATTCTCTTTTATCTTTCCAATCGATAAATCATAGATATCGCCTCTAGAAGTCTTATCCAAATTGTATTCTTTATTGCCATTTATAACTAAAGTGTACTTTAGGGCATCAGATGAATAAAAATATATACCATATACTTCTTTGTCATTACATATTCCTCTAACAACACTTAATGTATAATTAGGAGTTTCATAATCAAATGTAACTTCATATTTCTTATAAGCGTCTTTTATATCATTTAAGAAGTCACTTTTAGTTACTCCACTACTTCCTAAAAGAAGAAAAAGTATTAAGATAAATATTTTTTTCATATTTTACCCTTTCTAGTGAATATATATCACTCTATCTCTATTACCATAGTCTTTAAAACATTCAACTTGTTTATCCTTTAATATGCTTCTAGCTAGCCTAATCACATCATCTTTTTGGTTATAACCTATTTCAAAAAAGATTTTGCCTGTTTCTTTCAAATGATCTTTAGCTTGTTCTAATATTTTACGATAAAAGTATAAACCATTTTCACTAGCAAACAAAGCCAGATGTGGTTCATTTTGATATACTAATTCACTGATTTTGTCATTATAACTGATGTATGGAGGATTTGATATGATAACATCATATTTTCCAAGCCCCTCTAGTAAATCGTTTTTAAAGAAGTTGATATCTAGTCCTAAATCTTTAGCGTTCTCTTTACTTACATCTATTGCACTACTAGATATATCTACTCCACTAATATCTAAAGTCGCCATATTTTTCTTTAAAGCAAGGGCAATTGCCCCACTACCAGTCCCAATATCTACTATTTTCTCATTCCCTTTTAGATACTTTAGAGCTACTTCAACTAACACTTCTGTATCAAATCGAGGGATTAAGACATTCTCGTTTACTTTAATCTTTAATGAATAAAAGTAAGTATATCCTAAAATATATTGAGGAGGAATGTTACTAATTAGATATCTATCAATCATCTTTTGTAACGTATTAACTTCTTCATTAGTTAGGATTCGATCCTTATTAATGATTAAATCACTATTACTATAGTCCAAAAATTCTAAAAGGAGTAATTTTACTCCTTCTTTTTCTTTGTTATATTCTAGAGCTTTTAAATAATTATTATTTAGAAACTCACCTAATTTAATATTATTCATGTTGACCTGACAATGCTCTCTTTTGATCTTCAGTAATTAAGGCATCGATGATTGGATCAAGCTTACCTTCCATAACACGGTCAAGTTGTTGGATAGTAAAACCTATTCTATGGTCAGTTACACGATTTTGAGGATAGTTGTAAGTTCTAATCTTCTCACTTCTATCACCACTACCAATCTTACTTAAACGATCTTGACTTTCTTTTGCTTGCTTTTCTTGCATCATCTTATCGTAAAGTCTAGTTTTTAATACCTTTAGGGCATTAGCTTTATTTTCGTGTTGGTCTTTGCCATCTTGACAAGAAACTACTAACCCAGTAGGGATATGTGTAACACGAATAGCTGATTTTGTGGTATTAACGCTTTGACCTCCAGGTCCACTAGAACAGAAGATATCGATTCTAACATCTTCCATGTTTAGTTCAACATCAACTTCATCAGCTTCAGGCATAACTAAAACTGTAGCAGTTGATGTGTGAATTCTACCTGCAGATTCAGTTTCAGGAACTCTTTGAACACGATGAACACCAGACTCATATTTCATAATTGAATATACATTATCACCTTCAACCATGAACTCAATTCTACTATATCCACCAAGTTCAGCAACTTCAGCATCCATCACTTTAATCTTCCATCCACGAGCTTCACTAAATCTAGAATACATTCTAAACAAATCACCCGCAAATATGTTACCTTCATCACCACCAGCAGCACCTCTAATTTCAAAGATAACGTTCTTCTCATCGTTAGGGTCTTTAGGAAGTAATAAAATCTTTAATTCTTCTTCATATTTTGCGTAGTCTTCTTCAGCTTTTGCAAGTTCTAGAGAAGCCATCTCACTAATTTCAGGATCTTCATCCTTTAGTAATGGTTTTAATTCTTTTATTTCTTCTTGTTTTTGTTTATATTCATGATATTTTTCAACAATCTTTTCAAGGGAACGCATCTCTTTCATTAGAGATGTCATCTTTTTAACATCACTAACAACTTCACTAGATGCTAGTAAGTTTTGGATTTCTTGATACCTTGCTTCGATTATTTCAAGTCTATTTTCCACCATAAAAATCGCCTACTTTATTATTCTTCTTCACTTTCCTTCTTGAATGGAACAAATAATGAGCAATCTCCCCTAAATGATAATACGCAACTACCAGTCATACCTTGACGGTTCTTAGCGATAATTAATTCAGTCTTACGATTTCTAATTCTTTCATTATCGCCTTTTGTATCTTCACGATGCAAGAACATTACAACGTCGGCATCTTGTTCAATACTACCACTCTCTCTCAAGTCAGAAAGCATTGGCTTTTTATTTACGCCTTCTTGGTTTGAACTATTACGCTTTTCAACTTCACGTGAAAGTTGAGACAAAGCTAAAATAGGAACATTTAGCTCACGAGCAAGTAACTTCAAACCACGAGAAATTCTTGAAGTGTTTTCGTAAAGTGACATACCTTTACTTCTTTTATCTAAAGTTAAAAGTTGTAAATAGTCAACTACGATAAAATCAAGTTTTTCTTCTCTTTTATATTTTCTACATGTAACTTTTAAATCTTCTAAATTGTCGATTGTTAAGTCTGAGAAATATAGATTATATTTATCAATCATTTGCTTAGCAACAAGCAATTTAGCAGTATCACTTTCAGTTAAATCACCAGTTTTAATCTTCTTTAGGTTAATTCCACTATGAGCAGCAAATTGACGCATCAAAAGTTGGTCAATACCCATTTCAAGTGAGAAGAACGCAACATGATGTCCACCCTTACACATGGCACTAGCCATATTTAAAGCTAGAGCACTCTTACCAATACCAGGACGAGCAGCAAGGATTGTTAGTTCTCCATTTTGAAAACCAAATGTATATTCGTTAATCTCTTTAAAACCAGTATCTAAACCGATTAGGTCACCTTCAGCACGATTACGATTCTTTTCAATTAGAGATAATACTCCTTCAGTAGCTAAATTAACTGCTTTTAATGGAGTAGTTCTTTGACGATTGAAGATATCTCCCATTTCTGCCTCAGTCTTAGCAAGTAATTCTTGAATCTCAAGATTACCATCTAAAACTCTTTTAGAGATTTGTTGGGCTTCGTAATAAAGACTTCTTTCAAGTTCTTTTTCTTCTAAAACTTCAACATATGTTTCTGCATTAACGATTGTTGGGATACTTTCAACTAATTCATACAAATAATTGGTATCAATCTTTTCTTGCAAGTTAAGTCTTTTGATTTCTTCATAAACTTTAACTGCATCAGTTGATTGATTTAATAAGCGGAGATTGTTAATAGCACGGAATACTAATTTATTGTTATCAATAAAGAAGTGATCTTCAACAAGTCTACCACAGTATTCATTAGCTAAGCGTGTATCAATCATCATTGCGCCTAAAACAAAGTTTTCTGCCTCAGCACTATATGGAATTTTATTGCTTAATGAGTCGTTCATTTTCTACTCCTTCTCAATAACATAAAGAGTAATTGTAGCTAAAACATCACGATGAAGTTGGATAGGAATCTTATAAGTTCCTAAAGCATCAATGTCTTTATCAAATAGAATCTTTCTCTTATCTAGAGTAACATTGTATTTCAAACGATATTCATCAACTACTTGTTTAGTACTAACTGTACCAAATAGTTTACCTTCTTTACCAACGTTAACCATAATCTTGATAGGATTCTTTTCAATAAATTCTTTCAATTTACGCATTTCTTGTAAATGTTTTTCAGCTTCTTCTTTAGCTTTCTCATTACGTTCTTCAAGCATCTTAATGTTATCACCAGTAGCAAGCACTGCTTGCTTTGATCTAACTAGATAATTTGCATGTCCACTAGGGATATCAACGATATCTCCTTCTTTACCTTTACCTTTGACATCTTTAATTAAAATAATCTTCATATATTCATCCTCTTCACTATTCTTATTCTTCAAAATGTCAATCAACTGACCTCTAACTTCTTGAACTGAACTTGAAGCAATTTGGGTTGCGGCATTATTGAAATGGCCTCCACCACCCATTTTCTCCATGATTGTTTGTACGTTTGTCTCATCAAGTGAACGAGCAGATACACCGATTCTATCATCTTTAAGCCTACCTATACAGAATGTTGCTTGAAGTCCATCGATAGTAATCGCATTATCTGCAATCTTAGCTAGGAATTGTTGTTCAAATTGTTCATTCTCATCACAAATAGCAATTCCATATCTTCCTTCAACAACTTCTAGGTTAGTTAAAATCGCAACACGTTCAACAAACTTATCTAAATCTTCTCTTAAGAATCTTTGAACCTTAGCAATTTCAGCACCATACATTTGTAATTTACCTAAGATATTAAATGTACGATAAGAAGTTCTATACATTAGTTGTGATGTATCTACCATAATACCTAAAAGCATTAGGGAAGCTTCAACTGGAGAAAGTTCAATTTCATCATCTAAGAAGTCAAACATTTCAACAACCAACTCACAAGCAGATGAAGCTGAAGTTTGATTATATAGATATACATAGTTACTAATAGCAGTTTCACTTCTTCTATGGTGGTCAAGAACTGCTACATGTTTAGCTTTTTGTAATATCTTTTGATCGATAACCATCGCTTCATATTGTGTATCAACAATTATTAATAATGTCTCTTTATTAATTGATGATAATGCTTCTTTTGTTGAAACGAACATATCTAACATATTCAAATGTTCACTAGTAATCTCTTTATAAACAATGGAAACTGTTTGGTCAATATTGTTTTCATCAAATACAATATGACATTGCTTATCTAAGCTTCTTACTAACTTAGTCATAGCAATTGAAGAACCAAAGGCATCAGCATCCATGTTCTTATGACTCATTACTAACACATTATCAGCTTTTTTGATGATATCAACTAAGTCTTCAGTCTTAACTCTAATATAGATTGGAGAACGGTTTTCAATACCTTTAGTCTTACCACCAAAGTAACTAACAGTACCATCGATATTAACAACAACTTGGTCACCACCACGATTTAGAGCAAGTTGAAGTTGCTCTTCAGCTAAACTAACCAAATCAAGAATTGGTAAGTCCTCACAAGCAAGACCGATAGAAAGTGTTATTCTTAAGTTCTCTTTATCACAATACTCTCTAATATCATCTAATACTTTGAATTTATCAACTAAAACATCATTTAATGTTACTCTATCCATAAGTAGCAAGTATTGCTCTTCTGAATAACCTCTTAAATAAACCTTAAGTCCACCACACCAATCAGCAAGTAATCCCATGATATTACTTAGTTGCATGGCTTTTTCTTGTGGGTCAAGGCTATTTAAAGCAGAGTCTAAGTTATCGATGTTGATAATACCAACAGTAAGTGTACGATTGTTATATTTTCTTTCAAGGTTCTTGTATTCTGTCTTATCAAACAAGAACAAGATATTATCATTTCTTAAAACAGTACAACTAAAGATACTACCATATAAATCGATATCAAAAGTATCGTATAACAAAATCTTATTGTATAAGTCTTTATTTAGATTTGCTAATTCTCTTTCAACAAGTGTACTTCTAAAGATTGTTTTAGAATAATCATTAGCCCACTCAACCATTTTTTTATCGTTATAAACGATGATACCAATAGGCATATCACTAAATGACTTCTCACCAGCAACTTTAACTTTGTATGAAATAGAATTCCAAAGTTTTAGTCTGTTTTCTAACCATTTAGTTTTCTTAACGGCATCTTCTTTAATGTAAGAATAAATGGAAATAGTGATTGTAACACCAATTACTAAGATACAAGCGTATGTTAAATATCTATTAATCTCCTCACCAAATATAGAGATTAAAAAGATAACAAGAGCCGCAATTCCTAGTAAGTAAACAACAAATCTAATATTTAAAATCTTTTTGAAAAATTTCTTCATAATACTCCACCATATTATGTCTAATTATATCACAACAATACAGAAATGTAAAATACCTAGTTTTTAAAAGGTGCCACATTCGTAGCACCCATAATTTATCCATAAATTGATATCATATTAACTTCAATTGAAGGAGCAGCACTTTCTGCTTCGTTAATATAATCATTCCCTTTAGTAATCGCATTTCTTACAGCAGTAGTAATCTTACTACTACTATCTGTTTCAATTCCATTAAAGATTGGATCATATAAAATCTTGTTTGCAGTAAAGTATAATAGTGCATCAATTGATGCCTCATCATCTAACTTACTAGAAGCTGTTTGACGCTTAATTGCATCAGCATCAAATGAAGGATCACTCTCTTGAAGTCTGATTGTTGATAAATACATATTTTCTAATGCTCTATAGATATCTTCATAAGTAACACCAGCTGGGTGTTTATATTCTCTTGCCCCCGCAAACATTAGATATGATTCTAGAATATATGTAACAACGGTGTTTTCTTTACCAACACTTGGATGATATGGGAATGGAACATATCCATATCTTGTATCTTCTCCCCACATATCAACAGTGAATCTATTTGATAACTTAACATATCTATAGTCAGCTACTTGAATAACAGCTCTTCCACTACTAAAGTCAGAGCTAACGTCACTTGATGAATCGCTATATGCACCAGCTACATAAATCTTACGCATTGTTTCAACTGCATCGCAAACATATTTATGTGTAAAGTTAAGGCTTAAAGTAGAAACATCAGCTAATTTTACACCACTAGCATTACTCATACCTTGCCAGAACATCCAAATATTACCAGTTAAAGCATAGTATCCACTAGGAAGTAATGCCTGAGTAGAGATTGCCCAATTCTCAAAATCATTGAAGTTCCAATTGCCTTCATTGAATAATTCAGCAGGATTTTTGATGTTATATTTTTCAAGCAATCCCATATTAATAAATAATCCACTATAAGGATAAATTGTTGTTTGACTTAGGCCTGTAGCAATAATATATAAGTTACCTTTATAACTACCAAGTTGCTTTGCGGCTGGTTCAAGTTGGTTCTTACCAAACTTCAAATAATATTCGCTAACATTATGCATTGCTCCACTTGCATAGTAGTTAGGTAAGTATGATGGATTAACGATATATACATCGGCTTGAGCTTGACCAAGTTCTGCTTGGTGGTTAATCCATGTATTTCTTGTTGGTCCATATGGAGCATCAGTAGGATATGCCACAACCTTAATTGTACAATTATATAATTTCTCAGTTTCTCTCCATGCTTGTTGCTTAAATACTTTATCGCTCTTAGTGTATCCTTCTAAGAATGGATCTAAGTCAGTTAAAGCACTATCAGCATTCATAATAGATATTTCATATCCTTGTAAATCAGGAATAGGAAATTGTGCAGTTTGATCAACTGTTACCTTTACTTTAAACCTGCTTGACTTAACAGTCTCATCAATCAAAGAATAACAAATGATATATGTAGTTCCTTCGCTAACACCAGTAACCTTACCATCTTCACTAACAGTTGCAACTTCTGGTTTAGTTGATTCCCATCTAACTAAAGGAGAGCATCCAGTTGGCTGTAAGTCGACATTTAATCTAATATAATATCCAGTTTCAACTTCATCTGCACCAGTTATAGTAATAGATGTTGGGGCAATAGGTTTTTCTTCCTCTTTCTTTTCAACAATCTTTATTTTTATTTCACCAAAGATTGCATCGTTATCTTTACTTGTAGCTTTAATAGTTACTTCTCCTATAGCTTTTGCACTGACAAGTCCCTTATTAACAGTAGCTATAGCTTCATCGCTACTACTCCAGATGATCTCGCCACTAGCACCACTTGGTGAAATCACTGCTTCAACTAAAGCAGTCTTACCAACTTCTAGTTCGCCTGTTGCTTCTAAACTTCCAGTAGCCTTTAGTGTAATACCTTCAATCTTAGGAAGTTCAACTTCTTTTCTATTAACAACAAGACTAAATTCATACTTAACATTAGGATTAGATTCTAAACTAACAGTAATAACACAGTCACCACCACTAATACCAGTTACTTTTCCATCTTTAATTGTTGCTACACTACTATTACTAGAAGTATATTTTACCTTTTTATTTGTAGCATCAGCTGGTAATACCTTAATACTTAAAGTGAATGATTCACCTTCTTCAATCAAATTCTTAAACCCTGTAACTTCAATAGAAGTTGCTTCAATTGTTTCTTCAGTTGGAGTAGGAGGATCAACGACAGGTTTATCATCTTCCTTTTCTCCACCACATCCAAAGGCCATAGCAGCTAAAAAGATTAGTAAAAATAAAGTTAAAGCTTTTTTCATGATTATTCCTTTCTTACATATATATAATAACATTTTTTCATGTTAAATACTAATAGCAATTAAAAAAGCACTTGAATATATAATCCAAGCGCCTATTTCTTTTCAATTACTAAACTATCACAATATTTAATAACTTCGTCCGCAATCTTTCTAACATCGTCAATATCTTCAACTAAGGCCATAAAGTTTTCATTGTACCTAGTCTCTGTTTCCCACGAATTGATTGTTGAAGCGAGAAGCCTTAATTCCTTCTCACAAGGAATAAAAGCATTTAATTCTTTAAGCTTTTTCATTTGAGCACGAATATCGTGATTTTCAATATAATTCTCTCCATGCATTTCAACTAAATATTTAAGAGATAACTCTATTGCCTGTTGAAGATTAAAACAACAATCATCAACATACGCATCATCAACACCCATTTTATAGTAACAGTTTTCCGCATTAAACCTTTTTGTCTTAGCTCTTGCTAGAAGTTTGCTCATATATAACTACTCCTTTATTAATATTTTCTAGTATTTGTGTTCCTTCTTTTTCATTATTTATCCATAAAACATCACTATTATAATTAGTAACTTCTTGAACCTTTTCAGAAATCATATTTTTATTATCTAAATTATAATAATCTTTATCCATTTCTATAGCTAAATCGATATCACTATCTTTATTGCACCTTATAGTAGTTGAACTTCCAAAAACAATAACCTTCTTTATAAATGAATATTCCTTCAAAGCATAATATAGATCACTTATCTTCTTTTGCTTTAATGGATGAATTCTACTAACATCATAGTTCTTATTATTATAAACAACAGGAAAAGTATATATGTAATTTCTCTTATCATTCCAGCTAGAAGATATCTTCTCTTCTTTCTTTTCTAAAAGTTCTAAAAAAGATTCGATAGATAGGTTTAAAGAAGAAGCAATACTCTCTATTGTTTTTATTTTACAATCTTCTATTTTCTTTTTCCCGTTTGCAAGTTCATTTAGTGTGGTATAAGGCACATTAGAATCCATTGCTAGTTTATAGATAGATATGTCTTTTTCTTTTAAATATTCTTTTAACATTATATCACCCACTAATATTCTATCACACCAAACTATAACTGTCAACAGTTATAGTTTATAATCTTTATCAACTCCAAATCTTTACAGACATTGTAATAATCTTATTATACATATATAATATAAGTATAAAAGGAAGTGAAAAGAAAATATGAATAACAAAAAAACATTATTCTTAATGCTATTACTTTTATCTTTATGTCTTCTTGGGTGCATCTCTTCTAGTGATGATAAAAAGGAAGAAGAAAAACAGGATGATGCTCCTAAGATAGATGAAGTGGTTGATATTGAGGATGAAAAGGAAAAGGATAAAGAAGATGAACCTTCTATACCTGATGATCCTCCTGAAGCTGAAATAGTATATAAAGATATATATACAAATATCGACTCTTTAAAATTAATTGAAAATAAGAAAGCACAAATCTTAGCTTCAACTGTTTCTTTTCAGCCTGTCTATGGTGACTTAATATTTACTGTTACTAGTGGCTCTGATATTATTAGTGTTAATGAAGATGGCTTAGTTACTGCCCTAAAGGCTGGTAATGCGGAAATAACAATAAGTTCAAAAAAAGGATATTATAACAATAAAATCATCCCAGTTACTGTAATTAAAGAAAGTGAAGATGTCGACTTAGCATTTCCTTATGTTGATGAAGATATACTCACATATAGTGATTTATCTTCATTTGTTGCTCCAGCAATAGGAAATCAAAAGATATTAGTTATTCCGTTTTGTCTTCCTAATGATAAAAAGATTCCAACAGAAGAAAACTTAAGTATAATAAAAAAGGCATATTCAGGGACAAGGGAAGAATGTGGGTGGAGAAGCTTGAAAGATTATTTTTATGAAGCAAGCTTTGGTAAGTTAATATATGACATCACAGTACCAGATGAGTGGTTTATCCTACCAGATGAATATGAAAATGATTCAGTTGATAATCTAAATGTTACCAAAATTGCTCCACTTGCTTTAAAGTGGTATATAGATAATAATCCTAACGTTGATATATCTTCATTTGATAATAACAATGATGGATACGTTGATAACTTCCATTTGATATATGGAGGAAATGCTTCGGTTACTGGCTTCACAACAAGAGCATTTGATGATGTAAACGTAGATACTGTAAAAGTTGGCAATTTTGTTTATACAAAACTAAGCATAATGAAGGATACTTCTAACCTAGGAGGTGTCCCTTCTAATGGTATTAACACAAGAGTAATAATTCATGAAAATGGTCATATGCTAGGATTACTAGACTATTATGATAATTCTTTTTCAGGAATAAACCTACTTGGTTCCTACGATATGCAAGATAATGATTTGATGGATTGGAATATCTTCTCTAAATTTGCGGTGGGGTGGGTTAAGCCAAGATATGTTAATTTAGAATATCTAGCTACTAGCAAGTCCGCCACAATCACCCTTAACTCTTCTGTTTTAAATGGTGACGCTTTAATAATTAAAAATAGTAATTATTTAGATCACGCCTTTGATGAATATATAATCATCGAACTATTTAACCCTGACGCAGGGAATAATTACTATGACACTCATTTTTCTCTCGATTTTGACACTAGAAAAATAGGATATGGCGTTAAAATTTATCACGTTGATGCTAGGTTAATCCAAAGCTATTGGATTGATGAGCTAAGCGCTTCAATTACAGAATTTGTAACTCGTGATACAACAATAAAAGATAATTCAGTAATCCAGGTTTTTTCATCTAACACTGCCAAAAAAGGTAGATATCCAGAGAACTACCCATGGAATGAATTAGATGAAGATGCCATCAACTTCTATTTAATACATCTACTTCAAAAAGGAAACGTTAATACCTTTACTGAAGGTAAAGAGACATCACGTAAAAAATTTAATAATGATGATTTATGGCAAACAGGCGATACCTTCACAATAGGAGAGCATGAAGGTTACACTGACTATGGTAAAAACTTCTTCTATTACGAAGATACATTCAACGATAAAACAACTTTTCCATTTGGAGTTATCTTTGAAGAAGTAACTAAAGACACTGTAACAATTACTATTAATTATTTAGGTTAACTAAAAAAAGGATATAGATTATAAACATAATCTTTATCCTTCTTTTTTTATTCTGCATAAAAACATGTATTTTTCTTAAAAGCTCCAAAAGCAAAACCGAATTTTAAAAATAGAGGCATATTGCTATAAGCTTTAAATGATGTTCTACTAATGAATTCATCTACTCCGATATTTTCGATATATCCATATGGATTATATATTGTAACCAAATCATTACTTAAATCTAACCCTGTCACTACAGAAAAATGCAAAGTCCACTCATCTTCATATAGCGCTGCCCACTCAATAACAACAGGGTTGTTATTTTTTAAGCTATTATAAATCTCTTTTAAGAAGTCATCATTCTTTAGATACGACTTCATAACAAAAGTTTTTGAAGTAATTGACTTATTAATTTCCTCTAAGAATCCTTTAGATGATGATGTAGATATCTTCTTATTTCTACTATCTAACTCTTCTTCAGTTACTTTTTCGTTATAAAAGCTAGAAACCATCTCAATTGATGCGTACCCACAAGACACCTTTTGACTAACAAGTTCAATGTTAGTGACCTCCACTTTTTTATTATAACCACTATCTTCTTTTAGATATGAATAATCAGTATTTATATTATTAGTCTTAACTATCACATTTATAAAAGGAATAGCTATAACTAAACATAACAAAACAATTATAACTATAGCTATTATTAATATTTTTTTCTTCATGTTTACCTCTTTTTTAGTTTATTTACAAATAGTATATATCTTTTTTTTCGCTTTTCAAAGTATATTATATCTTTAATCTCTTATTGTGTTAATAAATATAATAAGGTATAATAAATTATGCAATAAAATAAGCTACTGGATAAAGGAGTTATCATAGTGAAAAAGATAAGTATTAAAAAAATACTCTCATTGATATTAGTGTTTATTATCTTGTTATTCTTAATTAATACTAATATTAAAATAAAAGCAAAATCATACATGAGTGACAAAACCGAGATTCCAATAAATTTGGAAGTTTCGGGAGCTGAAGCTATTTGCCAAACTGAAGATGGATTTGTTTGGATTGCTCAATATTCTGGGTTAACTAGATATGATTCAAAAGATTTTGAAACATATAAATCTTTCACCTATGATGGTGAAGAGCATTCGATTATTAATGTACGTAACCTAGCATCAAGCGGCAATACTGTATATATTGGAACATCTTCCTCTATCTATAAATACGAAAACAATGAGTTTTCTGTTATTGAGAAAGATTGTGGGAATGTGCAAGATGTCGTATTAGATAAAGATCATGACCTTCTTTACGTATCAACTCAAGATAGAGGTGGTCTAATCTATAATCTTACTAATAACACTAAGATAGTAATACCTAATACTGAAGGTAAAAGTGTTAACGATATTGCTCTAGATACTAAGCGTGATAATTATTATTATCAACTTGATACTGGAGTTTATGATAAAAATGGTAATGAAATATATTTATATCCAAAGATTTTAGATATCTACTCATATGATGATATCTTATATATTGGCGAAGATGCAGACTCTGGTTTAATCCATAGATATAATATGGAAACAAAAACATTCATAGAAGATATTAATGTAGCTGACCAAGTCAATAAAATCCTTTATTCAGAAACTGACAATACATTATTTGTAGCATGTGAAAAGATTGGCTTGTGCTGTGTTGACTTATCAACATCAACTCCTTCAATATCACTTGCTACAGGGCTTGAAAATTCAAGTCAATTAATCGACCTAATGATTGACTACCAAGGCAATCTATGGGTTGCATCTCACTACATTGGAGCTTCAGGTGTTTCAATCATCACAAAAAACGCTCTACTTGAGCTATTATATGATGATGCAATCTGGCAATCACTAGATGCTCCACCTGCATTTGATAGAAACGTATATGCTGTAGAAAAATATGACGATATCTTATATATTGTAGCTGCTTCTCGAATTTATTTATTTGATATTAAAGAAAAGACGATTCTTCCAGATAACATCATCATGAAAACAATCGATGAATATGCTACCGCTAACGGCCTATCATGTTCACCAAAAGATGTGGAAGTGCACAAAGGAAAGATATATTTTGCGGTATCGGGTATTGGAATTATTGAATATGATCCAAATATTAACAATGTCAAAATATATGGTGTAGACTATATCACTTCTCATATAGATAAGTTAGTTAATGATCCTGAATTATCAGTAACTACTAATGTTAGAGCTCTAAGGAGTTTTGATGACTACCTAGCAATAGGATATAACAAAGGTTTAATGAAGTTTGATGGAGAGAAATTCTCCGTAATGTATATTGGTTCAAATGTTTTATATATCAATAAAACTAATGATGGTAAATTATTATTTGATAGAACCAAAGGTTTATTTATTGTAGATGATGATTTTGAAAATCTAGAAGAGCTCCCAACAGGAAAACCAGACGATGGCAACAGATTAAAATTCTTAGTTGATGGAGATTACATTTATTACACACTAAACAGTAGATTATTTAGATTAGAACAAGTTAATGGAGAATACGTTTCTAAAGAAATAGCTATTCCATATGTAAAAGGATCTTTAGTTGAACTAGCAAAAGTCGAATACACACCAACTACTGGAGAAGATAAATATAAATATGTAATTGTTAGCCAATCACAAATTTATATCGCATCTACCTTAGATGGTGATTATTTAACCGACTACGAGTTCTTCGATGAAACAAACGGTTTGCAACCAATCATCGCAAATACTTCTGGTTACTATGACAAAGAAGAGCAACTATACTACTTCCAATCAACAAATGGTATCTTTGTTTATGACTTCAACGAGAAGAAATCTGTTTCTGTCCCATCTAAGATGACTGTTTCATCAGTTGATCTAGATGGTGAACACTTCTATAGTAATGCTATTAATATTAGTAAAGACACTAACCGTGTAGCTTTCAATATTTCTGTCTTTGGATTTACTCCAAATAAAGGATATACTATTTATTATAAGTTAGATGGTATTGATAACGATTATAATGTAACAACTGCCGATGATAGAAGTATCTATTACACTAACCTTCCAGGTGGAAGTTATACCTTCGTCGTTTATGCAGTTGACGAATTTGGTCAACTAACAAACGAAGTAGAGATTAACCTAGTAAAAGAAAAACATATATATGAACAAATCTGGTTCTTAGTAGTTTTAGGTGTTTTATCTTTAGGATTAATTGTATTTATCGCCTTTATAATCATTCACATTAAAACAAAGCAATCATTAAAGAAACAATTAGAATATAAAAACATAACAGTTGAATCTATTCAAGCGATTGCTAGGACAATAGACGCCAAAGACGAATACACTAACGGTCACTCTATTCGTGTTGGTCACTATTCAAGACTCATTGCCCAAAACTTAGGCATGAAAGAGGACGATGTAAATAACATTTACTATATTGCCCTTTTACATGATATTGGTAAAATCGCTATTCCTGATAGTATCTTAAATAAACCAGGAAGATTAACCGACGAAGAGTTTGCGGTAATGAAGAGTCACACAACTAGAGGAGCTAAGATACTTAAAGGTATCTCCACAATCCCTCAAATCATCGAGGGTGCTAAATCACACCATGAAAAATATGATGGATCAGGCTACCCTGAAGGACTTAAAGGTGAAGATATTCCTTTTGTAGCAAGAATCATCTGCTGTGCTGACTGCTTTGATGCGATGGCTTCAAAGAGAGTATACAAAGAACCATTCGATCTTGATAAGATAATAAGTGAATTCGAACGTTGTAGCGGAACTCAATTTGACCCATACATTAGTCAAGTAGTTATTAAGATGATAAAAGAAAACATCTTAAAACCATACACAGGCGAAAACACATACCTAGGCAGCGATGGTAAAACTCACAGAATCAAAAAAGCTGATTCAATTGAATAACAAGAAAAGCGTTATTATGATACATATCAAATAACGCTTTTTATATTTCTCTTACTTTCTTGAATTAAATCTTATAAAAATCATCTAATTCAAAGAAATTCATATTTTTGTGCAAATTTTTTTGTAACAAATTTTTTTGCACAAAAAATATACAAACATAAAGATTACTTCACTACTCTATATGTTATAATAAATGTAACTACGGAGGTATATTATGAAAAATCAAATACATTTAGAAAAAGTCAATTGGGATAATTACGAAAAAGTCTTAAAGTTAAGAGTTACAAAAGAACAAGAGAATTTTGTAGCAAGTAATGAATACAGTTTAATACACGCATTTTTAGCAATGTCAGAAAGTGAACCAGTTTATGCTTTTGCTATCTACAAAGATAAAACCATCATAGGTTTTATCCAACTATGCTATGATAATGACTGGACTGGATATGAACATGAAAAATGGCTTCAAAGTGATGAATATAAATCATATGAAGGAAAATACTATTATGCTATTTGGCGTTTTATGATTGATAAGAAATATCAAAACAAAGGATATGGCAAAAAGGCATTTCAACTTGCCCTAGATTTTATTAAAACTAAACCTGCAGGAGATGCTGAATATATGACACTTTCTTATGAACCAGAGAATATAGTTGCTAAAAACTTATATGCTTCATTTGGATTTAGAGAATATTTTAACGAATACCTGGAAAAAGGCGATGAAATAACTTGTCTATTAAAGATGTAAAAAACAAGGCTTTGCATTTATTTGTAAAGTCCTCTTTTATTATTTTGATGCTAACTTTAAAAACTTAGCATCATTCATTTGTTCATTAGTTATATATTTACCATCTTTAAAGAATGCATATGTAGTAATAGGTGTAGGGGCATTTTGTGCTTCTTCTTTTGTTGTTATATGAATAGCTTTAAATGGTATATTATGTTCTT
>CAKJYW010000007.1 GCA_918272565.1 Bacilli bacterium
GTCTGAAGGAGTTGCCATATTCTACACATCTGTTTATGGACACACTAAAGAAGCTGTAGAATTACTTGCTAAAAGATTAGAAGAAAACAACGCTCCTAAAGTTGTTGTTACTGACCTTGCAAGGTGTGATATGGCTGAAGCAGTTGAGGATGCTTTTAGATATGGTAAGATAGTTCTAGCTACAACTACCTACAATGCTGGTATTTTCCCATTTATGAATGATTTCATTAATCATTTACTAGAAAGGAATTTACAAAATAAGGAAATAGCTATAATTGAAAATGGTACATGGGCACCACTTGCTAGTAAAGTAATAAAAGAAAAGCTAGCTAATTCTAAAAACATTAAATTTATTGAACCTACTGTTAGACTTTTATCTAGTATGAAAGAAACTAATAAAGAAGAAATCGAAAAAGTGGTTAGCGCTCTTTGTCAAGAATATAAAGCTAAAGTTGAAATAGAAAAAGATTCATTTGATCCTAAAGCTTTATTTAAGATTGGTTATGGATTATATGTAGTTACTAGTAATGATGGAAAGAAAGATAATGGATTAATCGTTAATACTGTTTTACAATTAACTGATAATCCATATAGAGTTGCTGTTAACATTAATAAAGCTAATTATTCTCATTCAACAATCAAAGCTACCAAGAAATTAAATGTCAATGTCTTAAGCATTGAAGCTCCTTTTGATGTTTTTAAGTCTTATGGCTTTAGATCAGGTAGAGATAGTAACAAATTTGATGGCGTTGAAGAGTTAAGAAGCGCTAATGGACTAAGAGTCCTACCTAAATTCATTAATGCTTATATGTCACTAGAAGTTGAAAATTATGTCGATTTAGGAACTCATGGAATGTTCATATGTAAAGTGACTGATTCAAAAGTTATTTCTAATGTGGAAACAATGACATATAATTATTATCAAGCTAACGTTAAACCTAAACCTGTTGAAAAGAAGAAAGGTTGGGTTTGTAAGGTCTGCGGATACATCTATGAAGGAGAAGAACTTCCTGAAGGATTTATCTGCCCACTATGTAAACATGGTGTTGATGATTTTGAAAAATTAGAATAGAAGGAGAACAAAATGAAAAAGTACAAATGCTTAGTATGCGGCGAAATTTTCGAAGTTGAAGATGGCGAAGAAGCTGTTTGCCCAGTTTGTGGTGTAAGTGGCGATGACTTAGAAGAAATTAAAGACGACGAAGAATAATAAAACTATTAGGATATGCAAAATGAAAAAGCATATCCTTTTTTATTTGCAAACATTTTCACAAATTTTTTTCTTTGCTTTAATTAATAGTATGATAAAATATAAGTGTAAAAGTTAATAACAAAGCCAATATATACCTTTATGTCAGTGGTGAAGGAGTTTCTACCGTGTTGCCGTAAAACACGACTATTGGATAAACAGAAAAGTCCATATTATGCAAAAATTATATGGATTAGTTTTTGTTTTGTTATATTTTGGCGATAAATGTATGTTTATCGCTTTTTTATTTTGTAGGTAATTTATGAAAGAACTAGAAGAAAGAATATTAAAAGATGGTATTGTATTACCTGGTGATATTTTAAAAGTCGGAAGTTTTTTAAATCAAAATGTTGATGTTAAATTACTTGAAAAAATGGCAAAAGAAGTAAAAAAGAATTTTAGTTGTGTTACTAAAGTTCTAACAATCGAAGCTAGTGGCATCGCTTTTGCCACATTAGTTTCCTATTTCTTGGGCTGTGACTTTGTATTTGCTAAAAAGAGTAAAACATCTAATTTGAGTGGTGATTTACTAACTAGTAAAGTTGAAAGTTACACTCACGGAAATACTAATGAGATTTATATCAATAAATCTTATTTAAATGAGAATGATAAAGTGCTAATCGTCGATGATTTTTTAGCTACTGGTAATGCTTTTAAGGGTTTATTTGACTTGTGTCAAAAAGCTAAAGTAGAAGTTGTTGGGTTTGTAGCTGAAATTGAGAAAGTTTACCAAGGCGGTGGCGATTATTTTAGAGATAAAGGATATAAAGTTTTATCTCTAGCTATGATTAAGGAAATAAAAGGTGAAGAAGTTATATTCTAGGATGGAAGTTCTCACTTTTATTCAAATAAAAAAACAATAATTTTAAATGGAGGAAAAAATGAAAAAATTATTAAGTTTTTTATGCCTAGTTGTTGTGGCATTTGTAAGTGTTTTTGCTACAGGATGTGGCAAGCAATTTGACAACACAAAACCTGTTGACAAGAAAGACATCAAAGTTGGTCTTATCTGTTTACACAATGAAAGCTCTACTTATGATAAGAACTTTATCGATTCTATGAAGAGAGCTCTAGCTAATTTAGGTATTAGCGAAGACCAATTAGAAGTAGTAACTGGTGTTCCTGAAGGACAAGATTGCTATGACACTGCTGTTTTACTTGCTAAAACTTGTAACGTTATTTTTGCTGACTCATTCGGTCATGAAGACTATATGATCCAAGCTGCTAAGAAGTATCCTAATGTAAACTTCTCTCATGCAACTGGTACAAAAGCTCATACTGAAAAATTAGATAACTATTCTAATGCCTTTGCTGCAATCTATGAAGGTAGATATCTTGCTGGTATTGCTGCTGGTATGAAATTAAATGAAATGATTTTAAGTGGTAAAATTACTGCTAGCCAAGCTGTAATTGGTTATGTTGGTGCATTCCCTTATGCTGAAGTTAAGTCTGGATATACTTCATTCTATCTAGGCGCAAGAAGTGTTTGCCCTACTGCTACAATGAAAGTTAGATTCACATCATCTTGGTATGATTATGATAAAGAAAAAGCTGCTTGTGAAGCTTTAATTAAAGATGGTTGCGTTTTAATCTCTCAACATGCTGACTCTTATGGTGCTCCTGTTGCCTGCGAACAAGCTGGTGTTCCTAATGTTACTTATAATGGAACAACTATAAGTGAATGTCCTAATACATATGTAGTTTCTAGTAAGATTGACTGGGCTCCATATTATGAATATGCAATTGGTCAAACTCTTAAAGGTGAAAAGATTGCTACTGACTGGGTTGGTACAATCGAAACTGGTAGTGTTAAACTTGACGCTCTAGGAACAAATGCTGCTGCTGGAACTCAAGCTGCAATCGATGCTGCTAAAGCTAAATTACAAAACGGTAAATTACATGTATTTGACACTTCTACATTCACTGTTAAAGGTGCTCATTTAACTGAATACCAAGCTGATATTGATGATGATGGTACATTCACACCTGATACTAACGTTATCGCTGATGGATACTTCCATGAATCTGAATATCGTAGTGCTCCTGCATTCGATCTAGATATCGACGGAATCGAATTAATTAACGAATAATTTTTGATTATTATTGTGGCGAGATGAAATGACGAATTTCTCTCGCCTGATTTCTTTAGTACTTTTTTAAGGAGAGAAGAATGGAAAATAGAGAAATAGCAATTCAATGTAATAACATTTCAAAACACTTTAAGGGTGTTTATGCTAATAAAAACATCAATTTGACTCTTTATAAGGGAGAGATTTTATCAATACTAGGTGAAAATGGTAGTGGTAAAACTACCCTTATGAACATGCTTTCTGGAATTTATCAACCAGAGGAAGGTGAAATCTATATTAATGGTGAATTAGCATCTATTCACTCTCCTAAAGATGCCTTTACATATGGTATTGGTATGGTGCACCAACACTTTAAACTTGTTGAAGTGTTCACTGCTTTAGAAAATATCATTTTAGGTATTAATGATAGAAGAAGTGTTAAAGAAATCACCGCTTCAATTAAAGAGATTACAAGTAAATACGGTTTTGAAATTGACTTAAATAAGAAGATTTATAATATGTCAGTTTCTGAAAAACAAACAGTAGAAATCGTCAAAGTATTATATCGTAATGCTAATATTTTGATTTTAGATGAACCTACTGCCGTACTTACTCCTCAAGAAATCGATAAATTATTCTTCGTAATGGAAAAGATGAGAGATGATGGTAAATCAATCATTATTATCACTCATAAATTAAACGAAGTTATGAGAATTAGTGATCGTATCACTATTTTAAGAAAAGGTGAATACATCACTACACTTAACACTAACGAAACTAACGAAAAAGAAATAACTGAATTTATGGTTGGTCGTAAGATTGACCTTAAGTTAGAACGTCTTAGAATTTTAGCTGGTCCACCAGTTTTAGAAGCTCGTAATTTAAGAATATTAAAAGATGATGGAACTGTAGCAATCGAAAACCTTAATTTCTTCCTTCGTGGAGGTCAAATATTAGGTGTTGCTGGTATTGCTGGTTGTGGACAAAAAGAGTTATGTGAAGCGATTGTTGGACTACGCCCATATGAGGGAGTTATCACTCATAAAGGTGAGTCAATAAATGGCTTTACTCCTCAAATGATTAAAGATATCGGTATAAGAATGAGTTTTATTCCAGAAGATAGATTAGGTTTAGGCCTAGCTCCTGACCTTTCAATTACTGATAATTTATTACTTAAGACTTACGATGAAAAGAAAGGTATTTTAGTTGATAGAAAGAGTGCTAGAAACGATGCCGTTCAACTTATTGAAAGATACAAAGTTGTCACTCCATCAACTGAAACACCAGTTAAAAACCTAAGTGGTGGTAACGTTCAAAAGATTTTAGTTGGACGTGAAATTGGTAATGATCCTAATGTAATTATCACTGCTTACCCTGTTAGAGGTTTAGATATTAATTCTTCATATATGATTTATGATATCTTAAATGAAGAAAAATCAAAGAATACTGCAATTTTGTTTGTTGGGGAAGACTTAGATGTTCTAATGACTTTCTGTGATAAGATTATGGTTTTATGCCATGGTGTTAACATGGGTATTGTTCATACTAAGAATACAACAAAAGAAGAAATCGGTCTAATGATGACTGGTTCCCTTGACTTAACAAAAGACAATAAGAAAATATTTGGATTTGCTGACGACTCTTTAGTTACCGATGAAAAATGGGAAGAATTATTAAGAGAAGATCAAATTAGGAGGAAGAAGTAATGAAAGAAAAAACTGAAAAACTTCGTACTCCATTATTTACAATCTCTAAAAGAACTGATTTCAGTTTTAAAAGAGGTCTACTTATTAGAGCAATAATGATTTCTGCTTCATTACTTGTTGCTTTAATTATTTCATTAATCATTATTAAGAAACCTGTAGGACAAATTTTAAGTGCCTTGTTCCGTGGTGCTTTCTTGATGCCTGATAAGTTGTTACTAGATACTTGCTTGCTATTAGGATTTGGTATAGCGGTTGTTCCTGCTTTTAGAATGAAGTACTGGAACATGGGGGCTAATGGTCAAGTTTTAGTATCTGCCTTATCAAGTGTTGTATTAATGTTTTATTTAGGTGAATGGGGAAGTAGAAGTGGCTTAAATAATGTATTATTGATTCTTTTAATGTTTGCATCAAGCATCATTAGTAGCGTCATTTGGGCAGTTATCCCCGCAATCTTTAAAGCTAAATTTGGTACAAACGAAACACTTTTCACTCTAATGATGAATTACATTGCTATAGCCTTAGTTAGTTATATCAATTTCGTAATGACAAAGGGAACAAAAGAATCAGTTGGTATTGTAAATTCACTTCATCACACAGGATGGTTCCCTACATTATTTGGAAATGATTATATGTTTTCTATTGTAATAATCGTTTTAATGACTTTGTTTGTTACATTCTATATGACTAAAACTAAACATGGTTTTGAAGCTATAGTTTGTGGGGACAGTATTAAAACTGCTAAATATGTTGGAATGAATACTAATAAAATAACAATTAGAACACTTATTCTATCTGGTATTTTAACAGGTATCATTGGCTTTTTATATGCTAGTGCTATTAACCACACTGTAACTGAAGCTACAGGTGGCTTAGGTTTTACAGCCGTTTTACTTTCTTGGTTAAGTAATTTTAATCCTCTAGTAATGGCTTTAGTTTGTTTCTTCTTGGCCTTTTTAACAAATGGAACTAGTAAAGTTTCATCTCAATTTAGATTAGGTAGTAACGACTTAAGCAATGTTATCATTGGATTAATATTTTTCTCAATTTTAGTAAGTGAATTCTTTATTAGATATAAGATTAGATTTAATAAAAGAATTAAGAGGCAGGAGGTGAGCGAATAATGTTAGTAACATTTCTTGCTGGTGCGATTTCGATGGGTGTAATCTACCTATATGCATGTTTAGGTGAAACAATTATTGAAAAAGTTGGTAACCTAAATCTAGGAATCCCTGGAATTATGTGCTTAGGTGCTTTAGGTGGAGCTATTGGAATCAATTTGTATTATGCTATTTTTGGTGAAGTAACTATTGGAATACTAATAGTCTTCTTTGGAATATTATTTAGTATGGTATTTGCTGGATTAGGTGGATTAATTTATTCATTTTTAACTGTTTCATTACAAGCTAACCAAAACGTTACAGGACTTGCCTTAACTACATTTGGTGTTGGCTTAATGAAATTTATCGGTTCAAATATGAATGTTTCACGTTTCCCTCAAGCAAGCCTTTCATTTAAAAATGGTATTAATTTTGGTAACCCTGAAGGTTTCTTGGGAACAATCTATAAAGGCTTTTGTGAGATCTTTTTATCTCATGGTATTTTGGTTTATTTATCATTTGCTTTAGCTGTTATTATATTTATCGTTGTTTATAAAACTAGAACAGGTCTATATATTAGAGCAATTGGTGAATCACCTCAAACAGCCGATAGCCAAGGAATTGATGTTAGAGGCTATAAATATATATGCATTATTGTTGGTAGTGGTATAGCAGGGTTGGGTGGCTTATATTACGTATTTGATAGAAGTGGTGGAACAACATTTGTTGAAGCTGCAATTGAAGCGTTTGGTTGGATGAGTGTAGCTTTAGTAATCTTTAGTATGTGGAAACCATTTAGAGGAGCACTTGGTTCAATTTTGTTTGGTGGACTTTATATCCTTCCTCAATTCTTACCAATTTCAAACACTCAACTTAAGATTTTTGCAATTCTACCTTATGTTGTAACAGTTATCGTGCTTATCTTTACATCAATCTTTGATAGAAAAGATTCACAACCACCTAAATCTTTAGGCATTAATTACTTTAGAGAGGAAAGATAAAAATGGGAGATTTAAGAGATCCTAATTTTAAAAGAATTGATAATTTAGAAAAAGCTAATGCTTTTATTGATGAAGCTGTAAGAGAATTAAAAAAGCAAATAGGAAATGACAAAGTCTTACTTGCCCTAAGTGGTGGAGTAGATTCTAGCGTCACAGCTGCCCTACTTATTAAGGCGATTGGTAAAAACTTAGTTTGCGTTCATGTTAATCACGGTTTACTTAGAAAAGATGAAAGTAAACAAGTTATTAAAGTCTTCAAAGAAGAACTAGGTGCTAATCTAATTTATGTTGATGCGGTAGATGAATTTTTAGATAAGTTAGCAGGTGTAGCTGACCCAGAAACAAAACGTAAGATTATTGGTAAAGAATTTATCGACGTATTTGCTAGGGAAGCAAGAAAACTTGGAGACATTAAATTCTTAGCTCAAGGAACAATTTATCCTGATATCTTAGAAAGTAAAGGAATTAAAGCTCATCATAATGTGGGTGGATTACCTGAAGATTTGAAATTTGAACTTGTTGAACCCGTAAAGTTCCTTTATAAAGATGAAGTTAGATTAGTTGGTCTTGCTTTAGGATTAAAAAAAGAAATGGTTTATCGTCAACCTTTCCCAGGACCTGGACTTGGAGTTAGATGCGTTGGGGCAATAACAAAAGAAAGATTAGAACTAGTCAGAGAAAGCGATGCTATCTTAAGAGAAGAATTTGCTAAATGTGGATTAAGTGAAAAAGTATGGCAATATTTTACTATCGTTCCTGATTATAGAAGCGTTGGTATTAAAGATAACAAGAGAACTTTTGAATATTTTGTTGTTATAAGAGCTGTTAATTCAGTTGATGCAACAACCGCTACAGTTGAAGAAATACCTTATGATATCTTATTTAAGATTAGAGATAGAATCTTAAATGAAGTCAGTGGTGTTAATAGAGTATTATTTGATATTACTCCAAAACCTACTGGAACAATTGAATGGGAATAAAAAAAACACGACTAAGTTTAATTAGTCGTGTTTTCTTTAACTGCATATTGCGCTTCTCTAGCTTTACCATCTTGGAAAGTTATCAGTAATTGACCTATATCATCTTCCCATAAATATGCATCATAATTAAATGGAAGATTAATGCATGATGATGCTTCACCTAAAGCATCATAAATATCCATATAATATAGATTATCATCCATATCTTCATTTTCTATTGTTTCTTGGATGTAAGCAGCAGTAGAAGCATTAATTCCAAATTCGATAAATTTTGTAGGTAAAGTTAACTTTGTTGAACCAATATTTTTGATAGTAATGATTGCTTCTCCATCATCATCAGCCGCTTCAGCTATAATTGATACAATTTTCTTATCTTTATCAACTATTATTTCGTAATTAATGTCATCAACTTTAGCAATATAAGCACCTTTTTCTTCATCATAAGTAGTTACTTTACATACTTCATCAAATGACATTTGCGTATATTCATTTTTATCGAATTCGATTTGTGTAATCTTAATATATGCTGATATATTGTTTTTATAAAGTGTTGCACTATCTCCATCGATTAATGCAAAGAATTCTAAATAAAGATAATCTTCATCATTTTTATATAAATAATGCATTTTATCGCCATCAATTTCGATAAAAATAATCTCATACCAATCTTCATATATCATTTTCATTTCATATGTAGCGTTACTATTTAGAGCAAGAAGTGCTTCATTCCAATCACTTTCTGTCATTTCTTTAGAAAGGTCATTTTCGGTAGCTACTCCTTGGTTAGGATCATCTTCATTTTCTCCTTCTTTATGATTATCTTGATTTTCTTCTTGAGGTGGGTCTTGTTGTTTTTCGCCTTCAGGAAGACCTTCTTGATTTTCATTTTTTGGAGGTTCCTCTTGATTTTCTCCTTGTGGAGGATCAATTACATTAGGTTCTTTATTATTTGATTGATTGTTTCCACAACAAATCAAAAATAACGATAAAATTAATAATATAAATAAGTATTTTAATTTCATATAATTTCCTTTTAATAAAAGGTTAAGAATTTAAAGTACTCCCTATGTCAAGTACAAAATAAAAAAAAGAGTACTATTATTAAATAGAGCTGTTAGATTTAAATCTAGCAGCTCTATTTTTTATGATATATTTCCATATGCATCACAAGAAACACTTAAATTAATATCAATAGTGCTTATTGTAATAAATAGAATTTTCTTTTTAAATGTTCCCTCTCCATAAGCGGTATTAGCTGAATAATAATTGTAAGGATCGTGTAATGACCAATAATTTGAATAAATATCTGTAGAATATGTAGAGTTGTAACAAACACAAGAAACACCAGGATTTATTGTGAAATAACCTGTTAAGGTATACTTCCATGATAATGTGTCGCCATCATAATATGTTTGCTCATTA
>CAKJYW010000008.1 GCA_918272565.1 Bacilli bacterium
ACCTAACTACTGGTCAAGCAGCATGGTATAACATTGCATCAGTTATTGGTATTATGATATTCGTTGTTGTTGCGATATTATCATTAATCGTTTATAACGTAATGCCTAGTACTAGAAATGAGGAGGACTTCCAATAATGAATAATAATTATGTTGAAAAAAGTTCTCACGCAGAATTCCAAAGAAGACACATGGGAATGAAGATAAAAAATAGGATTTCTAATACTATTATTTATATCATTCTTATTGTTATGACTGTTATTTGGTTATTCCCATTCTTTGCAATTCTTTGCGAATCATTAAGAATGGAATCAACTGGACAAGTTGGTTATATCTTCCCTCATCAATGGGGATTTGGTAATTATATTAAACTATGGACTGAGACTGATTTCCCTAAATGGTATGGAAATACAATGTTAATGGCATTGATTGTAGCTGTACTTCAAACTGTCATTGTTCTAGCAATGAGTTACACACTTTCTCGTTTACGTTTCAAAGGACGTAAAGGATTAATGAACTTCATGTTAGTTCTTGGAATGTTCCCAGGATTCTTAACAATGATCGTTTTATATACAGTACTTAAAGATATGGGCTTAACTGGTCCTAATGCCGTTCCTGGTTTAATCTTAGTTTATGTTGCTAGTAGTGGAATGGGATATTATGTTTCTAAAGGATTCTTCGATACACTTCCAAGAAGCCTTGATGAAGCCGCAAGAGTAGATGGAGCAACTCGTTTCCAAGTATTCTATAAAGTTATTTTACCACTATCTAAGCCAATCATTATTTATACAATCCTAGTAGCTTTCATGGCTCCTTGGGGAGACTTCATTTTTGCAAAATACATTGCAAGAACATCAACTGCTGGATGGAACGTAGCGGTTGGTTTGAAGAGTTGGATTGACTCAAAGACTCTTCATGATACTAACTACACAATGTTCTGTGCCGGCGGTGTATGTGTTGCATTACCTGTAACACTACTATTTATGTTCTTACAAAAGTATTATGTTGAAGGTGTTACTGGTGGAGCTGTTAAAGGATAAGGAGGTAAATTATGGCAACTGTAAAACTTACAAATGTTAAAAAAGTATATGATAATAAAGTTGTAGCTGTTCATGACTTCAATCTTGATATAGCTGACAAAGAGTTTATCGTATTTGTTGGACCATCTGGATGTGGTAAATCAACAACTCTAAGAATGATTGCTGGTTTAGAAGAAATTTCAGATGGTATTGTGGAAATTGATGGTGAGGTTGTTAACGATTTACAACCTAAAGATAGACATATTGCGATGGTATTCCAAAACTATGCTTTGTATCCTCATCTAACTGTTTTTGAAAATATGGCATTTAGTCTAAGATTAAAGAAATATCCTCAAAAAGAAGTATATGAAAGAGTAACAAAAGCAGCAGAGATTTTAGGAATCACTGAATATTTGACTCGTAAACCAAGAGCTTTGTCTGGTGGTCAACGTCAAAGAGTTGCAATCGGACGTGCAATGGTAAGAGATAGTAAAGTATTCTTGATGGACGAACCTCTATCAAACCTAGATGCTAAGCTTCGTAACCAAATGAGAGCAGAAATCATTTTGCTTCGTCAAAGAATCGATACAACATTCATTTATGTTACTCATGACCAAACTGAAGCTATGACATTGGGTGATAGAATCGTTATTATGAAAGATGGTTACATTATGCAAGTAGGTACTCCAACTGAAGTATTTGAAATGCCTGACAACTTGTTTGTAGCTGAATTCATTGGTGCTCCAAAGATGAATACATTTAAGACTGATTTACTATATGAAAATGGTAAATACTACGTAACTCCATTTGGTGCTAAGATTGAAGTTGATGGCTATAAAGGCGAGAAGTTAGCTGAAATGAATGTTAAGCCTCAAGAAATAATCTTAGGTGTTAGACCTGAACATATCGTTTTAGCTAAAGCTGGTGGAGAAAATGCAATTAAATGTACTATCGAAGTAAATGAAATGATGGGTAGTGAAGTTCATCTTCATGTAAAGACTGAATCTGGTGAGAGACTAATCGTTCGTGTTCCAACAATCAACCTATCTTTCGAAGAGAGAGAAGCTCTAATTTATGGTGCTAAGGTTTATATTACTTTTGAAGGAAAGGTAATGCATTTCTTCGATAAAGAAAAAGAACACAACTTACTTATTAAGCGAGAAGAATCTACATCACAAGATGAAGAGGATTATTCACTAGAATAAAAATAGGCCCAACATTGTTGGGCTTATTTATAATAGAAAGAGGTAAAAAGATTAATGAATAGAATTAAAAAATTATTAATAGTTTTTGTATTTCTAGTTGTTGGACTAGTATGTAGCGTATCATTTCATGCTTCTAGTGTTGGTACAGTTTATTTTCACTACTACAGGTTAGATGGAAATTACACTGGATGGGACATGTGGATTTGGGAATCAGCTCCATCTTCATTAGGTGGTGCTGGATATGATTTTGTTGATGATGCTACAGACAGTAATTATAATTTTGGAGGAAAAGTAGTCGTTTTGGATTTAGAGAAAACTGGATTAAAAGAAGCTACTCAACTTGGATTTATCGTTCGTCAAGGTGGAAGCAGCTGGAGTGGTAAAGATGTTGATGCTGATAGATTTGTTGATATAAAGAAAGACACAATTGATGGCACACAACATGTTTACATTGTACAAGGAGAACCTACTTTCGGTTCTAGCCTAGATGATCCTGATACACCTAGTAGAACTCATAAAATAACAAGTGGTTATTTTGTAAGTAATTATAAAATCGAATATTTCTCAACTGACAAAGTAGTTAGCGCTAAAGTATATTGCGATGGTGAAGAACTAACTGTTTCTAATCCTAAGTTTGAAACTAAAAAAGGAAGCTTAGAAGTAACATCAAAAGTATCACTAACATCAAAATACATTATCGAAGCAACATTTTCTAATGGTGATGTAAGTCAAACTGAATTAACATTTGATGGACTTTATGATTCAGCTGAATTCAATGAAGCTTATGGTTATACTGGTAATGACTTAGGTGCAGTAGTTACTAACAATAAGACTACATTCAAATTATGGGCTCCTGTATCAGAAAAAGTAGAAGTTAACCTTTACAAGAGTGGTACACCATCTAAATATAGTGGTGGTAGTGATGAAAAGACAACTTATGAAATGACTAGAAAAGAAAAAGGTGTCTTTGAAATATCATTTGATGAAAATCTTCATAATACTTATTACACTTATACTGTTTATAATGGTAAAAACGTAAATGAAGTAGTTGACCCATATGCTAAGAGTGTTGGTATCAATGGTGAAAGAGGACTAGTAGTTGACTTTAGTAAAGTAAATCCTAGTGGATTTGAATATGGTAAGAGAGCAAATAATATCACTAATATCACTGATGCAATAATTTACGAACTTCATGTTCGTGACTTAACATCAAGCTCTACTTGGAATGGTAGCATCGAAAATAAGATGAGATATTTAGGATTAGTTGAAGCAGGAACTACATATGAAGGTGTTTCAACAGGATTTGATCACATCAAAGAATTAGGTGTTACTCACGTTCAACTTCAACCAATCTTCGATTATGGTAATGCGGTTGATGAAAGTGATGTTGATAGTAACGGAATCGTTAAAAAGTTCAATTGGGGATATATGCCTGAAAACTACAATGCTTTAGAAGGTGCATATTCAAGAAATCCTTATGACGGACTTGAACGTATTAAAGAAATGAAGATGGTTGTTATGGCCTTTACTGAAGCTAACATCCGTGTTAATATGGACGTTGTTTATAATCATACAGGAAAGACTGACAACAGCAACTTCAACTTGATTGTTCCTGGTTATTATTATAGAAAGACATCTACTGGTAAGTGGAGTAATGGTAGTGGTTGTGGAAACGAAACTGCTTCTGAAAGATTCATGGTTAGAAAGTTCATCGTTGATTCTGTTGTTTTCTGGGCAAGTGAATATAATTTGTCTGGATTTAGATTTGACTTAATGGGCTTACATGATGTTGAAACAATGAATGAAGTAGCTAAAGCTTTAAAAGAAATAGATCCAACTATTATGGTTTATGGTGAACCTTGGACTGGTGGAACTACTACTCTAAGTAGCAACTTACAAGCAACAAAAGAAACACTAAGAGAGATAAATGGCGTTGGTGCATTCAACGATGACATTAGAGATGCTGTTAAGGGATCTGTATTTGAAGCAAGTGGAACTGGATTTGTTCAAGGATCTAAGAGCTTATCTGCAATCAATAAGATTAAATTCAGTATCGCTGGTGGTGTTGAACATGATGAAGTTAATGAACTATTCACTTCCACAACAACATTCTGGGCTGGTGAACCTGATAAGATGATTAACTATGTTACTTGTCATGATAATAACACATTATATGATAAGTTAATGCAATCAAGCAAAGATACATCAACTGATGCTATAAAAGAAGAACTAAAGCAAGCTAATGCGATAGTACTCTTAGCAGAGGGTGTAAGTTTCTTACATGCTGGTGATGAGTTTATGAGAAGTAAACCAGATGGCAAAGGTGGATATGATTCAAATAGTTACGATTCAAGCGATGAAGTCAACCAAATCGACTGGAGTTTGAAAGTAAAATATAAGGATGTATTTGATTACTTTGTTGGTTTAATTGCTTTAAGAAAATCTACTCCTGAATTTAGACTTGCTAAATCAACTGATATTGCAAGTAAACTTCATTTTGTTGATTTCGATGCTAAAGAAGTAATTGGTTACACAATTGATTCTGATTCTAAAGACTACTCAAAGATTTTAGTAATTCATGCTAATGCTGAAAAAGAAATTACTTTACCTGAAGGAAAGTTCTGGAAAGTTGTTGTTGATAAAGAAATCGCTAATAACGAAGCAGGAAAGACTTACAAAGGTGGAGAAGTAGTAACAATTAGTAAGAATGAAACATTAGTACTATTTGAAGTTGCTAGTGGCAAATCAGGTGGTGGATGTAGGGGATGTGGAAGCACAATGAGCTTCATATCATTACTTCCTTGTTTAGGATTAGTCTTCTTATTTAGAAGGAGAAGATGGTTATAAAAAAATAGGGACCATATTATGTTGATTTCAACATAAGAAAGTCCCTTTTTTTATGTACCTATTTTAATACACAACTAGTGTAAGGTCCAATTGTTAGAATTGTTCCTTCTAATTTAGCATCGTTTTGTCCGATGAAGTCTCTAACTTCTTTGAATGTGAATGATGTTAGAGTTGATAAATCTAGAGTCGCTACTTCATCTGTAGTGTTATGGATAACACAGACAGTTGATCCGTTGTATGTAGCTGTAAAGCCACCAACATAAGATGAAGTGTTCTTTAAGGCTCTGTATTCTCCTCTAGCAATTTCTGGATTATTGTTACGAATTGCAATTAGTTTCTTATAATAATTTAATAAACTATTTTCGTTTTCTAATTGTTCTTTAACAGTTCCATTTGTTTGATTCTTTGCTTGGTAAGTAGTGCCTTCTGGGTCTTCCACTGTATCACCATCACCCCAAAGCATAGCAAGTCGTCTATTAGCATCGGTATTGCTACTTCCACGTGAACCTTTCATTCCAATTTCTTCACCATAATAAATATATGGTGAACCACTTTGTAAGATGTTAAGGTTAGCAGCCATATGCATATTGTATGTCATAGATACAAGTAGATATCCTGCTGCTCTATCCATATCGTGGTTAGAGATAAATGAATTAAGCATTGCATCACTATTTTTAGCATGAATGCTATTTAAGAATGTTTCAACATAATTACAATAAGAATTAACATTTCCGCCTTTAGCAGTTAAAGCAGTCATTCCTTCGCTTTGACTCATTGTGAAGTTAAAGCAGTTTAGTGCTTCATTGTATTGAATAACTTCAGGATCTCCACTCCAGTCTTCACCAACACAGTAGATATCAGGCTTGATTTCTTTTAACTCACTCATATACCATTTCCAGAAATCAACATTTTTCTTTGTGTCTCCGTAATAGATATATTTTACTGCATCGAATCTAAATCCATCAATTCCTAAATCAAGGTAGTATTTTGCTACATTTAGCATTTCTTCTCTAACTTTAGGATTATCGTAGTTTAGTTCAGGCATTCCAGAACTAAATGAGCACTCATAATATTCATCAGTTCCACTTATTTGACTTACTCCAACACCATTTGCCCATTCACCTTTTTTAAAGTAGCTGTAATAGTCATAATATTCATTGTTTGGATTATTTGCTTGATGTGCCCCAACAAAGCTCTTGAACCATTCATGTTGGTTACTTGTGTGATTTAATACTAAATCTAGGATAACAATTACATTACGTTTGTGACATTCTTCAACTAATTCTTTCAAATCATCCATTGAACCAAAGTATGGATCAATTCTGTAATAGTCTCTTGCATCATATTTGTGATATGTAGGTGAGAAGAAGATTGGTGATAGCCACAATCCTTGAACACCTAGGCTTTCTCCTGAGTTGATGTTTCCATCGTTTAAATAATCAAGTCTATTGATTATTCCTCTTAGGTCTCCAATACCATCTTCATTAGAATCAGAGAATGATCCAACAAATATTTGATACATTACTCGATAATTGTCATCGATTGGGTCAACTTTTGCTTCAGCTTTATTATTACAGCTAGCAAGAGCAAATAGTTGAATAAATAAGACAAATATTAATAAAAACTTTTTAATATATTTCATATTTACTCCTTACTTGAGTTTAGTAGGGCATCATCAATTTTACCCCAGGCACCATTTCCAGCACCATTACATTTAACTCTAATACCTACTATTATTTCATCAGTTCCATTATAATTTATACCATTAATTGTTTGTGTATCCCAACTATTATAAACAGTTATTGTTAGAGGGACTGTTTTAACAATCTCACCATTGATTTTAACATAAGCATAAATATCAGTAGTACCTGCATCTCCACCCATGATTGAGATTGAGAATTTGTAAGTTCCACTTGGAAGGTTCTCAACTTTTTGTTCTAAGTTGAAGTCAACTGAGTTAGCTTCAGGACTCCAGAAGTGGAAGTGATTATCACCAGTTAGTGAGTCAGTTCCCTTTGTTTCTACATATAGCTGTTCTGAAGCCGCATTGTCAGTAACCATCCAACCAGTTGGTATTTTAACACCATTACTATCTTCTTCAAAACTATAATTAGTTAAGTAGTTATATTCAACCATAGAAACATAGCATTTAGCTGTCATTCCACCAGCAGTTCCTTTGATTTCATATTTATTTGGACCATTATTATGCATTGCATCTTCATCAAATGTTTCCCAAGTAACTTCTAGCTCTTGTTTAGAATTATCGTTCATTACAGCGTTTACTGTCTTAGGTAGGGTAATTGGTTGCGCTAAGTCACAAATGATTGTGGTATCTTCGATGGCATCAGCTTTTAGTTCGATAACATTACCGCCTTTAACTAAACTAAATACTTTTAATGATTCTAAAGGATGTCCATCTTTATCAAACATTGCTTGATTATCAACTGCGCACCCTCCATAATACTTACCAGCATCTTTAGGGTCGTAGTTTGCAGCGTAGCTTGCTGCCCAGCCGGAACCATATTTTTCCCAAAGAGCTAAATTATCTTCATATGATTTAGTTCCAACAGTAATCCAAGTTCCTTCCCAGTAACATACACCAATTCCATTTGTTGTCTTGTTTTTGATTGTATCAATTATATTAGCTATGGAATTTGCTTGACCTTGGACAGTGTATGGGTTAGGTTTATAAACTCCACCACCATCGCCTATGGTGTTACCGAAGAAGTCGGTATCATCGGTAGTGTAACAGTAAGATGTTTCCATTACCATAACTTTCTTATTATATTTTGTGGCAATGTCACTTAAGACAGTAGCTAGGTTATCTAGAGTTCCATGCCAATATGGATAATAAGATGAAGCAAATACATCATAATCTAAGTTGTAATATTCTAACTTTTTAGCAATTCCATCGTAGCTACCTGCTTTTTCTGGATTTGCAAAGTGTACGGCTACTAAAGCATTAGGGTATATTTCTCTTGTTGCTTTAGCGCCTTGAGCCATAAGCTTATAAATATTCATCCAAATAGTTTCGCCACATAAGAAACCATTTGTTTCATTTCCAACTTGTACCATCCCAACATCAACTTTAGCATTCTTTAGTTTTGTTAGGCAATCTTTAGTAAATTCATATAATGCTACTTCTTTAGTATCAATATCCATTCCTTGCCAAGCCTTTGGAACCATTTGTTTTCCAGGGTCAGCCCAGAAGTCTGAATAATGGAAGTCAAGAAGTAACTTCATTCCATATTTTGTTGCTCGTTTACCAATTTCTATAGCATTATTGATATCACAGTTACCACCACCGTAGCCATTACCATCGCTATCAAATGGATCATTCCAAACTCTAACACGGATGTAATTTACGCCACTTTCTGCTAAAGTTAAGAATACGTCTTGTTCAGTACCATCATAGTTATAGTACTTAACGCCACTTGCTTCTAGTGATATAACGCATGAAGCGTCCATTCCCATGATGAAATCATCATCCAAGTTTTCTATTTTTTTAACATAAAGTGAATCGCTCGATTTCACTAAATCGACTTTTTTCTTGCCACATCCACTCATAATAACAAATAGAGCTACCATGAGTAAGATTAAGGCTTTAGTTATTAAGTTTTTCTTCATTATTATCTCCTTACTTAATTATATTTTACTATAAATTGACACAAAAATAAATAACGTTTTCATTTTACTTTTTGTTGTGGTATGATAAATGAGAGAGGATAAAATAATGAGTGAATTTGAAAAGATGATTAGTGGGGAGATTTACGACCCCAATAACGAAGAATTAGTTAAAGCTAAAAGAAAAGCGCACAGATTATGCTATCAATATAATAATACGTTAGAAGAAGATGAAGAAACAAGGAGAAAGATATTAGATGAATTACTTCCTAATAGTAGTAAAAATATTATCTTACAGGGGCCAATCTTTTTTGATTATGGGGTTAATATTGAAATAGGTGATAATAGTTATGCTAATTTTAATTTTACTATTTTAGATACATGTAAAGTTAAAATTGGTAAAAATGTTTTGTTTGGACCTAATGTGGCAATTTATACGCCTCTTCATCCTTTCTATTATAGTGAAAGATCATTTTATTA
The DNA here is from genome assembly GCA_918272565.1 of Bacilli bacterium. Taxonomy (GTDB): domain Bacteria; phylum Bacillota_I; class Bacilli_A; order ML615J-28; family CAG-698; genus Tener-01. Next base: position 9,175 of record CAKJYW010000008.1, read on the forward strand.
TGACAGCGAAAAAGGCTATTATACCGATGATGAGTATGGAAAAGAAGTTGAAATTGGTGATGACACTTGGATATGTGGCAATGTTACTATATGTAGTGGTGTTAAAATTGGTGCAAGGTGCGTAATTGGAGCTGGTAGTGTCGTTACTCGTGATATCCCTAGTGACGCGCTTGCTTTTGGTAATCCTTGTAAGGTGATAAGGAAGATTACTGAAAAAGACAGAATGACTTATAGAAAATAACGAAGCACTTTTGAAGTGCTTTTTTAATCTTCTTTAATTGAATAATATGTGGTATAATAACTAAGTAAAAAAGGTGAAGATTATGGGCAAATTATATCTAATTCCAACACCTATTGGAAATTTAGGTGATATGACATTTAGAAGTATCGAAGTATTAAAAAATGTTCATCACATTTATTGTGAAGATACACGTAATACTAGAATTCTACTTTCTCATTATGACATTCATAAAGTCTTAAAGAGCTATCACATGTTTAATGAAGACAATAAATCATATGAAATAATTAGAGAATTAAAAGAAGGAATGGATATTGCTTTAGTAAGTGATGCGGGATATCCGGGAATAAGTGATCCAGGGTATTTGGTTTGTAAAAGAGCAATAGAAGAAGGAATCGATGTAGTGACTCTACCTGGCGCAACAGCTAGCTTAACAGCGTTAGTTACTAGTGGCATTCCTTGTGATAAGTTCTATTTCTATGGCTTTTTAAACCATGATTTAAATCAAAAGAAAAAAGAATTAGAATCACTAAAAGATTTTGATAAGACACTAATCTTCTATGAATCACCTCATAGAATTGATGAAACTTTAGAAGTGTTACTTGAAATCTTTGGTAATCGCTATATGTGTATAGCAAAAGATCTAACTAAAAGGTATGAAGAATATATTAGAGGAACTGTAAAAGAGATAATTGATAAAGGCTTAGAACTTAAAGGCGAAATGGTTCTAATAATTGAAGGAGCAAAGAGTGATTCAGCACTTGATGCGTTAGGCGAGCTTTCAATTAAAGAACATTATGAATTCTATCTAAAGCAAGGAACTGAATCAAAAGAAGCGATGAAGAAGGTTGCTAAAGATAGAGGTATTTCAAAAAGCGATGTTTATCGCGAGGTAATAAAATAATGAGTGAAAGCACTAAACTTAAAATTTTAGTGTTTTTGAGATATTTAGGGGATAGTTTTTTCTATCCTTTTCTATCTTTATATCTTAATTCACTATTATTTGGAGAATCTAAAATAGGATTTTTGATTGCTTTAGTCCCACTTATTTCAATCATAATGAATCCTTTATATTCTAAAGCGATAAGAAATAGCAAGATTTTGAAGAATGTTCTGATGATTGTTGGGTTGGTTGAAGGTGTATTTATCTTACTAATTGGACTTTCTAATAATTTTTATGTTGTTTTAGCTTGTATTATCTTAATAGCAGTAAGTGGATGTAGCCACTACGGAATGCTTGATGCTTTAATGACAATACATGCTAAAAATCACAACCTTAATTTTAGTAGCTTTAGAATCTTTGGTTCACTCGCTTATGTTTTTGGTACTGCTGCAAGTGGCCTAATTATAGGATACACTTCATATTCGTTCTGTTTTCTAATTAGTTTTATATTATTTGCCTTAACTAGCTTAATGTATTTACTTCTAAAACCACTTTATTCTAATAATCCTGAAGTTAAGGAAGAAAAGAGAAGTTTTAAAGAAGTATTTAAGAATAAAGGATGTCTTTTATTTACTTTGTTTTATGTTTTAGCATATGGAGTTATTAAGACAGGTTCAACATTTTATGGCTTACTTCTTAATAATAGAGGCTATGATAGTAAAGTTTATGGCTTTGTGTTTAGTGGTGTTGTGATTGTTGAAGTGGTGACAATGTTTATTCTAAATAAGATTGACAAGAAACTTAATTATAAAATAATGCTATTTATTAGTATTTTGTCAATCACTATCGCTAACCTCATCAATTCAACAAACCTCCCAACATATGTTTTAATTGCTTGTTGGGGCTTAAGAGGACTCGCAATAGCTATAATTTATCATATCAATTATAAAGTTCAGGTGAACCTAATTGGAATAAAGAATATTACAATTGTATCACTATTAGAAGAGTTACTTCTAAATATCTTCTTTATTTCAATGTATTATTCAGGTGGGGTGATTATTGAATACATTTCATATAATACATTCTATCTTGTTGTTGGTTTAATTGGTGCAGCTACATGCATCTATTATTTGGTGTTTGTTTCAAAATATGTATTAAAAAATAAAGGCGAATGTTATAATTTAAATGTAGGTGAAGAGAATGCAAATTAAAGTAATGACATTTAATATTCAATCAACAAGAGACTACGTCAATCGTAATTTTGATGCTCATCTTATGAGTAGAACAATAAAGCGTGTTGGCGCAACTATCATCGGATTAAATGAAGTGAGAGGAGAAGGTGAAGATGAATTCTTCACTGATCAGGTTAGAATTATTGCTAGTGACCTAGGATTTAAGTATTACTATTTTGGTAAAGCAATCGATATTAAGAATAAAGGTCCTTATGGTAATGCCTTTATTTCTAAATATCCTATTAAGAAAATCGAAACTATCATGATTCCTGATCCATTAGTTAAGGATGAAGATGCATATTATGAAACTAGGTGCATCATTAAAGGCGTGGTTGATGTTGATGGGAAAGATTTAAATATCTTAGTTACTCATGTGGGACTAGCTAAAAGCGAAGAAGAGAACGCAATAAAACTATTACTTGAACTAATTGATGAAATTAAAGGTAATTTGTTATTAATGGGTGACTTTAATATGACACCTGATAATGCGTTAATTAAAAAAGTTCAAGAAAAGATGTTTGATACAGTATCACTAATGGGTGATAATCCCTTAACCTTCCCTTCAATTAATGCAAATCGCAAGATTGATTACATTTTTACAAGATTCCTAGATGTTAAAGAAGCTAAGGTTGAAGAGATTGTGGCTAGTGACCACTATCCTTGTTCAGCTGTAATTGAATTATAATTATGGAAAAAACTAATGTAATGAGAATATTGGATCAAAAGAAGATTCAATATGAAGCTAGGTTTTATGATGCTAATATCACTAATGGGGTAGATGTAGCATCCGTTTTAAGTGAAGCAAAAGAAGATGTCTATAAGACATTAGTGACTGTTTCTAATAATGGTAAATTCTATGTTTTTGTTGTTCCAGTTTACCTTGAACTTGACTTAAAGAAAGCTGCAAAAGTAGCAGGGGTCAAATCAATTGAAATGATTAAACAAAAGGATCTGCTTCCTTTAACTGGCTATATCCATGGAGGATGTAGCCCAATAGGAATGAAGAAACTTTTTCCAACATTCATTGATAGTAGTGCAAAAGAAAAGGGCTTTATCTTTGTTAGTGCTGGTAAATGTGGAGCACAAATAAAGATTAATCCTAACGATTTAATAAAGATAATTAATGCAAGATACGAATTAGTAGCAAAAGGAGAAAACGATGATTAAACATATAGTTTGTTTTAAATTAAAAGATAATAGTGACTTAAGTAAGCAAAAAGCAAAAGAAGTGCTACTTAGTATGGAGGGTAGAGTTCCTCAAATTAAAGGAATTCAAGTTGGTTGTGATTTTTTAAAGAGCTCTAGATCATATGATGTTATTTTGGAAGTTCTACTTGATGATGCTAGTGCTCTAGCTGACTACCAAAATAATCCATATCATTGTAGCGTTGTTAAAAAGTATATGCACGAAGCAAGAACTGATAGTGTAGCTGTTGATTATGAAATATAAAAATAAGGAGATATCGATATGATATCTCCTTTATTATTCTACGCTTATATTATATCATATTTTAGTTTTTATTTCAAATTACTCACGCAACAACTAAAATAACATTGGTAAAAAATATATTTTTAGTTTGTTTGATTATTTATTATAAAACGTGTTATAATCATTTAAAGGTGTCAAAAATGAAGTCGTTTAAGTATTCGTTTAAATCTTTAATAATGCTAGTCAAAAGATATCCAGTATATCTACTAATTGAAGCTGTTAGCCTAGTATGTGGAATTGTTTCTACAGTTGTACCAGTTTATTTGATTAGAGATGTAGTAAATACCTTTACAGAAAGTAGCTTTCAAATCCAATCAGTTGGTCATTTTATGGATTTGGTTGGATATAAGATACTAATCTATGTTGGTATTGAACTTGGTGCTGTCTTGATTTCCCTTTTAATGGACTTTTTAAAGAGTTACATTGAAAGAGGATTCTATGTGTATGTGGCAACATCATTATTTAAAAAGCTTGATAGTATCGACTATGAGTTCCATGAAAACGCAAGCTTTTTGGATAATTACACTAGAGCCTTAGAAAATGGTGATCAAAACATTTACAATGCTGCTACAGGCCAAGTGCAACTAATTAAGATTATCTTTCAAAGTGCATCATTATTAGCGATTGTTTTTACAATTAATTATTTAGCAATTGTATATGCTATTGCTATTGGAATAATATATTACTTTATTAGAATTAGAGTTAATAAACTTAACTTTGAGCATCGTAGTGCCGCAATGCCATTAAACAGAAAACGTAACTACATTTCAAGAGTAATGTACGTTAAAGAATCAATGGCTGATATTAAAACAACTGACATTAGCGATGTTTTACTTGAAAACCATAAGAATCAAAGTGATGAACTCTTGGCTGTTGCGAAAGGTTATTTAAAGAAACAAACATTGTTCCAAATCTTAGGTACCCTTGCAATGACATCTGCCTATCCAGTTATAATTGGAATAGTAGCTTATTTTGTTTTAGAAACTAAGGACTTAGGAAGCTTAGCAAGTTTAACACTTGCTGCAAGTTCTTTGTCTAACTTAATCAGCCGTTTTGTTAACCAAATCACAACAATTCAAAATTACTCACTTGAAGCTAAAGTTTCATTTGATTTGCTTGATATGAGTGGTAAGATTGAAGGCGTTAAAAAGCAAGAGGTTGAAGAGAATTTCAAAAAGCTTGAAATCAAAAACATCGAGTTTGCCTATGTTGATGATCGAAAGATTTTAAATGATATTTCCCTATATATTAATAAGGGTGAGAAGATTGCAATTGTTGGGGAAAATGGAGCAGGTAAGACAACACTAGTCAAGTTACTACTTCGTTTGTATGATGTAAATAAAGGTGAGATATTATATAATGATGTTCCTTATACTAACCTTACACCACTTTCATTAAGAAAGAAAGTTGGTGCTGTTTTCCAACAGCCAGAAGTTTATAGTGTTACGGTTGCGGAAAATGTATTGCTTCGTAAGTGCGAAACAAAAGAAGATGAGGACCTTGTAATTGAGGCATTAAAGTTTAGTGATTTATATGACTATGTAGCGACCCTTGAAGATGGAATTCATACAATGGTAACCAGAGAATTCCATAGACGTGGTACCATTTTCTCAGGTGGCCAAACGCAAAAGCTTGCTGTTGCTAGAGGCTATGCTCAAAATTATGAACTATTTGTCTTAGATGAACCAAGTAGTGCCCTTGATCCGATTGCGGAAACTAAGATGTACCATAACATGCTTGAACTTGGGCGTAATAAAACACTAATATTTATTTCTCATAGACTTAGTGCAACTGTTAATGTTGATAGAATATATTTATTTGAAAAGGGTAAAATTGTAGAACAAGGTAGCCATGAAGAACTAATGAAGATACCTAATGGCAAGTATAAAGAGATGTTTGATTCTCAATCTGAAAAGTACTTAAGAGGTGAAAACCATGCTTAAAGATTTGATGAAAAACATTAGAGTTGCAAAATTCGTATTTAAGTTCTGCCCAGGATACTTTGTATTCTCTTTGATTAATATTGTTATTGGAGCCTTCTTAGCTTTAGCTAAAGTTAAGTTGATTCAATATGTTGTAAAACTTGTAAGTGAGAATGAACCGTTTAATAGTGTTGTAGTGATCCTTGCAATATATGGCGGTATTTTGTTTGTTGGTTCACTTTACCAAACAATATATTCTAATTATATTCAAAGAGTATACAGTACAATGTATGTCAACAAGATGCAAAACTACTTGCTAGGAAGAGTTAAAAATGTTGACTATTCTGACTTTGACAACCCAGAGTTTTATGATTCTTATTCAAGAGCCTTAAGAGATGGTACTTGGAGAGGAATTAATGTTTATGAAAACTTTGTAAATCTAATTGGTAGTTTAGTTAATACAATTACCTTAGGAACATTCATCATCTTAAGTGATTATATGTTAATTGCTATTGTATTAATATCAATTATCTTTAGTATTATAGTTAATATAAGAACTAATAAGTTATGGCATGATTTAGACTTCAAGAATGAGAAGAGCAGAAGAATGCATTTCTATATCAATCGTGTCTTCTACCAACAAAGATTTGCAGCAGAGATTAAGACAACTCCTATTAGTGATTTATTAATTCAAAGATATAATGATAGTCATCGTGAGATGTATCACAATTATATCAATATGCAAGGTAAGATCTTAGTTTGGAACACTTTCAAAAACATTGTTTCATACATTTTTGAAAATGCCTTAGTACTACTTTACTTAGGAGTTAAGTTATTTATTAGGTTTACAATCACTGTTGGTGATTTCACATCAGTGATTAATGCCACAAACCAATTTAAAAACAATGTATTAACAATGGCTAATGCTTTCAATACTATTAAACTTCATGCTTTATATATCGATGATTTCTTAAAGTATGTTGATTATAAACCAGGGCTTGAAACTGTTGGAACTGATAGTGTCAAAGAAGACTTTAAAGAACTTAACATTCAAGATGTTAATTTCACTTATCCTGGTAATACCTATCGAAGTGTTGTTAACATGAATCTAAAGATTGAAAAGAATGAGAAATTGGCAATTGTTGGACTAAATGGTGCTGGTAAAACAACACTAATAAAACTATTACTTAAGTTTTATAATCCAGATAGTGGAAAGATATTATATAACGATCAAAACGTTCGTGATTTAAAAGAAGATGAAATTAGAAGAAAATACTCAATAGTCTTCCAAGACTTCCAAATCTATGCTGTTAGCATTGCTGAAAACATCTTGATGCGTAAATATACTGAAGATGATGATAGTATGATTTGGAAAGCATTAGAAGATGTAGGATTAGCTTCTAAGATTCGTAGTCTTCCAAATGGTATTCACACAATGGTTACTAGAGAATTTGAACGTGATGGTATGGTATTTAGTGGTGGTGAAAAACAAAGGTTAGTAATCGCTAGAATCTTGGTTAGCGATGCTAAGGTATGTATCTTAGACGAACCTACTAGTTCACTAGATCCACTGGCTGAGCGTAATATCAACCAACTAATCATGGAAAAGAGCGCCGATAAGACAATCATCATTATCGCTCACCGTCTTTCAACCGTAGTTGATAGTGATAGAATCATTTTAATTGAAAATGGTGAAATTGTTGAAAGTGGAACTCATGATGAACTGATGAATGAGAAGAATAGATATTATAAGATGTTTACTTCTCAAGCATCGCTTTACCAAAAACTTAAAGAAAGTTAAAAATAATCTCCGTGGAATTCACGGAGATTTTTAAGTTAAATTTAAGTTATGACATTATAATTAAAAATGATATAAGAAAAAGAATAAATAATTAGCACTAAATAGGTTAGAGTGCTAAAAAATAGTTGACATTTTTAAATCTTAGGGGTATAATAATATTAGAATCGAGGTGAATCTTATGCCAACAAGAACATTTTTAAACTTGCCTAAGGAAAAGAGACTTAGAGTTTTAAGAGCTGCTAAAAAAGAATTTAGTAGAGTACCTTTAGAAAAAGCGGTTATTGCTAACATTGTTAAAGATGCTGATATTCCTCGTGGTAGTTTCTATCAATATTTCTATGACGTTGATGATCTATTTGTTTATGTACTTGAATACATGTATGGTATCGATCGAAAGAAATTTATGAAGTTCTTGAATGATACTAATGGCGATATTTACGAAGCACTAAAGATTAGATTCGCAGATGAGATTGATAAATTATCAAGTGAAGAAAATAGGCAATTTAAAATTAATGCGATAACAACATTACTAAATCAAAATGGCACTTCTTCAAAGTTGATTCCACTTGCAATTGAAAAACAAAACCAAGTTGATTTAACTTATTTCCCAATTGAAGTTCAAAAACAAAAGAATTTTGATAACTTCATGAATATTGTGAAGATGATTGGTAATATTTGTGTTCAAAAATATATTACTAAACAAGCAAACGAAGACGAAATCAAAAACTATTACAACGATTGTATTGATTTTGTTAAGAGTGGTTTACAATAGAACGAATAATCTTCATGGCATATGCTATGGAGATTTTTTTGTTTTACATTATCACCAAATAGTGGTATAATACCTAAAGAGATGTTCCTTGCCTAACCATCTCAAATAAAAAACAAGGAGATTAAAATGGAAAAAATTAAAGTTAAGGATATTGCAAGACTTGCAATAATTTGCGCACTTTATGTTGCGTTAACATATGCTTTTAGTTTTATGGCATATGGCGATATTCAATTTAGAATTGCAGAAATATTGGTTTTATTATGTTTCTTTAGAAAGGACTATACTATAGCTTTAGTTTTAGGTTGCATTCTAGCAAACATCTTTAGTCCTATGGGATTTGTTGATGTTGTCTTTGGAACTCTAGCTACACTACTTGCTTGCCTTTCTATTTGTTTTTTAAAAAACATATTCTTGTGTATTCTTCCACCTGTCATCTTTAATGGAGTGATTGTAGGGCTAGAATTACACTACATCCTAGATTTGCCATTTGTACCATCTATGATTAGTGTTGCTATAGGCGAAGCAGCAGTAGTTACAATAGGTGCTGTTATTTTCTTCTTCCTAAGAAAGAAGAAAGGCTTCTTAAGAATGATAATGGCTAATCAAAACTGTGATTTAGAAGAAGTTGAAGAATAAGAATTTAAGTCAAATTGAAAAGTCAATTTGACTTAATTTTATAAGGAGAGTAATTATGTTATTAATTGCTGAAGGACTAAAAAAAGGATATAGCGATAAGAAGCTCTTAGATAATGTTTCTATTAACATCGAAGATCATGATAAGATTGGGCTTGTCGGAATAAATGGGTGTGGTAAAAGCACTCTCCTTAAGATTTTGGCAGGTGTGATTGAAGCTGATAGTGGCGAAGTTAATTTGATTGGTAAAACTAAGGTTAGCTACTTATCACAAGACTTAACAATTGATTTAAATAATACTATCTTAACTGAAGTACTTAAAAACATTCCAAATGATAATGAGACTATCCATAAAGCTAAATCTATTTTAACTAAATTAGAATTAACAGATTATGATAAAGTTATTTCAAGTTTAAGCGGTGGAGAAAAGAGAAAGGTTGCCCTAGCTTGTGCTTTAGTTAAAGATTGTGATTTGCTTATCCTAGATGAACCTACTAACCATCTTGATAGCGATATGATTGAATGGTTAGAAAAGTATTTAATTAGATTTGAAAAAGCATTAATCATGGTTACTCACGATAGGTACTTTTTAGAGCGTGTTGTTAGTAAGATCGATGAACTTGAAAATGGTAAATTATATGAATACGACGCTAACTATTCACGTTTTCTAGTATTAAAAGAAGAGCGACTTGCATCACTTGCAACACAAGAAAAGAAAATTGAAGTATTCTTAAGAAAAGAAACTGAATGGATTAATAGAGGTGCTAGAGCTCGTAGTACTAAAGAGAAAAAGAGAATAGAAAAATACGATGAATTAATGAATCGTGAAAAATATGTTGAAAGCAGTTTTGAGCTAAGAAGCGAAACTACTAGACTTGGTAAAAACACTATTGAACTTACTAATGTTAGTAAGAAATATGAAAAAGTGTTATTCAGTGACTTCTCTATAGACGTAGAAAAGGATGCTCGTATTGGAATAATTGGTAAAAATGGTAGTGGGAAGACGACTCTACTTAAGGTTATGATTGGAGAAGTAGAGCCAACAGAAGGAACAGTTAAAATAGGTGAAACTGTTAAAATTGGCTATTTCTTCCAAACAAGCGAAGAACTACCTGATATGAAAGTGGTCGATTATATCAAGGATGAAAGTGAAGTAATTAAGACTAAAACAGGTTACATTACTGCAAGCCAAATGCTAGAAAAGTTCTTGTTTGATGAGCCTTATATTCCTATATCTAGGTTATCAGGAGGCGAGAAAAGAAGGCTAGCATTGGTAAGAGTTTTGATGAAAAACCCTAATATTTTAGTCCTAGATGAACCTACAAACGATCTTGATATTGAAACCTTAGCGATTCTAGAAGACTATCTAGAAGACTTTAATGGTGCTGTAATTATCGTTAGTCACGATAGGTATTTTTTGGATAAAGTGGTTAATGTAATCTATGCTTTAGAAGATGATCTTCATTTCCATAAATACAATGGTGGATATTCTAGCTATTTAGAAAAGCGCACTGAGGTAGAAAAAGCTAAGGTAAAAGTAGATACTAGAACTAAAGAAAAGAAGATTAAATTAAGCTATCTTGAACAAAAAGAGTATGAAAAAATAGAAGAAGATATGGAAATAATCGCTTCGCAAATAGAAGAAATCCAAAAAGAAATTGATAAAAATATCACTAATTATTTAGTTACAAAAGACTTATATTCTAAGAAGGAAACTCTAGAAAAAGAGTTAGAAGAGAAATTCAATAGGTGGGAGTATCTATCTGAAATAGATAGAATGAGTAAAGAAAAATGATTAAGTTAAAAAAAGCATCGTTAGAAGAACTTGATATCATTAATTCTTTGTGTGAAGAAGCAAAGAAGGATTACAAATTATGGGATAGTGAATATCCTACATATGAAGATTTCTTAAGTTGTTTTGAGGATGTTGGTGTCTATATTTTAGTTGGTGATAGCGAAATAATTGGTTCTATTAGTGCTGAAGCGAGTGATGCTGGAGATAACTATGTTTCTTTGTCTAAGTTCTTTATTGTTAAAAAATACAAAAGACAAGGATATGGTAGATTACTTTTTAAGCTTATAGAAGAAGAATTTAAAAACAAATATGAATATATCGATTTCTATGTTGATGAAAGGCATCCGTTTGCTTTTAAGATGTATGAAAGTTTCGGTTACACTGACTTAGGTAGGGCAAGTGTTTCATGGGAGAGTGATTACTACTACCATAGGTTTATAAAAAGAATTGAAAACGATTGAAGTGCAAGTCCCCAATATTGAGTTTTGGGGACTTTTGTGTTAAAATAAGACGTTAAAAAAAGGTAAAGAGTATGAGCGTTTTAGAATTACAAGACGTTTGCTTTGGCTATCAAGGTGAAGTCCTACTTAAAAATGTTAATATGAGATTGCTTCCACATGAACATATGGGGTTAGTCGGAGTGAACGGGAGTGGCAAAACCACTTTGCTTAATTTGATTGCTCATCGCTTAGCCCCTGATAGTGGAAAAATCAGTTGGCTTAATGAATCTTTTTCTTATTTGGATCAACATTTAAAGATTCATGATGAACTTACTATTCATGAATATTTGTATCAAGTTTATGATGAACTATTCCAAAAAGAGAAAGAGATGAATGACTTATATTCATCACTTGAATTTAGTGATGAATCTCAATATGATAAGATTTTAAACAAGGCATATAACATCCAAAACTATTTAGATGAAAAGAACTTTTATATGATTAAGTCTAAAATTGGTAATGTCATTAATGGCTTAGGTATTAGCTACGATGAAAACTGGGTATTAAAGAACCTTAGTAGTGGTCAACGTGGTAAAGTATTCTTGGCTAAGATGTTGCTTGAAGAAAAAGATGTTTTGTTACTTGATGAACCTACCAACTTCCTTGATAGAAGTCATATTGAGTGGCTAAGTAAGTTTCTAAATTCTTATAGCAAAGAATTCATCGTTATTAGCCATGATAATAATTTCTTGAATCAAATTTGCAATGTCATCTATGCAATTGAGAATAAGACTTTAGTTAGATACAAAGGTAATTACGAAGATTATTTAAGACTAAAAGAGCTTAGAAGCAAAGAATATGAAGCTTTATACATTGCTCAACAAAAGTACATTAAGAAAACTCAAGACTTTATTGATAAAAACATCGTTAGAGCATCAACTACAAAACGTGCTCAAAGTAGAAGAAAAGAGCTAGAGAAGATTGTGGTTTTAGAAAAACCAACAACTATTAAGAAAGCAAGATTCTCTTTCCCTTTTTCAACAAGCTTTAATAGTGAATCGATTGTTACTAAAAAGTTAGTCATTGGATATAGTGGACCACTGCTAGCTCCAATTGATGTTAAGATCTATTTTGGAGAAAAGGTCGTAATTACTGGTAAGAATGGTATTGGTAAATCAACATTTATTAAGACATTGCTTGGTGAAATACCTTCTATTTCTGGTTATTTTAAGGTGGCACCTTTTAATAAGATTGTTTATTATGAACAAGAATATAAAGGTGATTTAGAGATTAGTCCGATTGATTATATTAAAAACGATTATCCACTAATGGATGATAAGAAAGTTAGAGACTTACTTGGTCAGTACGGAATTATTGGAGAGCTTGCTATTAAGAAACTTAAAGAGTTATCTGGTGGCGAGTTAACTAAGGTGAGATTTAGTAAATTACAACTTCAATCGTCTAACCTTCTAATCCTTGATGAGCCTACTAACCATTTAGATAAAAATAGTAAAGAAGCGTTATATAGTGCTTTAAATGAGTATCCAGGAACACTTCTAATTGTTACTCATGAGAAGGACATTAATAAGATATTAAATACGAAAGAAATTCATTTCAGTTAGGATAAAATTATGGAAATTAGAAATGTAGCTATTATTGCCCATGTTGACCATGGCAAAACAACATTGGTAGACCAATTATTAAAAAAGAGCGAAACTTTAGCATCTAGAGAAAACATCGATGAAAGAGTAATGGATAGCAATGATTTAGAGCGTGAACGTGGAATCACAATTCTTGCTAAAAACACTGCTGTTAAATATAAAGGATATAAGATTAATATCCTTGATACTCCAGGACATGCTGACTTCAGCGGTGAAGTTGAGCGTATCATGAAGATGGTTGATGGCGTTGTGTTGGTTGTTGATGCATATGAAGGTGCGATGCCTCAAACTAGATTCGTTTTAAAACAAGCTCTAGAAAATAACTTAAAACCAATTGTTGTTATAAATAAAGTAGATAAACCAAGTGCTAGACCAGTTGAGGTTGTGGATGAAGTGTTAGATTTATTCATCGAACTTGGTGCAAATGATGATCAATTAGATTTCAAGGTTGCTTATGCTAGCGCAACTCATGGAACAAGTAGTTTATCTCCTGAACTTGAAAGCCAAGAACCTACAATGGACTACATCTTAGATTTGATTGTTTCTGAAATTCCTGCTCCTGAAGTAGAAAAAGAAGGACATTTACAATTCCAAGGTGCATTGCTAGATTACAATGAATATGTTGGTAGAATGGCAATTGGTAGAATCAAACGAGGAACTATTAGAACTAATGAGATAGTTAGTTGTTTAAGAAATGATGGAACAACTAAGCAATTTAGAATTCAAAAGATTTATAGTTTCTTAGGACTTCAAAAGAGTGAAATCCAAGAAGCATATGCTGGTGACATCGTAGCGGTTGCAGGGTTAGCTGACATCAATGTTGGTGAGACACTATGTGATGTTGGTTTCGAAGAAGCTCTTCCTCCAATTCATGTTAGTGAACCTACTGTTGAAATGTATTTTTCAACAAACGACTCTCCATTTGCTGGTAAAGAAGGCAAATTTGTCACTTCAACAAAACTAGAAGAACGTTTATATCGTGAAACTCAAAAAGACGTTAGTTTAAGAGTAGTTAAGTCTGGTAACCAAGATGAATGGATAGTTTGTGGTAGAGGTGAACTTCACCTAGGTATTTTAATTGAAAATATGCGTCGTGAAGGTTATGAATTCCAAGTTGCTAAACCAAAACCAATTATCAAAGAAATCGATGGCGTAAAAAGTGAACCTTACGAATATGTTCAAATCGATTTACCTAATGAATATGTTGGTCCAACTATCGAACTAATTGGTAGACGTGGAGGAATTCTTGAATCAATGAATAGTGATGTAAGTCAAACTAGACTAATTTACACTGTTCCTTCTCGTGGCTTAATTGGACTTTCTACTGACTTCATGACTTCTACAAAAGGCTTTGGTACTTTAAGTCACTACTTCTTAGAATATCGTCCAATGGAAAATGTTCAAGTTGGTAAGAGAAAACTTGGAGTATTAGTAGCTTCTGAAGATGGTGTAACTACAGCTTATGGTATTGGTCAAATTGAAGATAGAGGTATTTTGTTTGTTGAACCTAACACTAATGTTTATGAAGGTATGATTGTTGGTGAATGTAACAAAGAAGAAGATTTGACTGTTAATGTTGCTAAGATGAAGCAACAAACTAACCAACGTTCTTCAAACAAAGATATGACTGTTGTCTTAAAACGCCCAAGAATTATGGGACTAGAAGCTTGTATGGAATACATCAACGATGATGAATTAGTTGAGATTACTCCTCGTAGTATTAGACTTAGAAAGAAGATTCTAAATACTGAGTTAAGAAAGAAATTTGATGCTAAGAGAATGAAGGAAGAAAAGAATGCATAAGCTTTTTAAAAAATCATTTCTATTATCTTTAATCATTTCGCTAATCTTACTTGCTAGTTGTTCAATTAAAATTGATGTAAATGATGATGAACCAAGTAAAAATTATAGCGACGAAGCTGTTACCTTTACTATTTTTTCAATCAATGATTTTCATGGATGCTTATTTGAAAATGAAGATCAAGCAGGAATTGCTAGAATTGGTGAATATGTATTAAATGAAAAAGAGAAGAACCCAGATACAACTTTAGTTATATCAGCTGGTGATATGTTTCAAGGAACTGCGATTTCATCTTTATCAAGAGGTAAGTCTGTAGTAGAAGCAATGAACTATATTGGGTTTGATGCTATGACAATTGGTAACCATGAATTTGACTGGGGAATAGAAGAAGTTTTGAAATATCAAGATGGTGACCCTAGTAATGGAGAAGCGAATTTCCCATTCTTAGTTGCTAATGTTACTGATATTAACACTAACAAGTTAGCTAGTTGGGCAACACCTTACGTAGTTATTGAAAAAGCGGGTTATAAATTTGGTATTATTGGAATTATTGGTAGTGAACAAACTAATGAAATACTTGCTACTTATGTTAAAGATTACCAATTTACAAACGAGCTTTCCGCAATCAAAAAATACACTAAGATTTTAAGAGAAGAAGAGAAAGTTGATTTTGTTATCGTTTCTTGTCATTGCGATACTACTTCAATTAATACAGGACTTGTTGCTTTAAGTGGTGAATATAAAATTGATATGATTTTAAATGGCCACACTCATCAAGCTTATTATGGTCTACTTGATGGTGGAATTAGAAATTGTAGCGTTCCATATATTCAATCAGGATGCTATGGTAAATATTTAGGTGTAACTACCCTAACTGCTCTAAATGGTGAGCTAATTCAATCTAACTGCATTAATTTAAGTAGTTCTAGATTTAAAGAAGCAAATACTGAATTAACTAGAATCATTAATAGCTACACTGAAGAGATTGCAATAGCTAGTAAAGAGATTGGAATCTGTGGAAAGACACTTTACAAAAAAGATGGAGAAGTGTTCTGTGCTGATGCGGCACTTGATACCATCAGTAATGCTCAAATTGGTATTGTTAATTCTGGTGGTATTAGAGGAAATGCTTTCCCAGTAAATGAAGGAGATATGGTTACATATGGTGACATCTTTGAAATGACACCATTTGAAAACAAAGTTGTAGCTTCAACCATTAGTGGTAGTGAGCTATTAAGGCTATTTACTTTTGATGGAATAAGATTTAGTTCTAATGTTGATCCAAGTAACGCTACAGTTAATGGGGAAAAAGTTGAAGCAGGAAAGTTCTACCGTGTTGCCACAATCGACTATTTGTTTGAAAAGAGTGGTTACCCATTTAAAAATGGTACTGATATCGTAAGAACTGATATTATCTTTAGAGATGCTGTTTATAAGAGAGTATTAGATAACGTCACTAGAAATGGTAAATTCTATTATGATAGATAAAATAAATGTATTAGATTATTTGTTTAAAAATAATCTAATACTTTTTTTATTATATGGTATAATGATATCGTGATATCATTAAAGGAGTTTATTATGAAAAAGTGTTTTACAATTAATTCAAGAAGAACAACAGAAGATTTCTTAGAATTTGGGAAATTACTTGATGAAGGGATTTATCAAGCTGCTGAGATCTTTTTCCCATACACATTAAGTGAAGAGAATTATAGTATTTATTATAACAATGTTAGAAAGCTAAAAGTTGATCATCTAGGAAGCGAAATTGTAATGCACTTGCCTTTTGGTCGTGACAATAACTTGTGTGATTTGGAAGATTATCCTAGAGTTATTCAAAGGATGAAAGACGCAATTGAGTTCACTTCTCATTTTGGAACAAAGAAGCTTACAATTCATTTAGGTTATGTTGATACAAGTAAGCCAAGAAAAGAATATGTTATTCATATTATTGGTGTTTTAAAGGTTCTTTGTACATTTGCTAAAAAATATGGTATGAATATAATGATAGAAAATATGCCTGATTACGAAGAATTAGGTTATGCTCCATCAGAAATCCGCTACATTATTGATAACTGTGGCATGGATAATTTAAAGTTTATTCTAGATACTGGCCATGCTCATGTTAGTGATTATGAAATAACTGATTATATTGATTTGCTTTCTGATAAACTTTATCATATGCATTTTAGTGATAACCATGGCGAAAAAGACGAACACCTACCAATGGGTAAAGGCACAATCGACTTCAAAAAAGTATTTGATAAACTAAAAGAAGTTGGTTATGACAACCTTCATTGTATGGAAATCCTTTTTGCCACATCCGATGAACTTCGCGCTTATGCTAAAGATTTTGACTATTTTGCTAGTATGACAACTGATGAGAAATAGTCATAAATCAGGCGCCTTTATAATATTTTTGTTGAATTTTAGAGTATTTTAGTGTATAATCAAATAGATTTAACGGAGAAAAATATGAAAATAGGAATTATTACAGACAGTACTTGCGATTTAACAAAAGAATTGCTTGAAGAAAATAACATTGAAGAATTGCCTTTATATGTAACAATTGGTGGCAAGACTTATCAAGATGGTGTTGATATCACTAGTAAAGAGCTTTATGCGTTAGTTGATAAATTAGGTGAACTTCCTAAATCTGCAGGAGCTTCTATCACTGCTTTTGAAGAATATTTTGCTAATTATTTAGAAAAATACGATCAATTAGTTTATTGTGGTATTGGATCAAAATTATCTGGAACTTATCAAAGTGCTGTTAAAGCTAAAGAATCATTCCCTGATGATAAGATATATATTATCGATAGCGCTAACCTTTCTAGTGGCATTGGCTTGCTTGTTTTAAAAGCTTGTAAGTTTAGAGACGAAGGTAAAACTGGTAAAGAGATTAAAGAAGAAGTTGATAAAATCGTTCCTAATGTTAGAACACAATTTGCAATTAACACTTTAAAATATATGCATATGGGTGGAAGATGCTCAGGTGTTTCTAGACTTTTAAGTATCACTCTTAATATTAAACCTATAATTAAAGTTATCGATGGTGGCCTAAAGGTTGGTAAGAAGCCAATTGGTTACCAAAGAGCATTAAAGTCTATGCTTGAAGATATTAATAATGATAAAGATAGACTTGATACTGATTATGTAATGGTTACACATGCAGCTGGTGATAGCGATGCAGTTTATCTAAAAGCTGAATTAAAGAAGATGCTTCCAAACCAAAGAGTTTGTGAAACATTTGCGGGGGGAGTTATTGCAACTCACTGTGGACCAAGAACAATTGGTATTTTATATATTGTTAAATAAGAAATAATTAGTCAAATTGACGTAAAGATTGCCTAAAAATAAAGGCAAAATCATTATGTTAATTTGACTTTTTTTATTTATAGATAGGGCTAAATATGGTATAATAATTTAGTAAAAATGAACTATTTGGAGATAAGAAAATGATGGAATTATTAGCACCTGCTGGTTCAATTGAAATTGCATATTCTGCTTTTAATAGTGGCGCTGATGCCGTATATTTTGCAGGTAAAAGTTTTGGTGCTAGAGCCACAGCCCCAAATTTCACTAATGAAGAGATTGTTGAAATAACTAAGTTCGCTCATCAGAGGGATAAAAAAGTTTATGTCACTGTAAACACTATTTGTTTTGAAGATGAAATAGAAGAATGCTTAGAGTTTTTAGATTTCCTTTATCTTAATGATATCGATGGAGTCATCGTTCAAGACTTAGGACTTTCTAAAATTATTAGTGAAAGATATCCAGGACTTGAACTTCATGGTTCTACTCAAATGAACATCCACACAAAAGAAGATGCGGAAGTGTTAAAAAAGTTAGGTTATAAAAGAGTAGTAATTTCTCGTGAAGCTCCAATTGAAGTTGTTAAAGAAATAAAAGCTACAGGGATTGAAGTTGAAGTATTTATTCATGGGGCTCTATGTGTTGCTTATTCTGGTAATTGTTACATTAGTAGTATTATTGGAAAAAGAAGTGGAAATAGGGGAAGATGCGCTCAGCCTTGTAGGTTAGAATATAAACTTAATAAAAATGGTGAGACTATTGATATTGGAGCCTTACTTAGCCCTAAAGAATTATGCACTATCGAATACATTAATGAATTAAAAGAAGCTAAGGTTGATAGCTTAAAGATTGAAGGAAGACTAAAGAGACAAGAATATGTTTCTTTGGTTGTCTCTAGTTACAAGCGTGCTATTTTAAATCATGATTTTGATTTAAATAAAGAGATAAAGAAACTTAAAATAGCATACAATAGAGGATTTACTAAAGGTTTTATTTTCCATGAAAACAACAATTATCTAGTTAATAAAAGTTATCAAAACCACCAAGGGTTGTTAATTGGTAGTGTTGTATCTACTTATAAAGATAAAGTAAATATCAAACTTACAGATAGTTTAAAATTTGGTGATTCAATTAGGATTGTTGGGAAAAAGACTGATGGTGTAACTATCAACCAGATGTATGTTAATAATACTTTAGTAAAATGCGCTAAAGTAGGTGATATCGTCACTATCAAAGTTCATGAAGATGGTTTAGGTGGTGCTAAGGTATACCTTACTTCTTCAATTGATGCTATAAATGAAGCAAGTAACCTAAAAGATAATTATAAAGTTGATATTACTGGTAAGTTTTTTAAAGATGGCTCTTCAGTTTGTTTAGCGCTAACTGATGGAGTGAATGAAGTAAGCGTTAAAAAGGAAGTTAAATTTGATCCAAATATCAATATTGAAGGTAGGATAAAAGAACAACTTTCTAAAACAGGTGCTACAATCTTTAACTTAACTAGCCTTGATGTTGCTTCATTTAATCCAGTTATGTCAGTTAAAGAACTAAACGAATTAAGACGAGAGGCTTTAGATAAATTAGCTGAAAAAAGAAGTAGAAAATATATTAATAGAGAAATAAAAAAAGAGAAGAGAGCTAAATTAAAAATAGAAGAAACTAGCGATTTGCTTATTAAAGTTAAAACTAAAGAGCAGCTAGAAGCAGCCCTTAAGTTTAATGCTAAGGTGTTTATTGAAGATTATAAGTTATTTAAAGAATACGAAGATAAAGGCGTAATGTATGCAACACCTCGTGTATTTAATAAATATTATTTAGGAAGTTCCCTAACAGAGTCTTTATCTAATATGAATAATTCATATTCATCAGTTTATTTAAATGTTAATAATAGCTACGCAATGGAAAGATTATTTGAACTTGGTGCAAAGTGCGTTGGTGTTTCAATTGAAGCGTCTTTGGGTGAACTAAGTGATATGGTTAATGGCTTCATTAAAAGGCTAGGCGCTAAACCTAATCTATTTATTATGGCATATGGTTATTATGAACTAATGATAACTAAATATTGTATGGTTCAAAAGGCAAATAATATTGAAAATAAGAATTGTAATCAATGCATTTTAAATAAATATGAATTAGTTGATAGAAAAGATTACCATTTTCCAATAACAAAAGGAGAAGGATGCTATACTAAAATACTTAATTCTAAGAGAGTTCATTTGCTTCCGAAACTTAATGAAATTAAAGATCTTGGAATTAACAATATTTTGTTAGATTTCTCTATTGAAACTGGTGAAGAAACTTTTGTAATAATTGATATGTATGCTAAAGCCCTAAATGGTGATTTAGACCAAAAGCATTTAGGTGATGTTACATACGGACATTTTAATGAAGGAGTGTATTAATTATGGCTAATAATAAGAAGATAGTTAAAAAAGCTACAAAGAAAGCTGTAAAAAAGGGAATAAAGAAAGCAAAGAAAAATAAAGGACTTGTGGTCTTTTTGGTTGTGCTTGTTTTAATTATTGTTGGAGTTGCTATAGGTGGTTATGTAATTTATAGCCCTAAAGTAAATAGCACAAAAGAAGAAATTAATAAAGTTGCTGAAGCTTTAGAAAACAACTATTTTGCATCACTCAACCTAACAGAGGATATCCTTCTCCCTGAAGATATCAATGGAATTGATATTAGTTATGAATCTAGCGATAAGAATGTTTTAACTAATGATGGTAAAGTAACTCAACCATTATATTCTGAAGGAGATAAAACTGTTAATTTAACTATTACCCTATCTCCAAAAAATAAAGATGCTATCTTTAACATCTTTTGGGGTTTCTTAGGAGAAAAGAAGACAGTTAACCTTAGGTTTAAGGTTTTAGCTAAAGGCGCAAGTAGCGAAGATAAGATAGCTTTAGTAGAAGCAGGATTATTTGTTCCTAGTGAGACTAGTTGTAGCATTGGATTACTAAAAGAAGAACATTTGTTTGGCGATGTTTCTATTACTTGGACTAGTAGTAATCAAGCTGTTTTAACTAACGATGGAGTAAAAGTTGGAGCTGGTAACACTATACTAAAAGCTACTTTAGAATGTGGCAGTGATAAGAAAGAAATATCATTTAATGTAAAAGTTACAGATAGCTTACCTATTTTAGAAGCATTAAATGTATCATTTGATGATTATCCTAATTCAACATACGCTTCAACTCTTGAAAGAGATGGTGTAACTTATGTTGGTAGTATCTTTAGCGATGATGATTATCCTAAAGTTATGGAAACTGATCCTGATTCACTTCTTGAACAAAATGATAGAGTTTTAAGATTTAAATCAACTAGTTCATCTGCTTCATATTTAGTAACAAATAATGCTATTACTAATCCTAAAGAAATATCATTTAGTTATGGACTTTATAAGAGTGATAGCTCAAAAATAAACAAAGATAGTTTTGTTAATGTATATTATTCAGCTGATAACGGAGCTAGTTGGACACTACTTGATAATAATAAATTAACTAGCGAATGGGTTGATTATAAAAAAGAATTAACTCTAGAAGGTAATTATTTATTTAAAGTAGAATTTGAAACAACATATTCAGAGTTAAGACTAGATTTAGATGATTTAGTAATAAAAAGAGAATTAAGTGAAGATGATATTAAAGATAGTCTTATTAATTCTTTCTCACCTAAGTTTAGTTCTAATAAGATATTACCTCAAACAACTAAATATGGTGGAATAGTGACTTGGGCATCAACATCTGCTAATCTTACAAGTTACGGAGTTGTTACTAAGACAAAAGATGCGCAAAAAGTAACTCTAACAGCTACAATCTCAGGCTTTGCTAGTCCAATTAAAGTGACTTTTGAAGCACTAATCTCTGGACTTGATTCTGTTACTCCTGTTGAAGTTATCTTTATTGACTTAGGTAAGTACGGACTTGCGGATTGTGGGGAATCAATTTTGATTAAATATGGTTCACTTGATTTCTTGATTGACTGTGGTGATGAGATGAATGCCTCAAATCAAGCAATTCAAGAAGCAATTGATAGCAATAGTGAAGATAAAGTATTAGAATATTTACTAGTTACTCACCCAGATAGTGACCATATGGGTGGTGCTCCATTTATTCTAAAGACTTATGAAGTATTAAATATCATTCATTTTAATGGTGATCATACATCTAACCTTTACAAGAAGTTTGTTCAAAGTGTTGAAGCTGAAGGTGCTTTAGAATGTACTGCACTTGATTCTTATAATAATGTTGGTGAGTGCAAGCGAATTATTGAATTTGGTCCTGATGTTTATATTGAAATAATCAATACAACTCATTATGAAGGAAAAGAGACTAACACAAGAAGTATCGTTTGTGTATTAAATGCCTATGGTACTAGAGTGCTTCTTACTGGAGACGCTGATAACGGAAGTGTATCAACACAAGAAACTGATTACATGAATAGTGTTGGTGATATTGATATTTTGAAAGTTGTTCACCATGGAACTGCTAATGGTACTACTTTAGATTACTTGAGAGTAATTAATCCAGAAGTAGCTATCATTTGTAATGGTAACTATTTAGGAAATAAACATGGACATCCAACACCTGAAGCAATAAATAGAATTTATCAATATGATTCTAATATTCCAATTTATACTATAACTGGTGGAGCATGTAATGAAGTTAAAGAATCAAAGTCAGCTGCTAGTTACAGATGTGTTGTTGATGATGCGACTGTTGATCGTAATGGAACAATTTATCTAACAATCGATAACAATGGTTATAGCATTAGTAGTGAATATTATGGAGATAATCCATTAGAATTATCAAGTACAAATTATTGGAAAACTAATCCTTGGAAAGAATACTCTTACCAGGGTAAATAAAATGGGATTTAATCCCATTTATTTAGGACAATCGCCAAGCGGTTAAGGCAGAGGGCTCTGACCCCTCCATCGTAGGTTCGAATCCTACTTGTCCTGCCATGCACGTATGGTTTAATGGCAGAATGCTAGCTTCCCAAGCTGAAGGTGCGGGTTCGATTCCCGTTACGTGCTCCATACAAGTTGAATTTACACCCAAAAGTTGTCTTTTTTGTTCCAATAATTGAAGCAGTGCTTATGGATTTTGTTAATGTTTTAGTTATTACATTGTTTATTAATTTATTCTAAAATAATAAACTGTTAATAGTTTTTATGATTATTTGAAAGAAGATGATTACATGATTTCTTTATTTATATCATTTCTTGTTTTAATAATTGGATATTTAATATATGGAAGACTAGTAGAAAAAGTCTTTTCTCCTGATGATAGACCTACTCCAGCAATCGCAATTAATGATGGAGTTGACTGTGTTCCTATGAAAACATGGAGAGCAACTCTAGTACAGTTATTAAATATTGCGGGGACTGGTCCAATCTTTGGAGCTTTAATGGGTGCTGTTTTTGGACCTGTTGTCTTTTTGTGGATTGTGTTTGGTTCTATTTTAGGTGGAGCAGTGCATGACTTTATGTCAGGAATGATTAGCTCTAGACACGAAGGAGCTTCAATTGCTGAACTATCTGGAACATATTTAGGAAAAGTAGTTAAGTGGATTATGAGAATATTCTCAGTAATCTTACTATTACTTTGTGGAGCTGTATTTGTAACTAGCCCCGCTGGACTACTTGATAAACTAACACCAGATTGGATGAATAGCACTTTTTGGGCTATTATTATCCTTGTTTATTATTTACTAGCAACTCTATTACCTATTGATAAATTAATTGGTAAACTTTATCCTATTTTTGGTATTCTATTAATCACTATGGCTGTTGCGGTAATTGGGGGAATCATTTTTTCTAGCGGCAGGTACACTATTCCAGAAATATCTTTAAAGAATCTACACCCAGAAGGAACTCCTATTTGGCCTTATATGTTTATTACTGTTGCGTGTGGAGCCATTTCAGGATTTCATGCAACTCAATCACCGATGGTTGCTAAGTGCATAAAGAAAGAAAAAGATGGAAGAAAAGTTTTCTATGGTGCAATGATAGCTGAAGCGATGATTGCTTTAGTTTGGGCAGCTGCTGGTGTTGCTTATTATGGGGCAACAGATTTACTAAATGAGAGTTTAAAGAGTGGCGCATCAGGAACAGTTTATGAAATATCAACTGGAGTTTTAGGGACAGTTGGAGGGATTTTAGCTGTAGTTGGTGTTGTTGTTTGTCCAATTACCTCTGGTGATACTGCCTTTAGAAGTGCAAGACTGATTCTGTCAGAGACATTTAAAATAGAAC
This sequence comes from Bacilli bacterium, assembly GCA_918272565.1. GTDB lineage: Bacteria > Bacillota_I > Bacilli_A > ML615J-28 > CAG-698 > Tener-01. The sequence continues at coordinate 33,422 of CAKJYW010000008.1, forward strand.
AAAAGAAAATAAGGAATCGTCTTATTATTACTGTTCCTTTGCTAGCTGTTGGCGGCCTTATTACTTTATTTGCTTTAATTAATGATAATGGCTTTCAAACAATATGGAGATATTTCTCATGGAGTAATCAGACTTTAGCAATGATTACCTTATGGGTAGCGACAGCATATTTACTTACTAAAGGTAAATATAAACTAGGTTCTCTAATTACTGCTATCCCTGCTACATTTATGAGCGCTGTAAGTTTAACTTACATTTTAACTGCAAAAGAAGGATTCCGCCTTCCTATTAAACTTTGTTATATTATTGGAATAGTTGTAGCGATATTATTATTCATTGGATACATCTTTTTCTTGTTTAAACTTAAATTACTTAAAAAAGAAGAAGAATAAAAAATAGCACAGATTCATTTCAGAATGGATCTGTGCTTTTTTTGTTATCTCTTATTTAGTTTTTCCATCTTTAATGGAGATTTGTTTTTACCGAAAATGTATAGATGATCGCCATTATAGAATGTATATTCAGGAGTTGGAAGATTTAAGATGTCATCGTGTTTAACTGCGATGATGTTTACATCGTATTTTTGCCTGATATTTAATTCTTTAATTGATGTACCAACCCATTGTTCTGGAACTTCTATTTCAAACATACAATAATCATCATTGATTTGGAAACAATCTAAGATGTTATTGGCACTTGTTTTTAAAGCGATTCGTTTTGCTGTATCTTTTTCAGGATAAACAATCTCATCTGCTCCAGCCATTGTTAGGAATTTTGCTTGAATATCTGTTGCAGCTTTTGAAATGATATATTTCGCTTTTAATTCTTTCAAGTTAGAAGTAATCTCTAGTGATGCTTGGAAGTTAGATCCTATTGCCACAACAACTATATCGAAGTTTTTAACACCAAGTTCAATTAGTGTTTGCTTTTGCATACAGTCACCGATAAATGCATTAGGATAATCTGTTTGCATAAGATTGATAACTGAACTATCTTGGTCAATGATACATACTTCAACTTTATCGTCTCTTAATTCGTTGGCAAGTTGTTTTCCAAACTCACCCATTCCAATTATTAAAACATTTTTCATAATTTTACCCCACTATTATTTTTCCTATTGGTTCTTGTAAAGCTGTCGCTTTCTTTTCTTTAACAAATACACTTAAAAGGGTAAGTGTTCCAAGTCTTCCCGCATACATTAGTAATATCAAGATAATCTTAGTAAATAAGTTACCAGCAGCGCTTACTCCACTTGTTAATCCTACAGTACAAACTGCAGATACTACTTCAAAGATGATTTGTTCAAATGTGAAGTTATCAAAAGTTGTGATAAGAAGAGATGCAAATAGTACTAAGATAATAAATGATATTAAAAGTGCACTTGATTGTCTAATAACACTATTTGATATTTGTTTTTTGAATAATACAACGTCTTTTTGACCTCTCATTTGAGAAACTAAGTTTGCTATTACTACAACAAATGTTGTGACTTTAAGTCCACCAGCAGTAGAACCACTGTTTCCTCCGATTGCCATCAAGATGACAGTTAGGATTTTACCTGAACTTGTAAGTTCATTTACATCAAGTGAATAGAAGCCTGCTGTTCTTGGTGTGACTGAAAGGAAGAAGGCGTTAACAATTTTATCTTTAATATTCATGTCTATAAAGTGTCCGCTTGTACCAATCTTAGTAAATTCAAATAGTAAGAATAGAAGTGCAGGGACAACGATTATAATTAGATTGAACACTAATACAATCTTACTATGAAGTTTTAATCTTTTGAATTTAAACTTTGAATCGATTAAGTCGTTCCATAGAATAAAGCCTGATCCACCAATTACTATTAATGCCATTATTACAATAAGTAGCCAATGGTTAGTATTCATTGGGGCAAGTGAATCTCCAAAGACATCAAATCCCGCATTACAGAAAGCTGAGATTGAGTGGAAGATTCCATAGAAGATGGCTTTATCACCATAAGTTGGAGAAATGATTAAATAAATTAGATATGCTCCGATTCCTTCAAATAGCACAGTTCCCACAACAATTATAATGATTAATTTCTTTACTTCACTAATCGTATATGATCCAGATGACTGAATCATGATTGTTTGATTGTAAATAGAAATCTTTTTACCAATCATCATAAAGAGTAGGGTGACGATTGTCATAAAGCCTAATCCACCGATTTGAATAAGTGAAATTATTACAATTTTACCAAACAAAGTAAAATGCTCTAAAGTGTTTACTACTGTTAAGCCGGTAACGCAAACAGCAGATGTTGCGGTGAATATGGCTTCAATGAAGGTGGTTTTCCCAGTATTTGATGCAAATGGCATTAGTAATAAAATTGTTCCTATTGCAATTGTAATCAAATAACCAAGTGATAAAACTTTAACGGGAGACATATTTTTTTTGATTTTTATGTCTTTTTTACTCATTGATACTCCCCTCTAATGTAAATATTATACCACTTTTTAGTTAAAAATAAAATATAAAATGGTGCCTCTAGAACTTGTTTTTATAAAAAAGCATTGATAAAATTGTAGTTTTCCTTTATATTATTAATAGAAATGAGGATTATATGGATTATAAAGATTTAAAGACGGTAATTGAAGCGCTTATTGCTGACGCTAAATATGAAGTATCAATGTTATCAAACGTTAGTGCTGTTTTATACCAAGAATTAGAAGATATTAATTGGGTAGGCTTTTATTATTTAAATGATAAAGAATTGTTCTTGGGACCATTCCAAGGAAAGGTTGCTTGTAGCATATTGCCTTATGGTAAAGGGGTTTGTTGGAAAGCGGTACTAGATAAGGAGACTATAGTAGTAGATAACGTCCATGAATTTGAAACACACATTGCCTGTGATGCTGATTCTAATTCAGAAATTGTTATTCCAATTTTAAAAGAAGGTGAAATCTATTTAGTGCTTGATATTGATAGCCCTAAACTAAATAGATTTAAAGAAGATGATAAGTGCGGTTTAGAAGAAATTGCGCTACTTATCAATAAATGTTTAGATAAATAAAAAATCACTTCTAAGTAGAAGTGATTTTTTATATATTGAAATAATGTGAAAGTAGAATCCAAATTCCTAAAAGGATTAAAATTGAGCCACCAATTATTCCAGTGATTTCAAATTTGCCTTTTAATAATTTACTGATTTGTCTAGCTAAAAAGATTCCAATTAGGCACATAAAGAATGTGATTACCATAATAATTGAAGCATGTAGCCAAATTGTTGATGGGGTAGAAAATGTCTCTCCACTAGCGTTAGTGTTATTAAAAGCAACACCAGTAGCTAAGGCGTCGATTGCGGTTGCTACTCCCATTATTAATACTTCTTTAACGGAGAAGAACTTGTCACTTTTTTCTTCGGCTTCTAGCTTTGCTTCTTTTAAGGCTTCTATTATCATTTTGATTCCTAAGAAAAGGAGAAGTGTAAAAGAAAGCCAGCTAACAGTAGTATCTAGAATGTGTCCAAATTTGCTACTAGCTTCGTTTCCAACAACAATTCTAGCTAAATGGATTAAGAAGTAACCTATTATTGGAAATAGGGCTTGGAAGAAACCATATGTAAAAGCGATGAACACGGATTTCTTTTTATTTAGATCTTTAAATGTTAATCCTTCGGTGATGCTTACCATAAAGGCATCCATTGATAAGGCAAAACCAAAGAGGATTACTTCAATTATTATTTCTAGTGTCATAATTTACCTCATATGCACCCATATAAGTTAACACAAACAGTGAATTATTTCAACGATAAAATAAAAAATATTTATTATTGTAAAAGAGTGATAATAAATGTATAATATGATAGGGAAAAAAGGTGACAACATGGAAAAGAGTGTATTAAGAGTAAATTCAGAAATTGGAAGACTTAAAACGGTTTTACTTCATGAACCAGGAGAGGAATTAAATAACCTTACTCCTAAATATTTAGGAGAGTTACTATTTGATGATATCCCTTGGTTGCCACTAGCTAAAAAGGAACATCAAGCTTTTGCACAAGTATTTAAAGATGCTGGTGTTAAAGTTGTTTATTTGGTTGATTTGGTAGTTGAAGCACTTGATGTAAGCGAAGAAATCAAAAAAGAATTCATTTTAGAATTTGTTGAAGAAGCTGATATCTATAGTGAAACCTTAAAAGAGTTAACTACTGAGTTTTTATTAAATATAAAGTCTACAAAAGAATTAGTTTTAAAGACTATGAGTGGAATTCAAAAGAAAGAATTACCTGAATACCACGCTAGAACGCTAACTGATTTGGTTGGAGAAGAGCCTTTTATTACTAACCCTATGCCTAATCTTTATTTCACTAGAGATCCTTTTGCAATTGTTGGGGATGGAGTTTGTTTAAATAAGATGTACTCTACTACTCGTAGACGTGAAACAATCTATGGAAAATATATTTTCCTATATCATCCAGTTTATAAAACTAACAAATTGTTCTATAATAGGACAGATAAAATGAATATTGAAGGTGGAGATATCTTAGTTTTAAATAAAGAAACTTTGATTATCGGTGTTAGTCAAAGAACTCACCCTTCAGCAATCGAACTACTTGCTAAGAATTTGTTCTTCAAGTTTGATAGTGGATTTAAAACTATTTTAGCTTTCACTATTCCTAAATTTAGAACATTTATGCATTTAGATACAGTATTTACACAACTTGATTATGATAAATTTGCTATTCATGAAAATGTTGCGAAAGAGTTAAGAATCTTTAGGATTGAAAAAGATCCAGTTAGACCTAGTAAACTTAGAGTTACTGAAGAAAAAGAAAAGACTGAACTAGTGTTAGAGCGTTATGTTGGTAGAATTGTTACTTTGATTCCTTGTGGAGGTAGAGATACAATCTCTGCTGATAGAGAACAATGGAGTGATGGAAGCAACACTGTTGCTATTGCTCCTGGTGAAGTAATAGTTTATGAAAGAAACAACATTACTAATGAAGTATTAACTAGAAATAATATTAAAGTACATACTATTCCATCAAGTGAATTATCAAGAGGTCGCGGTGGACCTAGATGTATGTGCATGCCATTAGAAAGGGAATAAAAGAATGAACTTATACGGAAGAAACTTACTAACTCTACTTGACTATAGTCCAAGTGAGATAGATTATTTAATCAATTTAGCAATTGATTTAAAAGATAAAAAGAAAAAAGGAATTGATACTAAAGTATTAAAAGGTAAAAATATCGTTTTGTTATTTGAAAAAGACTCTACACGTACTAGATGTGCTTTTGAAGTAAGCGGCTATGATTTAGGTATGGGAGTTACTTACTTAGGTCCTACTGGTAGTCAAATGGGTAAAAAAGAAAGTATCAAAGATACCGCAAGAGTTCTAGGTAGAATGTATGATGGTATTGAATACCGTGGCTTTAAACAAGAAACAGTTGAAACTTTAGCTAAATATTCTGGTGTTCCTGTTTGGAACGGCCTAACTGAAAAATTCCATCCAACGCAAATTCTAGCTGACTTAATGACAATTAAAGAACACTTTGGTCACTTAAAAGGAATCAAAATGGCATATTTTGGTGATGCAAGATATAATATGGGTAATTCTTTAATGATTGGTGCTAGTAAGATGGGGCTTGACTTTAGAGCAGTTGCTCCAAAAGAACTTTGGCCAGAAGAATCTTTAGTTAATAAATGTAAAGATGTGGCTAAAGAGACCGGTGCTAAGATTACTCTAACTGAAGATATTGAAGAAGGCATCAAAGATGCTGATGTAGTTGTTACAGATGTATGGGTTTCAATGGGTGAAGCTGATAGTGTTTGGGCTGAAAGAATTAAGATGCTTAAACCTTATCAAGTTAATAGCGCCCTAATGGCTAAGGCATCAAAGAGTGCTATCTTCTTGCATTGCTTACCATCTTTCCATAATCTAGAAACAAAAATCGGTTATGAAGTTTATGAAAAGTTTGGACTTGACGGCTTAGAAGTAACTGAAGAAGTATTTGAAAGTGATAGATCACTAGTGTTTGATGAAGCAGAAAATAGATTACATACAATTAAAGCTGTAATCTATGCTACAATGGTAAAAGAATGAGACTAGTGATTGCTCTTGGTGGCAATGCTTTAGGTGAGACTCCCGAAAAACAAAAAGAAATGGCGAGTATCACAGCTAAATACATTGTACCAATTATAAAAAGCGGATATGACGTAATAATTACTCATGGTAATGGTCCTCAAGTTGGACTAATCAACTTAGCATTTACTGAAGGCGGAAAAATTAACGAGAAAGTTTACAAAATGCCATTTAGTGAATGTGGAGCTATGAGTCAAGGATACATTGGCTTTCATCTAGAGAATGCTCTAATTAATGAGTTAAATAAAGAAGGAGTTAAAAAGTCAGTTGTATCAATTACTACCGAAGTAGAAGTAGATAAGAATGACCCTGCTTTCTCTAATCCAACAAAACCAATTGGTTCTTTCTATTCTAAAGAAGAAGCAGAAAAGATGCCATATGTTATGAAGGAAGATAGTGGAAGAGGTTATCGTAGAGTTATTGCATCCCCTAAACCTGTTAAAGTTTTAGAGATGGATGTAATAAAGAGTTTGAATGAATCTGGATATGTTGTAATAACATGTGGTGGTGGAGGTATTCCTGTTATAAAAGAAAATGATAAGTATAATGGCATTGATGCGGTCATCGATAAAGATTATGCATCTAGCATTTTAGCTAGTAGCGTTAATGCAGATATCCTTATGATTTTAACAGCTATTGATTGTTGTAAGATTAACTTCAATAAGCCAAATGAGGAAAAACTTGGTGTTGTAACGGTTTCTGATATGAAAAAATATAATCTTGAAGGTCACTTCCTTTCTGGAAGCATGAAACCTAAAGTAGAAGCTTGCATCGACTTTGTTTCTAAAGACAAACAAAGAGTTGCTATTATCACAACTATCGAAAAGGCACTTGATGCTTTGGACGGTAAATGTGGAACAAAAATAATATATTAAGTAAAGGCGACAATGGAAAAGATAGAATGCATACAACATGGTGCCATTTATTATAATGGCACAAGTTTATTAGATTTGGCTTTGGAGTATAAGACTCCATTAAAGGTAACATTCTTAGATGTTATCAAATATCGTGTAGAAAAACTAAAGAAGAGCTTTGATGAAGCAATTAAGGTTTTAGGCTACAAAGGTAAATTTATTTACCTTAATGCTAATAAGGCTAACTACGGCTTAAAAGAAGTTGCTACAGCATTTAAAGCATCAGACGGCTTAGAGACATCAAGTTATTATGATTTATTATTCTCATTAAAGATATTTGAAAAGTATAGTGAGAAAGATAAATACTTAGTTTTAAATGGATATAAACAAGATGATTATCTTGATAGTTTCGTTAAGGCGAGTCTAGATGGTTATAATATCGTTGATATCATCGATTCACTAGATGAATATGAAAGACTAAAGAAATATGATAAGAAGCTAAATGTTGGGCTAAGGGTTCATATTCCTAGTTTATATTCTGAGGGCGATGAAGAAGAAAACGATCGCTTTGGTTTAACTGATAAAGAATTTGATTTTATCTTAAGTGATTTAAAGAATACTAAGCTCATCCTTTCAACAATCCACTTTCATCAAAGAGGATTTGATTATGAAAAGGAAAAGTTTGAAGCAAACTTCCTAAAAGTATTTAGAAATTACTACGTTAAAGCAAGCAAGATGTATGATAGTGTTATTAACTTTGATATGGGTGGAGGTACACCACTTCCAATTGATAATGGTTTTGACTATTTAGAGTGGGCTAAATATGTTATTACTTTATTAAAAGAAGAAGCAAAGAAGTATAACGTTAAAGAACCTAACCTAATCAGTGAAAATGGTAAATACAGTCAAAAAGACTCAACAGTAAATATCTATAAAGTTATTGCTAGGAAAAATACGAGCGAATATCCTTGGTATGTTGTTGATGGTAGCTTGCTTATTGCTCTACCTGAAATGTACGCATTAGGTGAACCAATTAAGATTGAAGCAATTAACGATTTAGATAAAAACAAGGTTAAAGTGAAGTTAGCTGGCGTGACATGTGACTGTGATGATGTTTATTTTGGTAAAGATGGTTACGTTTTAATGCCAGAAAGCAGTGAGCTTTATATTGGTTTAATGGGAACTGGAAGTTATCAAAACAGCATGAATGGTAAACGTGGTGTTCATCATTGCATGCTTCCTGAAGAAACTGATTTAGTTATTGAAACAGTTGATGGAAAATTAGTTAAAACAATTCGTAATAAACTTCAAACAATCGATGAGATAATGAAGTTAGTTTAAAAGAGGAAAATATGAAAAAAGCTATTCTTTATTGTGTGGCGATAATCTTTGCATCCCTAATTGCCACATTATTCCTACCATTCTCTTGTGCTCCAAAGGCAAAGAATGATGAAAAATTTGATATAGTGATGGATAAAATAAGCGACGATACTTTAGTAACTGAGGTTAGAATGCTTGGTGCTCATGATGCCTTTAGTAGTGATATCGGTTATATGAGTAGAGCAAACCCTAACCAAGATGACTTAATAACTAGTGGAATAGTTAATAAGTTTGCTAAAGGTGTTGTTGTGAGATTCTCTAAAGCACAAAATGGAAGTGCCCTAGATTTGCTTAATGGTGGTGTTAGATATTTTGATACTAGAATCACTTTATCTGGAGAAGACTTCTATACTTGCCATGGGTATTTATCTAATAACTTTGATTATTATCTAAAAGATATCATCGATTTCCTAGATTCTCATCCAAGTGAATTTGTAATCTTAGATATCCAAGAATACTTTGCAAGTGGAACTAAAGATGGTAGCCTTGAAGCAGAAGACTGGGATAAATTATTATTACACTTAAGTGAAACTAAAGGAGCATCAGGTAAAACAATCATCGATTTTATTAGATATGATGCTAAAGTAGATGCACTTAAAGATTTAACAGTAGGACAAGTCACAAATAATAAAAATAGCGGTGGAGTTGTAATTTTAGCTAAGACTAGTGATTATAGTGAATTCTATTTAAGAGATAGCAACGCTGACTATAATGAAGAGCGAGAATATACTTCAATTAGATCATACTGGCATGAAACTAATTCAACAGACGAGCTTATTAGTGGAATCGATAATGAAGAAGCGTTTGTAGAAAAGATGAACTATGGTGGATTATTTGTTGTTAACCAAGCTCAAAAGACAGCTTTTATTATGAGTGGTAAACTAGTTAGAAGCATCTTCGGTTGGAGTTTAACTAAGATGGCAAGCAAGTTCAATAAAGAATTAGTAAAAGATGAAGAACGATTCAATAAATGGCTTGATGAAATGCCTATCCTAATGGTTGATTATGCCTTAAGTAGTAAAGGCGACTTCAATAAATTAGCTAATACATATATTATTGCTTATAATAGTAAATAAAAAAAGGGCGAAGAATTTCGCCTTTTATTTTAGACTAATTTAGCCAAAAAAAGCTAAACATATGGTATAATAAGAACGAGGTTTTTTATGTATATTGTAATTGATTTAGATGATACTTTATTAACAAATGAAAGAAAGATAACAGATTATTCTTTGAAGCGTCTTAAGTACTTTCAGTCACTTGGACATAAGATTGTTATCAATACCGCAAGAAATATCTATAGGACAAGATCTATAATAGAAACACTAAGGCCTGACTATACTATTTTAGATGGTGGTAATGTCATTTTAGATAAAGAGATGAATTTGATTTATGATTATCCTTATCCTTATGATATTATTAATAATTTGATTTTAGATTTAAGTGAGTTTTGTAGCGATGTGTGTGTGCAGACCTATGGTCAATTATATGCTATTAATCCTAATTATCACTCTCAAGGAGCTCTAACTAGGGATTTTAAAGAGGATCCTATTAAAGAAAACGAAGGCGTTTATAAGATAATCTTTGTGCCCCTTGATATAGATAGGGCGTATAAACTAAAAGAAAAATATAATATTGAAGTTTTTAATTATCTAAATGGTAAATGGTTTAGATCGAACCCTAAAAACATCACAAAGTTCTTTGGAGTAGAAAGATTACTTGAGATAACTAAAGGAAATTTGAGTGATGTTATTGCTTTTGGGGATGATTATAGTGATTTAGATATGATATTAAAAGCATATCATGGAGTTGCTATGGCTAATAGTGTGCCTTATGTTTTAGAGAGAGCTAAAAATATCGCATTAAGCAACGAAGAAGATGGTGTAGTAAAATATTTGAATAAATATTTAGGAGAAGAAGATGAAGAAAACTAGAGCTTTTTTATTCTTATTAATACTTTTAATTAGTTTTACTTTTGCGTGCGGAAAAAAAGAACCTACTCTTGAACCAATTGACCCACATATTGAGGTAAGTTCAGAAACTGCTATAATTGAAGATGGAAAGATTTATCTTGAATATGGTGATACTATCTATTTAGTTGTATCATATTTTAGTGATGATTATAGAGATGGAACATCAAATGGAATTAATGTATCAAAATCAGATAATAAAGAAGTTATCCTTCTTGATGGTTTTAAGGTAAGTGCTATTGGACTTGGAGAAGATTACATCGATTTTAGCTATAAAGCAGGTGATGCTGAATATAAAGAGCATATTGAAATCTTTGTTAGTGAAAGAACTTACGATATTGAGCGCTTATTAATTAAAAGCAAAAATGTTGTTAGCGTTGGTGACTTCTTTGAAATCGAATTAGATACCTTTGGAGCCACACGTGAAGCACAAATCGGTTATAAATCAAGTAATGAAGATGTAGCTACTGTTGATAGTGACGGTTATGTTACTGGTGTTAGTGAAGGTGTCTGTGAGATAACTGCTTATTTAATTGATAAACCAGAAATAAAGAACACAATGTTACTAAATGTTATTTCTACAGGCGAAGTAACAACAACTGGAGATGCAAGGTTCTATGTTCAAGAAGCTACTAATTATAAAGAGCTTCCTTATGGACTAATCTTCCAAAAGCTAACAGCTTTAACTTCAACTCCACTAACTGGAGCTGACGCTGATGGGTATAGTGGAATCACTGCTCCACTAGTTCCTGATAGATATTATCTTCAACAAATCTCCCTACTTGAAGTACCTAATAGTGGTGATGTCAAAGTCACTAGTTGGGCTAATTGGGGTGGATCTAGATGGACATTAACAACTGTTAGAGGATTAATTAATAACTATGAAAAGAATAACCCTGGTTGGAAAGTTATTGCCGCAATCAATGGTGATTTCTTTGATATTAATGCTAATGGTAATTTGCCATATCAAACTAATAGTGTAGTTATTAGTAATGGTAATTTCTATAAAACTACAGGAAGTGGCTCTGTTGCTTTCCCTAATGATGGAACTGGAGTTATTGGAAATAAGCCTATCGTTAGATCAAAGAACATGCATTTAGATGTTTTAGATGATGATGGAAATGTAATTAAGAGCTTTGAAATAGAAAATGTTAATAGCGAAGCTAAAGATGGAGAAAGCACAGTTTATTTTGCTTCTTATGATAGTGATAAAAACATTATGACTTTTGAAATAGAGGCTGATAACAATACTTTCTTTGTTAGTAGTGCTGAACTTGCTCTACCTAATAATGCTAATGATTTCTATGGACGTGGTGTCATAACAAGTGCTAGTGGAACTATCAAAATCGATAAAGGTAATTTTGCTATTTATACTAAAAACTCTGAGATATTGAATTATTTAAAAGAAGGAATGAGAATAAGAGTTCAATATGTTTTAGAAGGGGATTATAGTGGAATAGGAGATATTACGGGTTGTGGTGGAACATTGATGCTTGATGGTGAATATAATCCTGGTGGAGCAATCAATGATAGAGCACCTAGAACAGTAATTGGTTCTACAGCTGATGGTAGAATTATCATGATGGTAATTGATGGGCGTCAAGGCTCTAAGAACATGTATGGAGCTGATGCTAGAGAACTTGCAGCAATCATGAAAGCTTATGGTTGTGTTGAAGCATTTAACCTTGATGGTGGTGGCTCAAGTACAATGGTAATTAGGCAAAATGGTTCATTTGTTGTTACAAATAGCCCATCAGATGGTCGTGAAAGAAGCGATAGTAACTGTGTATTAATCGTTGTCCGTGATATCGACTTTGATGTTAGTGTCAGTGATGTTACAAAGACTAGTGCTAAAATCAATGTTAAAGTAAATGAGACATTCGGAAAAGATGTTAAAAAGGTATATGCCAAAGTAGATAACGTCTTATATGAAATAGTTGATGGATCTTGTACTATAAATGGATTAGTTCACAATAATACATATAATTACATTTTGTGTTATGAAAACTCTAAAGGTGAAATCTATGAAACTTTAACTGGCGGAGAGATTAAGACAGAAAAAGATTTGTATACATATTTTGCCACATTCGTTTATGAGGAAGAAGAAACATTTACAATAGAGGTTAGATACTTAGATAAAGACAAGTCTTCAACAATTAATGGTGCTAAAATTGCTTTAACATCAGTTAAAGATGGAGTAGAAATCAATAATAATACATTCTTAACAGGTGATGGAACTATCACATTAAAGAAGAGTATCATCGGAGAAGAAATCAAAAAGATGGATATAACATTCTCTTATCAAGTCGATTATCAAACAAGAGAGACGGTTGATTTATTAGATGTTGAGTTCTTCTATATTGATAAAAGATAATTAATAATTCCCTATATTCTATAGGGAATTATTTTTATAAATATTCTTATATTTTTATTTGAAAACAAGCAGTGTTTGTGATAAAATTAGAATACTCATAATTAGAAAAAAAGATAGAAGGAGGTAACAATGGAAGAAAGAAAAAGAGTTTTTCAAAACATTTTAAAGAATATTAATTTCCCACTACTTGAAGGTGTATTGTCTGGTGAAGTTAGTGAAGCAATATTTGATAAAACTGATTATTCATTATCATTAAAGATTGATTTTAGTGAATTTGTTGCCCCTGATACTTTATATGATTTGATGAAGAGTTTGCAAGAAGGTTTGGTTCAAGCCAAGGTTGCAAATAAAGTAACTGTTAAATATCATTTCAGTGTTGAAGAAGTACCACCACTAACACTTGAAGTCTTTTACAAATATTTTGTACAAGAATTATCTAGTAGACAAGTAAGATACCATTCTTTAGGTAACTTTGAAACATCTTATAATGATAACACTGTTAAACTTATGGTTGCTAATGAGTTTGATAAAGGTGTTATTGAAGCTTTGCTTCCTGCTGTTAGAGAGTGCTTTAAGAAGTTTGGTTTAGAGATTGTTAAAGTTGTTAGTGAAATTAATACTTTTATTGTTCCACTGGAAGATGAAATTGAAACATCTAATGCTTTAGCTGAACAAAAAATCAATCGTGAACAAGTCATCTATGATAACTCTATTGCAAATAGGGATAATACTAAACAAAATCCTAAGATGACAAAGATGAAGCGTCAACAATCACCACTTAATGGTGTTGTTATGCCTATTAAAGATGTCCCTGCAACTGAATATGAGCTTGTTGAATATTTACAAAAGAACAACAAAAAGAACTTCTTAGTTGAAGGTGATGTCATTAAAGCTGAGATTAGAGAGCTTAATGGTGGATTAAAGTTGTATGAAGCAACTTTGTTTGATGGAGAAAGTTCAATTGTTATTAAGACATTCGTTAATAACAATCAAAACAAGCAACAAGAAGATTTCTATCGTAAGAGTTGCATGGTTGGTCAAAGAGTTCGCTGCTATGGCTATTTGAAATATGACACCTTTGCTCGTGATATGGTCTTGATGATTGTTGAAACAGCGGGACTAGGAGAAGTTCAAAAGGTTGTTCATACTGATGGCGAAGTAGAAAAGAGAGTTGAATTACACGCTCACACAAAGATGAGTGCACAAGACTCTGTTTTAGCTGTCGATGAATATGTAGCTAGAGCAAAAGAATACGGTCATGTAGCTTTGGCTGTTACTGATAAATATAATGTTCAAGGCTTACCTGAACTTGCCAAAGAATGTAAAAAAGCGGGAATCAAGCCAATATTTGGACTTGAAGGAGCTTTGGTTGATGAAGAAGGATTCAAGATTGCTTTAACTGATCATGATATTGATTTAGATGAAGCAACATATGTTGTATATGACTTAGAAACAACAGGTATTTCTAGTAATTACAATGAGATTATTGAGATAGCTGCTTGTAAGATTTATCATGGAAACATCATTGATGAATTTCAAACATTTGTTAATCCTAGAAGAAAGATTAGTGAGTTCACAACAAACCTAACTTCTATCACTGATGATGATGTTAGAAATGCTCCATTTATTGAAACAGCAATTATGGATTTCTATCACTTCATTGATGGTGCCATTTTAGTTGCTCATAATGCCACATTCGATAATTCACATCTTTATCGTAATTTAGCAGATCAAGGAATTAAAGATGTATCTTTCCCAACAATCGATACATTGCAAATTGCTAGAGTTTGCTATGGCGACAAGATGAAAAGATTCAATCTAAAGGCTGTTAGTAAGTACTTTGATGTTGAACTTGAACAACATCACCGTGCTATAAGCGATGCTACAACAACCGCATATGTTTTCCTTAAGATGTTAAATCACTTAAGAGAACTACATATCAATAACTATAATGAGATAAATAGTGTTATTAATGAAAATGAAGCTTTCAAATTTGCTTATCCTACTCATGTAACATTGCTTGCTAAAAATAGAGAAGGATTAGTAAATATTAATAGGATTGTTTCTCAATCATACACTGTTAATTTTAGTAAAGAACCTAAGATTTTAAAGAAATTCTTAGAGAGTCATAGAGAAGGTATTTTAGTTGGATCTAGTTGCTATAATGGCGATGTATTCACCAAAGCATTAAATAAGTCTTATCAAGAACTACTTGATAGTATGGATTTCTATGATTTTATTGAAGTTCAACCACCTGATGTTTATTCACATCTAATTGAATCTAGTGGTGGAGAGATTACTAGTGAGCATATTGAAAAGATTATTGGTAAGATTTTACTTGCGGCTAGTGAAAAAGGAAAGTTGGTTGTAGCTACAGGTGACGTTCATCACCTTGATAAGGAAGACAAGAAGTATCGTCAAATGTTATTTGAAGTTCCTATGGTTGGTGGCGGAATGCACGATTTTAGTGAACTAAAAGACATTCCATCTACTCACTTTAGAACAACAAAAGAGATGTTAGATGATTTTGCTTTCTTAGGAAATGAAAAAGCATTTGAAATAGTTGTTACAAACACTAATTACATCAATAGCTTAATTGAAGAATTCCCACTATTCCCTAAGAAGCTTTATGCTCCTGGTGATGACTTTATGGCAAAAGAAGGAATTCCAAGTGCTAAAGAGGAATTACTAAAGCTAACATATGCTACAGCTCATAAGAAATATGGTGAGAATTTACCTAAATTAGTTCAAGATAGGCTAGATAAAGAACTAAATAGCATTATCAATAACGACTATGCCACAATCTATTTCATTGCTTATATGCTAGTTAAGCACTCAAAAGAAGCTGGATACGTTGTTGGTAGCCGTGGATCTGTTGGATCAAGTCTCGTTGCTAATTTTATGGGAATAACTGAAGTTAATTCTCTTCCTCCACACTACGTTTGTCCTCATTGCCACTTCACTGCTTTTAAGCTATCTCCAGAAGAAAAGAGAAAATATGGTCAAAGTGAAGATGAACTAAAATTTGAAGACATCTTACAAAAATATGGTACTGGCTTTGACATGCCAGAAGAGAAGTGCCCTGTTTGTGGAGAGACTATGGTTAGTGATGGCTGTGATATTCCATTTGAAACATTCTTAGGATTTAGTGGAAATAAGACACCTGATATCGACCTTAACTTTAGTGGTGAATATCAAGAGCGTGCTCATAACTATTGTAGAGACATCTTTGGCGTAGATTATTCATTTAGAGCAGGAACTATCAATGGTATTGCGGAAAACACTGCTTTCGGTTATGTTAAAGGTCACTACGAGAGACTAAAACAAACTGTTAGAAGCTGTGAACTTGATAGAGAAGGTGCTAAGCTTCTTAACGTTAAAAAGACAACAGGTCAACATCCAGGTGGAATCGTCGTTCTACCTCAAGGACTTGACGTTAATGAGATTACACCTGTTCAATATCCTGCTGATAATATTGAAAATGATTGGAAGACAACTCATCAAACTTATCATAACTTTGAAGATAATTTGTTGAAACTTGATATCCTAGGTCATGATGACCCAACAATGATTCGTCACTTAATGAATTATGTTGAAGCGTTCCCTGATGAATTCCCATTTAGTAGGGTTGAAGATATTCCACTTGATGATAAGAAAGTTCTTAAGATGTTTGCTGGAGTGGATGTGCTTGGTGTAACTAAAGAACAAATCATGGAAGAAATCCCAACAACCGGACTTCCTGAATTTGGTACAGGTCTAACTAAAGATATGCTAAAAGAAATCCACCCAACTAGAGTAAGCGACTTAATCAAAATAAGTGGTCTTTCTCATGGAACTGGTATTTGGGCAGGAAATATGAGAGATTTATTCTTAGGATTAAAGCCAGGAGTTAACAACCTCGAATTTAATGACCTGATCGGATGTCGTGACGACATTATGGCATATTTAATTAGTATGGACTTACCTGCACTTGATGCCTTCACTATTATGGAATGTGTTAGAAAAGGTAAAGGACTTAAACCTGACCAAGAGAGATTAATGCTTGAACATAATGTTCCTAAGTGGTACATTGAAGCATGTAAATCAATCCAATACATGTTCCCTAAAGCCCATGCCACAGCTTATGTTATCATGGCTTTAAGAATTGGTTGGTTCAAGATGTATAAACCTATCTATTATTATGCTGGTTTCTTCTCTAAACGTGCTAAGGCATTCGAGATTGAAACAATGGTTGCTGGATATGATGCCATTAAAGCTAGACTTAATGAACTTCAAGCCTTGAAGAAGATGACTAATAAAGAAAGTGATATTTATTATACTTTATTACTTTCTTTAGAAATGTATGCAAGAGGATTCAATTTCAAACAAATTGATATCTTTAAGTCTGATTGGCAAGATTTCATTATTGAAGGTAATAGCTTAATCATTCCATTTGGTGCTATGGATTCACTAGGCCCTTCAATTGCCAAATCAATTGTTGATGCTAGAAACGAATCAATGTTCACATCAATTAAAGACGTAGCTAGAAGAAGTAGAATAAATAATACCCTAATGGAGAAATTCATTAGAATGGGTGTTTTCCATGACTTGCCAAATGATGATCAAATAGGATTATTTATGTAAAAATAAGCAAGATATGACATTTATGAAGATGTTGTATCTTGCCTTTTTTTGTTTATTCTTATATAATTTATATAGTAATATTAAGTATCAATGGAGGGGAATATGAGAAGTTCTAATTTAGTATTTCGTAGATTAAGAAATATGGATTTCGATGATTCGAGTTATGAAGTAGCTACCTATTCTGGTGTTGCTAAAAAGACATTTATCTATATGCTAGTAACAATCCTTAGTGCATTTGGAGGAATATTTTTAGGTAAATATGTGTCTAGTACACTTTATTTATCTTTGATAATTGCTTCAGCCCTAACAACATTTATCTTTGGAATTCTTTCTTTATGGATTCCAAGGGCATCAAAGATATGTGGAATCATATATTGTGCTGGTGAAGGAATCTTAGTAGGATTTATTTCAATGGCTTATGCTAGTGTTTCACAAGGAATCGTTCCTGCAGCTTTACTATCAACATTTATGGTATTTGGGGTTGTTGTGACACTATTTGTTACTAATATCGTCAAAGTCACTAATAAGTTTAGGAGATTTGCTTTAACATTTGCTATTAGCTTTGTAATTAGTTATTTAATAATATATTTATTACTTTGGTTAACTGGAAGTGAGTTTAGCACTCCAATCACATTACTTGTATGCCTTGGTTCAACATTCCTAGCATCAATCTTCATCTTACTTGATTTAGATGCTGTTAGAATGATTGTTGAAAGTGGAGCACCAAAAGAATATGAGTGGTATGCTGCATTTGGTCTAGCTTATACTCTAATATGGCTTTATATTGAGATTTTGCGTCTTGCCACAATTATCTTTGGTAGAAGAAATTAATAATGAATGCTTCTTAATTAGAAGCATTTTATTTTACAATTTATAAAAAGTATTATATAATACTAAGGGTGAATAAAATGAAGTTATTAGTAATTAATGGTCCTAGCATTAATATGCTTGGAATTAGAGAAAAAGAAATATATGGAGAAAAATCTTATAAAGAATTATGTTCTTTTATAAAAGAAATCTCTAAAGCAAATAACGCTAAAACTAAGATCTATCAATCAAATTCTGAAGGAAAGATAATTGATGCTATTCAAAGAGCTTATTTTAAGAAAGTTGATGGTATCATTATTAACCCAGGAGCTTATACTCACTACTCTTATGCAATTAGAGATGCAATAAAAGCAGTAAATATTAAGACTATAGAGGTTCATTTGAGTGATATAAGTTCTAGAGAAGACTTTAGAAAAGTATCTGTTATTAGCGATGTTTGTGTAAAAACGATTTCTGGAAAAGGGTTTGATAGTTATAAAGAAGCTATTGAACTACTAGTAAATGGTCCTAAAGGACTTAAAATTAAAAAACATATTGAAAAAATCCTCAAATAGTGATAGAATAATAGAGGTAAAAAATAGACCATATGGAGGTATATAAAAAATGGCTGTTAAAGTTGCAATTAATGGATTTGGACGTATTGGACGTTTAGCTTTCAGACAAATGTTTGGAGCAAAGGGTTATGAAATCGTTGCTATCAACGACTTAACTCAACCTAGCATGTTAGCTAATCTATTAAAGTATGACACTGCTCAAGGTGGATACGCTGGTTATATCGGTGAAGGCAAACACACTGTTACTTCTAAGGAACCAGTTTTAGCTGAAGATGGAAAGACTATTCTAACAAACGGTTCAATCACAGTTGATGGAAAAGAAATTACTATTTATGCTGAACCTAAAGCTGAAAATTTACCTTGGGGTAAATTAGACGTTGATGTTGTATTAGAATGTACTGGATTCTATACAAAGAAAGAAAAAGCACAAGCTCACATCAATGCTGGTGCTAAGAAAGTTGTTATCTCTGCTCCTGCAGGAAATGACTTACCAACTGTCGTATTTGGCGTTAACGAAGGCGTATTAACTAAAGATGATACAATCATTAGTGCTGCAAGTTGTACTACAAACTGCTTAGCACCAATGGCTAAAGCATTAAATGATTATGCACCAATTCAATCTGGTATCATGTCTACAATTCATGCATACACTGGTGACCAAATGATCCTTGATGGACCTCATCGTAAAGGCGATTTAAGAAGAGCAAGAGCTGGAGCTGCTAACATCGTTCCTAACTCTACTGGTGCTGCAAAAGCAATCGGACTAGTTATTCCTGAATTAAATGGTAAACTAATCGGTTCTGCACAACGTGTTCCTGTAGTTACTGGTTCAACAACTATTCTAACTGCAGTAGTTAAAGCTAAAGATTTAACTAAAGAAGGAATCAATGCTTATATGAAGTCTCAAGCTAACGAATCTTATGGATACAATGAAGATCCAATCGTTTCTAGTGACGTTATTGGTATGAAGTTCGGTTCATTATTTGATGCTACTCAAACTATGGTTGCTAAGATCGCTGATGATCTATATGAAGTTCAAGTTGTTTCTTGGTATGACAACGAAAATTCATACACTAGCCAAATGGTTAGAACAATCAAATACTTTGCTGAATTAAAATAGTGAATAATTAAATGGTGGATGGCGCATTTAGCGTTATCCACTTTTTTTGTTTATGCTAGTGTATATTTGTAAATATTTGTGATAAAAATAATGATTAAAACAATATATTGGTTGAAACTAAAATATACCCTGTAAATCGGACACAATAAAAAAAAGCATAGCCCTGTAAATCAACACGATTACAAGGCCATGCCTTTTTTTTATTATGTACTTGACATAGGGAGTACTTTAATTGTAGTTTGCTTTTTTATTTGGTTGTATAATTCTTTTTTTTATAGCTTTAATATGATAAAATAAATACATATTAATGAGGTATTATATGGATGAAAGAAGAATACTAAAGAATAAAATATTTTTATATTTAACAGAGTTTTTTGCTGGAATGAGTGTAATGGCAATTGAGCTTGGAGCACAAAGGTTACTTGCTCCTTATTTTTCTTCAAGCCAAATTGTTTGGACAATCGTAATTGGTTCGATTATGATTGCGATGGCTTTAGGTAATATTTATGGAGGAAGAAAAGCTGATAAAGATCCTAATCCTGATAAATTATATTTGAGGATTATAATTAGTGGTGCTTGGATTGCCCTAATTCCATTTTTAGGAAAATACGTGATTGCTGGAATTAGTGCCCTACTCATTTTTGCGGTTCATAAAGGATTTTTGATTGTAGCCGCAATAGTTTCTTGCTTAGTGCTATTTATTTTTCCTTTGTTTTTACTTGGAACAACTACACCATGCCTAGCAAAATATTGTACAAAGTCATTAGATGAAAGTGGTAAAACCGTAGGTTATTTGAATGCTTTTAATACAGTAGGTTCTATAATTGGAACATTCACACCAACATTTATCACTATCCCAACAATCGGAACAAACTGGACATTCTTGATTTTTGCTATTATCTTATTAGGCCTTGCAATTACTTATTTTATTAGTATTAAGGTATTTAAAGCGAGAATGGTAGTATCAGTAATATTGTTAATTATTGGAATAATATTTGGTCATAATTCTCATTTTGCTTTTTGGAATAATGATTTAATCTATGAAGGTGAATCAATTTATAACTATTTACAAGTCTATGAAGATGGTAATATGACCGCTCTATCAACAAACGTTATGTTTGGAATCCAGTCTTATTACTTTGAAGAAAAAGAACTTCACTATGATCATTATTATGACTATGACTTAGCTGCCCTGTTAATGGCTAATTACAATAAAAAAGATAATTTTAAGGTGCTAATCTTGGGCATGGGAAGTGGAACTTATGCCAAGCAAATTGAAAGGTATTTTAGTAATGTTGAAATAACTGGTGTAGAAATCGATGAGAAGATCACGATGCTTGCTAAAAAGTACTTTAATCAAAGTGAGGATATAACTGTCTATACATATGATGGTAGAGCATTCTTAAATGCCACAAATGAAAAATATGATGTCATTATGGTTGATGCTTATCAAGATATTACTATTCCATTTCAAATGTCATCTGTTGAGTTCTTTACTTTAGTTAAAGAACATTTAACTGATGACGGAGTAATGGTAACTAATCTAAATATGAGATCAGATGAAGATAAAAACATCAACTATTATTTGTGTGATACTATAAGCAGCGTCTTTAGTAATAACTATTATGTTAATGTTCGCTCTTCAACAAACCGAGAACTCTTTTCAACAAACTCCTCATCTCCACTTGATGTTTTAAGTGAAAGTATCGAAGAATTAGATGATAGAGAGCTAGCTAGTTTTATAGATAAATATGTTAATAAGACATTGATTAAATACGTTAATGGAGACTTACTTTTAACTGATGATAAGGCTCCAGTAGAACTTTTAGGTATTAATGTTATTGATACACTAATAAATGAAAGTGCTAGCTATTATAGAAGGATATTTAAAGAAAAAGGACTAAAAGGTTTATTTGAAGTTTTAAATTAATGAGGTGATTCATTATGAATGAAACAATAAAAGTAGGAAATATTTATTT
Organism: Bacilli bacterium; assembly: GCA_918272565.1. Classification (GTDB taxonomy): domain Bacteria; phylum Bacillota_I; class Bacilli_A; order ML615J-28; family CAG-698; genus Tener-01. The sequence goes on from CAKJYW010000008.1 coordinate 55,207, forward strand.
AGCAGAGTGCGCTGATATTAACCATGAAGGGCTAGGAGTTTTTAGAATTAATGACTTTGTGGTGTTTGCTCCTAATGCTATAAAAGGTGAAAAAGTGAAGTTAGAAATAACTAAAGTGAACTCTAACTTTGCTTTAGGTAATATCAAAGAATTCATCACTAAATCAAGTTGTAGGGTAAAACCTATTTGTAAGTATTTTTATGAATGTGGCGGATGTGATTTAATGCATATGGATTACGCTACTCAGCTAGAGTTTAAAAAGAATATGGTTTTATCAACTTTAAAAAAGATTGCGAAATTAGATGAAGTCAACTTCTTAGGAATAGTAGGCGCTAAGAACCAATATTATTACCGTAATAAAGTTCAGATTCCATTTTCTTTTAAGAATGGTAAAAACATATGTGGTTTTTATAAGAAGAAGAGCCACGATATTATTCCTCTTGATGAATGTTTCATTGAACCTACCTTATCTACTGATATTGCTAAATTTATAAAGAATCTATTAAATGAATATAAGATTAATGCTTATAATGAAGCAAACGATAAAGGAACTATTAGGCATGTACTTATTAGAAATACTTTTGATAATAAATACATGGTTATATTAGTATCTAAAACAAAAGAGATTGATTGTCTAGATTTAATAGTTGAGAAGATTAAAAATAGATACAAAGAAGTAGAAAGTATCATTTTAAATATCCAAGATAAAAAGACTAATGTCATATTAGGAGATAGTAGTATTACCTTATTTGGTAAAGATGAGATTGTTGATGAGATATTAGGTAATAAATTTAAGCTATCACACAAATCATTCTTACAAATTAATCATGAGCAAACTATCGAGCTATATAAAATTGTTAAAGAATTTGCGGATGTTGGTAGAAATGATATAGTACTAGATGCTTACTGTGGAGTTGGAACAATTGGAGAGACTCTAGCTAGGGATGCTAAGGAAGTATATGGGATAGAGATAGTAGAAGATGCTATTATTAACGCTAGGGAAAACGCGAAGTTAAATAAGCTTGATAACTGTAAGTACTTTGTTGGAAAAAGTGAAGATATAATTAAAGAGCTAGATGTAGATTTTGATGTTGCGTTAGTTGATCCTCCTAGAAAAGGGTGTGAAAGAACATTCTTAGAAGCGATTGTAGAAAAAGGGGTAAAAAGAATAGTCTATGTCTCTTGTGATGTAGCCACATTATCTAGAGATTTATTATATTTGAAAGATTATTATAATGTTGAAAAGGTTAAGTGTTGCGACCTCTTCCCTAATTCAATTCATTGCGAGGTTGTGACGAAACTCGTACGTAAAGAGAGTTAATTTGTTTTGATTAGTCATAAGATTTAATTTAATTCTTATGACTTTTAATTTATCACTTGACAAAAGGTCGGTTTACCGATATACTATTATTGAAAGTAGGTGTTATTATGACATTTGGGGATCTGCTATTGAAAAACAATACAACCGTATATAAATTATCAAAAGAATCAGGAGTTCCTAAAACAACTGTTTTTGATATTGCCTCTGGAAAATCTAATATAATGGATTGTAGTGGGAGAAATTTATTAAGATTGTCAAAGGTTTTAAATATGACAATTGAAGATCTATTAGATTTAGACCAAGAACTATATAACCCTATCTACGAAAAAAACATTCCTGAGTTTTTAAAAAATACAATTGAAAATATAAAAAAGGCTAAAAAGAAAAGAAGTAGTTTACTTGATTGTTACTTAGATGAAGCAAACAGTAGCATTAATGTTTGTGAAGTCGAAAATATGATTTCTAAAGAACAAGCTAGCTATTTAAGAAAGAAATATTTATAGGAGGTGAAATGATGGAACACGTTCTTTCTAAAACAATCCTCATTTCTCAAACTATAGAGTTGATAGCAAAGAAATATAAGCTGAGCCTTGAAGAAGCAAGAAATAGATTCTATGAATCTGATGTTGTAAGAATGTTAGATGATGATGAAACTGGTCTTTATGGTGAATCAGCACTATATTTACTATCTTTGTATGAAAAACATTTAAGTGACAATTCTTATTGATAACAGATTTTTGAGGGAATTAATAATATGATACATTTAGAAAAACTCACCTATGAAAACTTTGATGATGTTTTTGATCTTGAAATAAAAAAAGAACAATATCCGTTTGTAGCTGATAACTGTTATAGTGTCGCGGAAGCTTATGTGACACTAATTAATGGCGGAAAAGTCTTTCCGTTTGCTGTTTATAACGATGATACGCTAGTCGGCTTTATTCAACTTGCTTATGGGGAGACTGCTGATTAGGATGGTGTTAGTGTTGAAAAAGATAATTATCAAGTTTGGCGTTTTATGATTGATAAAAGATATCAAGGCAAAGGTTATGGAAAAGAGGCTTTAAGACTTGCACTTGATTTTATTAAGACTTGGCCTTGTGGGAAAGCGGATTTGTGCTGGATTTCTTATGAAAGAGATAATATAATTGCTAAAAATCTTTACGCATCTTTTGGTTTTAAAGAAACTGGCGAAATGTGTGACGATGAAATCGTTGCTGTGTTGAAATTTGAATAAAATAAAAACATTAGGAAAAAAGATAATGCTAGTATGGTTACTAAAAAGAGCATTTATCTTTTTTTACTTTTGTTTTATAAGGTTTTATGGTATAATCATAATTATGATAGAAGCTATTAAAGAATATATTTTTCAAAACTGGATTTTAATGTTAGTACTGGGAGCGTTTATTGTTGTTCTTTCAATTACGTCTTTTTCAAGTAAGAAAGCAACAATGCGTTACATGTCACTACTAATATTGATTTTCCTTTTATCGATTGTTGTTTTTGCAGAGTTTTATCTGCCATCTGTTTCCGAGAATAAGACAATAAGGCTAATACTTATGGCCATAAGATATAGCGCAACACCATTTGTTTTAGCGCTTGTCATGATGGTTTTAGTAAGGCGTCTAAGGTATTTTACCCTTATTCCTGCTGCTGTTTTGCTAGTTATTGACATTGTTTCCATATTTAACGGAATCGTATTTAGTATTAATGAATCTAATGAATTAGTTAGAGGGCCACTTGGATATCTTCCATTTATTATGTGTGGATTATATATGGTCTTTCTAATCTACATTTTGATTAAGAGAAGTAATAAACGTTTGATTGAAATCGTTCCTATCGCTTTTTTATCTATCTCATTAGCATCAGGAGTTATCTTTCCTTTTATTTTTGGAAACAAGTTCGCTCAAATCTTTTGTACAATCATTGTAGTGTCTTTATTCATCTATTATGTATTTGATATATTACTATTAGTAAAGAAGGATTCTTTAACAGGACTACTAAATAGACAAGCATATTATGTTGAAACAAGAAGAGATTATAAAGACATCACCGCAATCGTCTCTTTAGACATGAACGGACTAAAGAAAATCAATGATACTTATGGTCATCTTGCGGGGGATGAAGCTTTAATTGCTTTAGCTGTTTGCTTTTCAAAAGCATCTAGAGCAAGGGAATCAGTTTACCGTATGGGTGGAGATGAATTCGTTATCGTTTGTAGGAAGACATCAAAAGAAGATGTTCAAGCTTTAGTTGAAAGAATTGAGAAAAATGTAAAAGAAACTAAATACACTTGTTCGATTGGTTATAGTTACCATGAGCCAGGTTCAATTAAATTAGAAGATTTCTTAAAAGAATCTGATGAAATAATGTATGCTAATAAAGCCGATTATTATAATAAGAAGAATTAATTATCAAGGTGAAGCAATACTAAAAAAGTTTTAAAAGAAACCACCTAAGGGTGGTTTTAAATATTTAATAAATAATTAGTAAGGTATGACTATGAGAAATAATAATATTATCAATAAATTAAAAAGATATGTGTTGATTGTTGAAGATGAGATAATCAATCAAGAAATATTAAAAGAAATATTATCTAAAGACTATGAAATCTTAACTGCTGGTAATGGAATTGAAGCTCTACACGTTATTGAAACAAGCATCGCTCCTATTTCTTTGATTTTGTTAGACTTAAATATGCCATTAATGGATGGGTTTACTCTTTTAAAAGAACTAAAGAAAGATGAAAAGAATAAAAACATTCCAGTTATCGTTCTAACAAGTGATAAGGGTAGTGAACTGGAAGCGTTAAACTTAGGAGCTGCTGATTTTATTACTAAGCCTTATGATTTAAAAGAGATAATCATTGCGAGAGTTAATAAGTCAATTGAGCTTTCTGAAAAGAGAATTATTGTTAACGCTGAAGAAAGAGACGGACTAACTGATGTTTATAATAAGCACATATTTACTGAATACGTTAGTCGCATTGATAATTATCGCCCTGATGCCATTATGGATATGGTTGTCTTTAACATAACAAGATTCCATCTTTATAATGAGCTTTATGGCAAAGAGGCAGGGGATAATGTCTTAGTTTATGTTGCTAATATCTTAAAAGACTTAGCAAGAGAAAACGATGGAATTGTTGCTAGAATTCAAGGAGACTATTTTGCTTTATATATCAACCATCAAGATGATTATGATGCTTTACTAAATAATATTTATGCTATATTGAAAGATAAATATAATGTTTCTAATGTTACATTTAGACTAGGAATTTATAGAGCTGAATCAACTAAAGACAGTGTTGACCTAAGATTAGAAAGAGCTAAAAAAGTTTGTGATGAGATTAGAAAATCAAATAATAAGTTCTTTAATATCTATAGTGAAGAAGACCAAAAGACTCAACTATTTAAAGAAAGACTAAATCACGACTTTAATAAAGCGATTATTAATAAAGAATTTAAAGTTTTTTATCAACCTAAAGTTAACATTGTTGGGGATAAATATGTTTTATCATCAACTGAAGCCTTAGTTAGATGGATTCATCCTGAGCTTGGCTTCATTTCTCCTGGAATGTTTATTCCTCTATTTGAAGAGAATGGAAACATTAGGATTTTAGATAGGTATGTTTGGAGGGAAGCCGCAAACCAAATTAGAGAGTGGAAAGAGAAATTCAACGTTACTCTTCCAGTTTCTGTCAATGTTTCTAGAGTTGATATGTTTGATGCAGACATTGTAAATACTATTAATAATATTGTTTTAGAAAGCGGAATTAGTCCAAGTGATATCTATTTAGAGATAACAGAATCAGCTTATAACAATGAAACAGATCAAATAATTGGTATTATTAATGGCTTAAGAGAAAAGGGCTTTAGAATCGAAATCGATGACTTTGGTAGTGGATATTCTTCACTTAATACCCTAGCAACTCTTTCATTTGATGTTTTGAAACTCGATATGAAGTTTGTTAAAGACATGTTTAAGAATGAAAAGACATTGAAGATGGTCGGGATTGTATCTGATATTGCTAAATATTTGAATGTTATAATAGTAGCTGAAGGTGTTGAAACAGTTGAACAATTAAACAAATTAAAAGAAATGAAATATGATATTGTTCAAGGATACTATTTTTCTAAACCAGTTAATAGCGTAGAATTTGAACAGTTCTTTAAAAAGGAGTTTTAGGATGTTATCAATTGATAAATTAAAAGAATTTGGTGCTGATACTAGTAAAGGCCTTGGTAGATGTGTTAATAATGAAGCACTGTACTTGCGCCTTGTGGCGATGGTTCCTAAGAATGATAGCTTTGCTAAACTAAATCAAGCAATTAATGCTAACAATTTAGAAGAAGCATTTAGTGCTTCCCATTCTTTAAAAGGAATTCTTTCAAATCTAGAATTAACTCCTTTACTTGAACCTGTTTTAGAAATAACTGAACGACTTCGTAATAAAGAAAATTGTGATTATTCTATTTATTTAGATGAAATTAATAAAAAAAGACAAGAACTAGAAAAAATGTGTGAATAATATTTAATAGTCGTAAATTAGTTTTACGACTATTTGTTTATATTGAGGTGAAATATGGGTTACATGTTAGATTTGAGGAAATATGTTGGTAAAAAATGCTTGATTCAAGTAGCAGCTTCAATCATTATCATTAATAGTAAAGGCGAAATCCTTTTAGGTAAGAGGGCAGATAATGGTATGTGGGGGTATGCTGGTGGATCAATGGAGATCGATGAAAAGCCTGAAGAGTGCGCAAAAAGAGAACTTTACGAAGAGATGGGTTTAATAGCTAATGAGATTACTCTTTTTATGATAAATGCGGGGAAAGAGACTCACTACACTTATCCTAATGGTGATGAAGTTTCTAATGTTGAAATAATCTATCTATGTAATAATTACCAAGGAGAAATAAAGGCCATAGATAGAGAACTAACCGAACTTAAGTTCTTCAAAATAGACAACTTACCAGAAATCTCTCCACCAATTAGACCGGTTTTTGTTAAACTAAAGGAATACTTAAAATAAATAAAGGAGAAAAAGATGTTAGAACTTTACCCTTATATTTTTAAAAGAAAATCATATCATCTGTTTAGAGATAATAAAACTAAAGAGCAATATAGGGATAATTACCATATAACTAGTAGCGAGATTGAAGATATTTACAATGCCTTTAAAACTTTTACTCCTTTAATAAAGGATATTAAGGTAGAAATAAAAGTTGCAAAGAATGAAGAAGCTACATGTAAAAGAGGACAAGAATATGTGGTTTTATTCTATAGTGAGAAAAAGCCTAATTATTTACAAAATATTGGCTTTTTAGGAGAGCAACTTGACTTGTACCTTGCAAGTAAAAACATTGGTGCTTTGTGGTTTGGAATTGGTAGTGCTAAAGAAAAGGAAGTTAATGGACTTTCGTTTGTGCATATGATAGCAATATGTAAAGTACCAAGCGATTCTTTTAGAAAAGATATGTTTAAGTCTAAAAGAAGAGAAACTTCAGAAATCTATGAAGGTAGTAAGTACACGGATATAGCAAACATTGTTAGGTTTGCTCCATCTAGTTGTAACTTACAACCTTGGAAGATGGTTGATGCTTCTAAGGGAATAGAAGTTTATAGAATTAAAAGACCATTTTTAAGAGGGATTATTCCACTAAGAAAAATCGTTTATCAAAACTTGATTGATATTGGTATTTTTATGTGTTTTATTGCTTTAGCGTTAGAAAACAGTAAAATCAAATATGAATTAATAGTATCTAACGATGATGAAGAAAGTAAGGAAGAAGAGGTTTTAGCTTGTTTGTTTAAAATAGGAGAAGAAAATGATTAAAGTATATGAAGATGGTAGTAGCTTTTATTTAGATAATAAGGACTTTTTGCTAACTAACATTCATACTGAGGTATTTTTTAGATTTGATGCTCCACTACTAAAAAAAGCTAACAAAGATGAATATGCCTTAAAGGTCTATAATGACAAGAGTAGGTTAGTTGCTTTACTTAAAGAACCTTTTAATATTTTACTTTATGGTGATAGTTCGCTAGCGGGCGAATTAATTGACTTTTTAATTAATAATCAATATAAAATCAAAGGGTATCTAGCACCAACAGAGCTAGGTGAAGCATTCATGGCGGAACTAGGTAAAAGAAACATTAAGTCTCACCTAGATCTTGGTATGGACTTTATGGAAGCTCGTGTTAAGCTTTTACCAAGTAGTGAAGAAGTAGAAGTAGCTAAAGAAGATGACGTTGATGAAATATTAAATATGGCAGTAAGTTTCTTTAATGATTGTGGGTTAAGTGATGAGGTAACAAAAGAAAAGATTCTAAAAGCAATTGATGGTTTTAGAATCATTAGAGAAGATGGAAAAATAGTTTCAATGGCTAAAATGAGTGCTTCATCGAGTGAAGATATGAGGATTTCTTTTGTTTATACAAGGAATGAATATCGTGGAAAAGGTTATGCTAAAAAGATATGTACTAATATTGTTAATGAAATAATAGATAAAGGATTCTATGCTACCCTTAATGTAGATAAGAAGAACCCTATTAGTAATCACATCTATTCGTCAATTGGATTTAAAAAGACTTTTTCTCAAGGTGTATTTTTAATAGATGAAAAATAAAAGACAGACTTTAAGTCTGTCTTTTTGTTTATTTAGATATACTCAAATCATCAAAGATAACATAGCCATTACCTGTTGTATCATTGAAGTTAAACATTAACCACATTAGAGTTTGTGTAGAGAATGGCTTTTTGTCTTTGTCACTTAAGAAGCTAGAAAAGTCGAGTGTGAATGTTCCTTCTTTTTTAGCGTTTAAGTCTAGAGTGTAACTATAAGTATTATATGCAGTATCAGCTAGCTGGATTATTAGTTGGCCTTTATAAGCAGTAAAGTCAGCATAGAATTCCATTTTCTTCATTCCATCTCCGCTTCCAGTTTCTAGTTTGAAGATGAAGTTTTGCCAGCCTTTACCAGCTGATGTGATCTTTACACCCTTAGCGTCTAGGGTACAAGTTAAGCCATCATGAACAGCCATTGATGTAGCGATGTAACTTGATAGAGCGCTTTGATCTTTAAAGTCGAAGTTACAAACGATTAATCTATCATCATCTTTTAGATAGAACACAAATCCATCGTTTGTTGAAGGGGTAGAGCCAAGTTCATTTTTAGCAGATGCTTTGATGTAATATGGCTTTCCTTGTTCAAACAAAGTTTTATCAATTGTGAAAGTAGTTGATGCTTGTTCTAGTGAGTAAATAGGAGTAGTGTTATTTGCTGTTGTTATAGTTAATTCATAACTATTAGCAAATAGAGCACTTGATAATGTTACATTAATCTTATCATCTGTTTCGTTTACTGTAGATATTGCAAAGCTTCGAGGTGCTGTTCTATCTACATGGATAAACATCGCACTAGCAATATCAAATGTTACTTCTTTGTTTGCTTCAACCATTACTTCAACATAACTAATCTTTTGTGGCTCAAATACGTTGTTTTGCTTGTTATACATCACATAGAAATCACCAGCGTCGATTTCAAATGTCTTTGCACCAGTAAAATCATCAACAATCTTATAACCCCAGATCTCATAACTATCACCTTCGATTGCTCTAATAGCAATAGATGCTCCACTGTTTGTTCCAATAATTGTGAATTTGAATCCTTCAGGTTTATAAGCAATTGCTCCCCATTTATCTAATCTAACTGATCCATATCCTTTTCCATCGTTAAATTTCTTAATTCTTAAGTTTCCATCAACGATTGACACTTCCATCTTTGATCCATCTGGGTGGAAGTAGTATTTATCAGTTGAATCGTAATCAAATAGGTCGATATTAACATTATATTCATCTGTTCTAAATGGAGTGATTGCGAAATTGTCTTTATTAAATATTGATACAAATGGACTCTTACCAAAACCGTATTTAATATAAACAGGGTTTTCCACTTTATCGCTTGATGCTACAATTTTTCCATCTTGAACTACTGCATTAGCTTCGTAGTATTTACCATCACTTCCAGCTAGACAAAGCCCCGTTATTTTACCAACGCTCTTTAAGCCTTCAGCGTTGTTAAGTTCTATTGTTACAGTTTTACCATTTACAGTGTGTGATTTATAAGAAGGACCTTCAGCGTAGTAGTCTTTGTGATAAACGACTGAACAAATTGATTTAAATACACGTTCACATACGTAGCGCTTTGCTGAAGGGTGAATGTATGTTGGATCACCATTGTCACAAATAGAGATGAAATAAGCATTTTTATCTTCGCTACATGCTTTAGCTTGACTTTCTCTAACATAAGAGAAATCGAAGTTGTTTCCTTTATCTCCGTCATAACAAGCTAGTCCAATAACGAAGAATGGTAAATCTTCTGTATTAAATAAATCACGATAATTTTCAAATAGCTTTAATAATAAATCTTTATATTCGCATCCAGCTGCTGAGTTGTTACATCCTTGATACCAAACAACACCACTTAACTTAGTTCCGTGAAGTGGATAAACCATAGCATTGTAATGAAGATACTTAGTTTGGCATGTTCCTTGATAATATTCAGGACCCATCCAGTTAGCGATATTAGTATCTCCTTGGTAAGCAGTGACGATTCCTATAGGAGTTTCCCTCATCATCTCAACTCCTAAGAATGATCCAGCCATTGTGGCAATGGCACTAAATTGAGAAACGTTACTACTATTTGGTTTGAACCATCTACCGTTTTTTACACTTGTTTGTTTTGATGTAGCTGTTACAACATCTTGACAGAAGAAGCGGATGTTTGCTTTAGTTAAGTTATCTAAGTCTTCTTTCTTGTAATCAGAATTAGATGTTGGCCATTGCATATTTGATTGCCCCGCAAACAAATAAACATCACCAAATAAAACATCTTTTATCTCTTTAGTAGCATTAACGCTATTAGTTAGCTTAATATCAACTGGAGTAAATGAAGCATCACGCTCTGGTAAAGTTATTTCAAAATATCCTTCATCGTCTGCTACTCCAAAATAAGCTTCATCTCCTATTTCTAGTGATATTACTTGATTATTAGGTCCAAAGCCACTAACAATATTACTTACATTTCTTTGAATTACCATTCCATCAGAATATGGATTAGTTAAGGTGATTGAACTCGCTTTATTAGTATAAGCACTAAGAGTGTTAAAAGAAACACTCTTTTCTTTTCCTGTTTCTTTTTCTAATACTTTAAAAGTGTATGAAGTATTTAAAGCTAAATATTCTTTTACCTGATAATACTTTTTAGTAGTATCAGTGTTTAAATAAACTTCGTTATTTATTAATAGAGTAATAGTATATGATGAATTGTTTCCATTAAACCAGGTAAATACTGGATTAAGTACGCAATAATTATCAATTTGTCCTATGATTTTAATTTCAAAGTCTTCCATAAGCTTCTCCATCTTTGCATATAAGTTTATACTACCTAATTCAAAGTAAGAATCAATTTCTTTTTCATCAAATGGTTTAGTAAGTTCTTCGTCTAAATACCATCCTAAGAAATTATAACCTTCATTTTGGTAATCCAAGAGATTGATTTTCTCTTCATATTCCTCTATCTGAACAATATCTACACCATCATAATAAGTGACGGTAACACTTTTTTTGTTTTCTTTTCCTTTACAACCAAAAGAGGCTAGTAGAAGGAAGAAAACAACCAAAAACAGTCCTTTTTTTCTCATTATTTATTCCTCCATAGATTTATTTTAACACTAAACGAGAATTCTTTCAATTTGATAGTTGTTTTATTAGGAGAATAGGCAAAAAATAGTTTTCTTAAGAGACAAAAAGTAGTATAATATAATTATAATAAGAGGGAAAAAATAGGTATTTTTATCTTATTTTTTGACCAAATTTCATTATTTATTATAAAAAAAGACGGAGTAAGCATTAAATATGGTTGATTTGAATAACTTATACATCCATGGGCGCTATATTTTTGATGGCATCCTACATATTTATAATACCGCTAGTGGTGTTGAGTTTAATGCTTGTTCCATTTTTATTAGTGCTAAAATGAAAACGATTTCCAACCAAGAACATTCTGCTTGGATGAAGGTGATTATCGATGATGATTTTGATAATGCAACAAGTTTAAGGTTAAGTGAAAAAGAAGAAGATTACATCATTTTTTCTAGTTCTAAGAAAGAAAAGCACAATATTAAGTTACTTAAGGCAAGTGAAGCAATTGAGTCATATGTTGATATTATTGATATTAAGGTTGAAGGAGTTTTTCTAGATAAAGTTAAGTACGATAAGACATTTTTAGTCTACGGAGATTCTACAGTATCAGCTTATGGTAATTTAGGTAAATTAACTGATACTAAAACTTTGTTTGATACAGATGGGCTTAAAGGATATGCTTATTTAACTTCAAAAGCTTTCAATGCTTCAATGAATAGTGTAAATGGTAGTGGTTGGGGAATTGCTTTTTCTCCATGGACTGTGCCTTATAGACGTCCGCTTCTTGATTTATATGATAAAGTAGCTCCATTATCGGGTGAGCCATTTGATATGAAGCTAATTAACCCTACTTTAGCTATAATAAGCTTAGGAACTAACGATAGCTATTATCTAACTTTAGGGGTAGATGAAAAACAAGAAGATGAATTAAAAGAAGAACTAAAAGGAAACTTTCATAAATTATTTACATTAATTAAAAAAGATTACCCTAATATTCCTATTATTATGGTTTATGGGGTAATGAGAGAGCGCCATAATTACAATCTTATGCATGAAGTGTATTTAGAAAACAAAGATGATTTTAATCTACACGAAGCATTAATCGAAGGTGATGGATTAGGTGTTAGCTCTCATCCATCAAGCGCTAGTCATAAAGAGATAAGTATAAAGCTAATTGAAATTATAAAGGCGATTATATGAAGAAAAAGTTAGAGATTTTTTTAAAGAAATACAAGATGGCATCAAGCGATATTGATCCTTTTAAGACTTTATCTAGGTTTAAAGAAGAAGCTAGTAAGGGGCTAAGAAAGACAGGACCAATTAGTGAATGCTCTATCCCAATGATTGCCACATTCTTAAATCCGAATACCAGCGAAAAAGAAAACGAAAAAGTAATCGTTATTGATGCGGGTGGAACAAATCTAAGAGTTGGACTTGCATGCTACAGTAATGGAAATTGGCAAATTGATGAAATAAGCGAAAAAAAGATGCCAGGTATTGAAAGAGAATATTCAAAAGATGAATTTTTTGATTATATCGCTAAGATGACAATTCCTTACCTTGATAAAGCTAAAAACATCGGCTTTTGTTTCTCTTACCGTGTTGAGATGAACAAAGATTTAGATGGAAAGCTTCTTGCTTGGAATAAAGAAATCAAAGCGAGAGAAGTTGTTGGGGAATATGTTGGAAAGAGTTTACTAGATGCTATTAAGAAATATTCTAATCTAGATAGAAAGATTGTTGTTTTAAACGACACAACATCAGTTCTTTTAGGTGGTGCGACTTTAGATAAACATCACGAATTTGAAAAGTATGTTGGTGCAATTTATGGTACCGGATTTAATTGTTGTTACATTGAAGAAACTAAAAATATCAAAAAGATTAGTGGTCTAGATAACGAACTAATGATAATAAATACTGAAACTGGTAATTTTAATGGTTTTAGTAGGGGATTATTTGATGAAGAGTTAACTAAAGAATCAGCTTATCCGTTTGATGCTTTAACTGAAAAAATGACTAGTGGTAAATATTTATCAACACTAATTTATAAAGCACTAAAACAAGCTATAAAGGACGAACTAATATCTAATAAAACGGTTATTCCAGCTAGTGAAGATTTTAGTTTACCTATGGTGAGTGAGTTTCTAGTAGATGATGAGGTTTTAAAGTGTAGCTTTGAAAGTGATGAAGATTTAGAATTCTTTAAAGGTATCTGCTTAGAACTAATTGAAAGAGCAAGTAAGATTGTAGCTACTACAATCAGTGCTTTTTCTATCATGTCAAATATCGATAGAATTGGAATCATTATTGAAGGATCCACTTTCTATAAGCTTCCAACATTTAAAGAAAAGTTTGAAAAGTATCTAAAAGAGATTTTAGATGAATATAGAATAGAATATAAATTATTTGATGGTCGTGGAAAGATTTTACTTGGAGCAGCAAAAGCTGCAATGTCTAAATAAATATGGAGGATAATATGAAAAAAAATTTATTGATTAGTTTACTTGCTCTTTTGATTTTATTCTTTGTTGGATGCGGTGGTGAAAAACCAGATAGTGGCAAAGTTGAAGGCCCAGAGAAATTAGATGCTCCAACAGGACTTGCAATAGAAGATGGTTACATTTTCTTTGACATAATGGGTGCTACAAATGATTATGTAATTAAATTTGATAGTGGTGCTGCTCAAATTGAACGTAGTGTTACTCCAGGAGCAACAGTTGCTGAACTATTAATTCCTGAAGGAACTTATCAAGTTTCTATCATGGCTAAAGGCGATGGTGTAAACTTCCTTGACTCTGATTATTCTAGTCCTATTGAATTTGTAAAGGAAAAGACTTATATGGAATTAAAGGAAAAAGATTTGATTAATGGTGGATATATCAAATGGATGGGTAGAACTCATTACAATGAAGAAAAGAAAGTTAATGAAGTATATCATTCAGCTAGTGGTTTTGAATTGTTCTTCAAAGGTAGCGAAGTTGTAGCCACAATCACAGCTACAAATTCATCTAATAAATCAATGAGACCTTGTATCGTTATTGTTATTGATGATGATTTCACTAATGCTACAACACTATTCTTAGATCAACCAACTCAAGAGATTACTTTAGTTAGTGGAAACACTGATACTAATGAACATAAAATAGATTTATATAAGAGAAGCGAATCAATTGATTCACACATTGCTATTGAAAGTATCAAGACTGATGGCGTATTCTTACAAAAAATAGAAAACAAAAAGTTAAAGTTAGAATTTATTGCTGCATCATCTTCTACAGGATATGGTAATTTAGGTAATCCTTCTAGTGGTGGTAAGACTACTGAAAACTCTGACTGCTTACAAGGATTTGCATTCTTAACAGCTCAAGCACTTGATGCTGATGTTAACATCTTTTCAGCAAGTGGTTGGGGATGTGCATTCAGTAAATGGACAACTCCTAACACTTTAAATGTAGCTGATGCTTATAAATATGTTGACTTTAATTCTAGTATTCCATGGATTCATGGATATTATGTACCTGATGTAGTTGTTGTTAACCTAGGAACAAACGACTGGTCTTACATCAATGCCGCAACAAATGATACAGAACGCGATGCTAGAATGACTCAATTCCAAAATAAATACGTAAGATTCTTACAAGACTTACATGATTATTATCCAGAAGCTCAAATCATCGTTTTATATGGACTTATGAACGAATCTAGTATTTACGATATTACTGAACAAATCGTAAAGACTGCTAAGATTGCTATTCCTAATTTAGCAGTTATTAAGATTAACGGTGATGCTAAAGGATATAACTCTCATCCAAGTGTTAAGAGTCATAAAGAAATTGCTAATAAATTAACTGCATTTATCGAATCATTATTAGAAAATAAATAAGAAGGTATAAAACATGCGTAAAAGTCTCGATGGAACATGGCTTTTAAATGGTAGGTTCCTTTTAGAAAAACAAATCAATAACTTAAAGGTCACTGTTCCCGGATCAATTTATAACGACCTATTAGTTAATAAATTGATCAGTGATCCATTCTATAGAGCGAATGAGGCAAAGATGCTTAGCATTATGGAAGATGATTACGCATATAGTAGGACCTTTAAAATAAATAGAAGTGAACTAAAAAAAGAACTGAATTTAGTTTTTAAAGGACTAGATACAGTTACTGAAATATATGTTAATGATGCATTAGTTAAAAAAACATTTAATATGCATCGCAGTTACATAATTAATATTAATGAATACGCAAAAGAAGGGATAAATGAATTAAAGGTTATTATAAAATCACCTTTAGCGTTTATCAGAAAAGAATTTAAGAAAAATACCCATGAACTAATGAACATGGATTACGCTGTTAAAGGTTATGCCACAATTCGAAAAGCGCATTGCATGTTTGGATGGGATTGGGGTCCACAGATGCCTGATGGTGGTATTTGGAGAAGCGTATTCTTAGAAGTTTTAGATAAAGGAAGAATCGATGATGTCTTAGTTTATCAAGATACTTGTAGCGATTTATCTAAATTACAAATTAAAATTAATAATTATCTAGTTAAAGATGGATTAAAAATAAAGTTAAGTCTATCTAAAGGTGATTATTTTGTTAATTTAGAAGAAGATGCTAAAAGCCAAAACATCTTTAATATCGATGTAGCTAACCCAAAGCTTTGGTATCCAGTAGGATATGGTAAGCAAGAATTATATGATTTAGATATCGAACTATTTAGTGATAAAGGAGCGGTTGATAAAAGATGTGAAAGAATTGGCCTAAGAAAATTAGAAATAATCCAAGAAGATGATGAATATGGGCGCTCATTTACACCAACTGTTAATGGTATAAAGATCTTCATTAAAGGTAGCGACTACATCATTGAAGATAACATCTTAATTAGGGCTACTATTAATCACACTAAATGGTTGATTGATGCGGCTTTAAGCGCTAACCAAAACACTTTACGTGTTTGGGGTGGAGCACTTTACCCAAGTGATGAATTCTATAATTATTGTGATGAAAAAGGCATCTTGATTTGGCAAGATTTGATGTTTGCTTGTGGTTACTATAACATGGAAAATGAAGCCTTTGTTAGTGAGACTAAAGAAGAAATCACAGAAAATGCTAAAAGAATTCACAATCATCCATGCTTAATGTTAATCTGTGGAAATAATGAGAATGAAACAGCAGCTCTAGATTGGAATATTCCCTCAGCCGATTACACTAAGAAGTGGTATTTATATCAATATGAGGAATTAATTCCATCTTTATTACAAAAAGATTGTTATGATATTTTCTATTGGCCATCTAGCCCATCTAGTGGTGGCGGATTCTTTTTACCTAATAGTGATAAATATGGTGATATGCACTATTGGGGTGTTTGGCACAATAATGAGCCAATTGAAAATTATATGCTATATTACCCTCGTATGTTAAGCGAGTTTGGAATGCAATCTTTCCCTCCTTATAAAACAATAAAAGAGTTCACAGTAGAAGAAGATAGAAACATCTATTCTTATGTAATGGAACGCCATCAAAAGAATAGAAGCGCAAATCAAAAGATTATGAATTACATCGGTTCGATGTTTAAATATCCTAAGAATTTAGAATATATAAGCTATGTTTCTGAGCTTATTCAAGCTGAAGCTGTCAAATTCTGTGTTGAGCACCTAAGAAGAAACTATCCAAGATGCATGGGAGCAATATACTGGCAATTAAATGACTGCTGGCCTGTTGCTTCTTGGAGTAGTATCGACTACTTTGGTCGCTATAAAGCTTTGCAATATTATTCAAAGAAGTTCTATTCTAAAGCTTTAGTTAGTATTGTTTTAGATAATGAAGCTAGGGTTGATTACACTGTAAAAGAGGGAAAACAAAACATCAGTGTCTTTGTTACTAATGAATATGATAAGAAACTAGAAGGCAAAATGAGATTAGTGATTTCTAGTTTTAGTGGAGAATTTTTACGAGAAATTGTAAATGATTACGTTGTAGATGCTTATAGCGCTAGAGAAGTCATGAAAATTGATTCTAGACTTTCTTTAGACGCCCAAACAAAGACCTTTATTAAAGTTGAGATTTTTGATAAAAATGGAAGCAAGATAGGAGAAAATGATTCTTGTTTCTTGAAAGATAAATATTTGAATCTTTCTAAGCCGAAGATTACAAAGAAGTTAGATAGAATTAATGACCTTTATTATTTGACTTTAACAAGCGATACCTTTACTAAATATGTTTACCTTGATTTAAAGAAAGAAGATGTTATCTTTAGTGATAATTACTTTAATTTAATGGCAGGTGAAGAAAAAGTTATTACTTTTAAGTCTAAAAAGGAAGTTAAGTTGAGTGATATTAAGATAATTAATTTAGTTGATAGTTACTAAAAAAAGGAGAATTTATGATTAAAATATTAGGAGAACAAAATATCCCTAATCTTCCATGGGAAGATAAACCTGCTAACTGCCCTGGTCCAATATGGCGCTATTCAGGAAACCCTGTTATTAATCGCCATCCAGTAGATATGATTGCTAGAATCTTTAATAGTGGTGTAATTTATAAAGATGGTAAATTTATCGGTGTATTTCGTGCTGAAACAATTGCTAGCCTTCCTCACTTGAGAATGGGATATAGTGATGATGGAATTAATTGGAAGATTGATGATCATGAGATTAATTTTGTTGATGAAGATGGTAAACCATACCGTCCATATTATGCTTATGACCCAAGACTAGTTAAAGTAGAAGATGCTTATTACATCATTTGGTGTACTGAGTTCTATGGGCCTGCCCTAGGAATTGCCAGAACTTACGACTTTAAAACTTTTGTAAGACTAGAAAATCCACTCCTTCCATTTAACCGTAATGGAGTGTTATTCCCAAGAAAGATTAATGGAATGTATAAATTAATTAGTAGAGTATCAGATAATGGACACACACCATTTGGTGATATCTTTATTTCAGAAAGTCCTGATATGCGTTATTGGGGTAGACATCGTCACGTTATGGAACGTGGTGGTAACGGCTGGTGGCAAGGTCTAAAGATCGGTGGAGGACCTGCTCCAATCGAAATTGAAGATGGTTGGTTAATGTTTTATCATGGTGTTATTAATAATTGCAATGGCTATGTTTATAGTATCGGTGGAGTAATTTTAGATAAAGATGAACCATCAATCGTTAAATATCGTTGTAAATATTACCTAATGACACCTGAAGCACCTTATGAAGAAGTGGGATTTGTTCCTAATGTATGCTTCCCATGTACTAGTTTAGTAGATAAAACTACAGGAAGAATTGCTATTTATTATGGTGCAGCTGATACTTACTTAGCTTTAGCATTCACAACAGTTGATGAGGTAGTTAAATACATTAAAGAAAATCACGAAGGTGTTGGACGCGACGCTGACTTAGGTAGATAATTATGAAACATTATTTGAATAAGATCTTTTGTGTTTTCGTAGTTTTATTTTCGTGTTTTGTTTTAGCATCGTGTGGTGAAAGCTTAATTAGTGCTGAAACTGATACATGCTATGTAGGTAGTAGCATAAAACTAGAAGTAAAAAACGAGAATAACGAAGAAGTAATATGGGAAGTAAGCGATAGCGAAATAGCTAGGATTGATGATGGCTTACTGACAGGACTAAAAGCAGGAACTGTCACTGTAAAGGTGGCAGTTGGAGAAAAGACAGGAAAGCTTACAATTAAGGTGAAAGAAAAAGTGGTAGAAAGAGAAACATTATTTTGCGGAAGTAATTTAATAACTGAAAATCCACTTAACCATAATAAAGTGGAATTCGCTTTAGTTGAAAGAAATCCAGGATATATCAAAACTAACTATAATCCATTCGATTATAGTAAATTAAAAGTATATGCGGTATTTAGTTCACCTAATCACGATAGAGATATTGTGGCTATCGGCTTTTGGTATCGTGATTATGTAATCGTACTTGATAGCAATCTAGCTACAGGTAAGGTAAAAGAAGGAGAACCTGATGGTATGGAATTAGTCAACTTTGTTGGGGACTATGAATATCGTCTTCGTTTCCAACCTGATCAAGCTGGAACTTGGACTTACAAAGTATATGTTGAATATGATGGTGGAGAAATTACTGAAGAACTTAATGGAAGTTTAGAAGTAGCTGAAAGCGCTGAAGATTATAAAGGCTTAATCAAGGTTGATAAATCTAATAATCGTACGTTTATGTATGAAGATGGCACAACATTCATGCCAATCGGTGAAAACATGGGGTGGTGGGCTGATAATTCACGTAAGACTTATGATTATTATGTATGGTTTAATAATGCTAATAAGAACAACATGAACATCGCAAGAATTTGGATGGCTCCATGGGGATTCTGTTTGCATTGGGGCAAGAGCATGTACGATTTATCAGATAGATTAAATTATGCCGCAAGACTTGATAGAGTTATTGAATATGCTGATCAATTCGACATGTATATAATGTTGTGTCTACTTAACCATGGACAGTTTTCAACAGGAGCTGACCCAACATGGAACCAAAATCCATACAATAAAGAAAATGATGGAATCTTAGCATCACCTGAAGCATTCTTTACTTCAAAAGAAGCGAGGGAAAATTATAAAAACGAACTTTTATACATCATTGGTCGTTATGGATATTCTGATAACATCATGTGTTGGGAACTATTTAATGAAGTTGACTGGACTGACAATGCTAGTTTGAATGCGGTTAACATTAAGAATTGGCATAAAGAAATGGGCGAATTCATTAAGAGTAATGATTCTTATGGTCACATGGTATCTACATCTTATAAGACTGAGCAAGGAACTAGCTTCAACTTAGAAGTTATCGACTTTGCTTGTCCTCATAGCTACGGCTATGCTGGTAAGAATATCTGTGATACTTTGCCTAGTGTTTTAGATAAATTATATCGTCAATACGTTAAACCAATTTTGCATGCTGAAATTGGTATCGATTGGCAAAATGGTTATAACAATTATAAACTCGACCCTAAAGGAATCAACCTTCGCCAGAACTCTTGGGCTGGTATGATGGGTGGAGGTGCTGGTGGTGCCATGAACTGGTGGTGGGATTCATATGTTCATCCATATAATCTATATTATCAATTCAAAGGTGCTGGTAGCTTTGCAAAGATGATGGATTTAACAGGTAGTGATTACACACAACTTAGAACTCTAAGTGGAGTAGAAAAAAGTAGTGGTGTAGGACTACTAGGTTATAAGTTCAATAATCGTATTTATGGTTATTTATATGATGTAAATTGGAGCTATTTTAATGAAACAGGAGAATTAGCTGACATCTTCGTTAAAATACCATTTACTAATGGAACTTACACTGTAACATTCTATAATGCCACAACAGGCGTAGAATTTAGTTCTAGTGAAGTTAAAGTAACAAATGGAATTATCTCAATAAATGTTCCTAAGTTTACTAGTGATGTAGCATTTATCGTAAAATAAGGTGAATAAAATGTGTGCATTTAGATTAAAAAAATATGAAAATAATCCTATTTTAAAACCAAACCCTAAAAACCAATGGGAAGAACTAGTTGTTTGTAACCCTGCTGCTTGGTATGAAGATGGTACTTTCTATCTTTTATACCGTGCTGCTGGTAATGATAGAGATCATTTCATTTATTTAGGACTCGCAACATCAACTGATGGATTTAACTTTACAAGAAAGTTTGATAAACCAGTTTTAGCTCCAACTCCTAATAATTATGATAGTGGTTGTTGCGAAGACCCAAGACTTGTAAAGTTTGATAATGAATTTTTCTTAACTTACGCTTACCGTCCATGGGCTCCAGGTCAATACTGGAAGGAAGATAAAAAAGTCACAATTGATTTACCAATGAATGACTATTTACCTACTGGACTTAGATGGAATGTTAGTCAAACTGCTCTAGCAATTTCTCCTGATTTAGTTCACTGGAAAAAGCTAGGAAGAATTACTAAATATGATTCTGATAATCGTGATGTAATCTTATTCCCTGAAAAAATAAATGGGAAATTTGTTCGTTTTGAACGTCCTATGGAAGCATATGGTCCTGAGTATGGATGCGATGTTCCATCAATGTGGATCAATTATTCTGATAATTGTGTTGATTGGGGTGAAGCAAAACTGTTCTTAACTCCTAAAAACCCTTGGGAGATGAAGAAGATTGGAGGATCAACTCCACCTCTAAGGACAAAAGACGGATGGTTAGTTTTATATCATGGCGTTTCTCCAGTCGATGATTTGTATCGAGTAGGAGCCTTACTTCTTGATATAAATAATCCTGAGGTAATCTTAGGACAGTTAAAAGACTATATCTTAGAACCAACTGAAAAATATGAAACAGAAGGGTTCTATAGTGGATGTACATTCCCAACAGGAAATGTAATTGTTGGAGACACATTATATGTTTATTATGGTGGCGCTGACAGATTCTGTTGCGTTGCCACATGTAGCGTTAGTGAATTAATTAAAGAGATAAAGAAGTAAAGGAGGCTTTAACTAAATGAAAAATCTTTTAAACAATTTTAAGAAACTTTTTGCTCTTTGTATGGTAGCTTTAGTGCTTGTGGCACTAGTTGGTTGTGGTGGAAATAAACCAGATGGTGGAAAAGACCCTGGTGGAAAAGATCCTAAACAAAATGAGAACGAATTATTCTGGGATGCTGATGGAAATGGTACTCCAGATTGGCAAGAAAAAGAAATTACTTTGCGTTATGCCACATGGCAATACAATAACCCAGAGGCAGTTACAATTGATACTTTATTAATTGATGAATTCATGAAGAAATATCCAAATATTCATGTTGAAATGCAAATTGTTGGTGAAGATACTGAATGGGAAACAAACCTACTAGCATTAATGGAAACTGAAGATTTACCAGATGTATTCCTAGTAAACCGTTTAGAAAACATCTTAAGTTATAACATTTTAGCAGATTTAACTGATTTCTTTAATCATGATGAAGATGCTGATTACATTTTCGAAAGTGTTAGAGATTTAGGTATTTATAAAGGCAAACGTTATGTTGTACCTACATTCATTTATCCTGAAATTTGGCTAGTTAATAAAGATTTACTTGCTGAATGTAACATTGAAGCTCCTGGATATGACTGGACTTGGGATCAAATGGAATCAATTGCTAAAGCAGTATATAACGCAAGAGGAACTGTTCATACAATTGGTATTTATGGATCTGATCAATATTATTTTGAACTTCCTAAGATCATGAAGATGGCAACTGATTCTGAGGCCGGAAGCAAGTGGCTAGGATATGGATATGATGGAACTAAGTTCAACTTTGATGATGACGCTTATATTAGAGCAGTTAGTAAATTAGAAACTGCTTTAGCTGAAGGTTGGTTGGTTAACCAACTTGATGAAGAAACTCTAATGGAATACTATGGATCAGTTAGTGATCCTCGTTATAGTGGACAAGTTGCTATTTGGCGTCAACCTTCATGGGAATTCAAAGATCATGCGGCTGACTTACAATTTGAGTGGGATGTATATCCTGGTCCAAGTGGTGTTACAGGTGGAAATACTGACATCGCTGGTGTAAGTAACTTGTGTGAAAACAAAGCAGCTGCTTATCAACTACTTAAGTGGATGAGCTTTGGTCAAGATGGTATGATTACTAGATACGCTTTATATGATCAATATGGTGATGAATTATATGTTTCTGCTAACAACTATCCTTATCCAGTAGTTGACTATGGTATCAATGGTGCTGGTGTTAACGAAATTTGGGATAACATTCCTTACACTCAAACAGCTGATGGTTATGGTGCTCCTGAATTTGTTGAGTCATTAAGAAATGGTGCAATCAAAGCTAATAAGGAAGTTATTGGTTGGGATGCAGCAGAAAATACATTCAAAGAATACATTTATCAAATCGTTATGGAAGGTGCACAATACACAGCACTTTATCCAACAATCCAAGAAGCTGCTGATTTAGCTCTAAAACAAAAGAGAGAAGCAGTTGATTCTATGGTTGGTCAATAATTAATAATAGAATATAAAAACAAAACAATTAAAGTAAAAAAAGAAAGAGGTATTCAGTATGAAACTAAGACTGAAATTTATCTCAATTAAATATCTAAAAAGAATAATTATTGTCGTTTTAGCTTTGGTTTTATTCTTACCGATAGTTGACTTTAGCGCAAAAGACGATAAAGATCTTGATACTTCTTCATTTAGAGAGACAGCTTATTATCAAACATTAAATAGACTTTCTAAAACTAATAAAAAGATTAAATTAGATGAAAAAGAGTTTAGTGTTGGCGATGATATGGTTGTGGCTATGAATCCAACTATTAGTTACATTGCTAATGAAGATGGAACTGCAGCTCTAGTTGATATTAATCAAAGCTTTACTATTTCAATAGAAGTAGCAAAGAAGGGACTATATCATATTGGTATGGAATATCGCCTCGCAGAGTCATTTGATGATGAGCCTTATATCGAGATTAAGGTTAATGACGCTATTCCATACAATGAAGCAAGTGAATTACCACTTGAAGTAATGTGGGCGTTAGAAGAAAGAGAAGAGGAGAAGCGTTATAACAGTTATGGTAACGAACTTCTTCCTTACTCTGTATCTATTGATAAAGCTTATAAATATTATTTTGATGATGTCAATGCACGTTATGCTGAGCCATATTATTTCTGCTTAAATGAAGGAACAAATCTAATTACTATCACTTCTTTAACTCATGTACTAGAAATAGAAAAGTTCTTTGTTAAGGGATATGAAGAACTAGATAGTTATGCTTCATATATTAGTAAAAATAGTGGTAATAAAGCATCAGGATATTTAACTATCGAAGGTGAAACATTTAAGACTAAGAATGACATTGAAATCAAATCAGCATATTACAAAGATCCAAGAATGACTCCTTCAGCTTATAAGAATACTGTTTTAAATATGGTTGATGGTTCATCATCAAGTAGAGGTGGAACAAGTTATTCTTATGATATTGAAGTAGAAGAAAGTGGATTATATGCTTTAACATTCAAATATCTTCAAAATAGCCTAAAAGGCTTGAATGCGATGAAGAATATTTATATCAATGGAGAGATTCCATTTGAAGAGTTTATTGGGGTAAAGTTCCCTGAAGCTCAAAGGTGGAGTAACTACACTGTAGCTGATGATGAGGGAAATCCTTATTATGTATATTTTGAAAAGGGAAAGACTTATACAATTACCATTGAAACAAGCCTAGCTCGTTATAATGATTATATTCAAGAGTTGTATGCGGTAATGGATGGTATTAATAATTTAGGTTTATTAATATCTTCAATTACTGGTTCCTCATCAAATGCTTATAATGATTGGAATATCTTGAAATATATTCCAGATTTAATTGAAACATTAGAAGGATACGCTGATAGAGTTGATGCGGTTTACGATTCAATCAATGCGATGAATAGTAATTCGAAAGAAGCTAGTGAAATCCAAACATTACACAATGCTTCTAAACTCTTACGTAAATTATGTAAGAGACCAAATAGTATTCATCTAAAGCTTAACCAACTTAACTCAGGAAGTGGTTCAAGCTATCAACTAATTGGTAATGCTATTGGTACATTACTAACTCAACCAGTTAGCTTTGACTGCATGTATTTATCAGATGGTGAAGCTAAGCTTCCAAGAGCTAAATCAAACATCTTTGAGCGTATGTGGTTTAGTACTAAATCATTCTTCTATTCATTCTTTGATACTAGATATAAGGTCTCAGCAAATGCTAATGATGATGTGCTTGAAGTTTGGATTGCGCAATCAACTCTATATCTAGATATCTTACAAAACATGGTTGATGATGAATATACGGCAAAGACTGGTCAAAAAGTTAAGCTTAGTATCTTACCATCAACACAAAAGATCGTTTTAAACAATGCCACAAAGACTAACCCAGATTTAGTTCTATCAATCGATAGCTGGGAGCCTTATAGCTATGCTCTACGTGGCATTTTACAAGACTTGAAAGAGTTCCCTGATTTTGATGAGGTAACTAAGAACATCTACGCTAACTGTTTCACACCAGTTATTTGTAAAGATGGAGTTTATGCGATTCCTGAAACTCAAGGTATGTTCATGATGTTCTATCGTAAGGACATCTTAGATTATCTTGATTTAGATGTTCCATCTACTTGGGATGATGTTTTGAAGATGCTTCCTATTTTACAAAGCTATCAGATGAACTTCTATCACCCTCTTGGAGCTGATTCAACATATAAGAACTTTAGTGCTACAACTCAGTTTATCTATCTCTTTGGTGGAGAAGTGTTTACTGAAACAGGTGTCACAACAACTGTTGATACTGAAGAAGTAATTAGCGCTATCGCTTATATGACTGATTTATTTAATGTTTATAATTTACCACTTCAAGTTTCTAATTTCTTTGAACATTTTAGAAGTGGTACACTTCCAATTGGTATTGGAACAATCGACATGTACTTACAACTTAAATATGCTTCTCCAGAATTAACTGGACAATGGGGCATTTCACCAATTCCTGGATTTGATACCGATGGCGATGGTGAAGTTGAACGTTGGACTACCGCCTATGGTAAGAGTTCAATTATGTTTAAGAATTCTAATATGAAAGAAGAAGCATGGGAATTCTTAAAGTGGTGGCATTCAACTGACACACAAGTTGAATATTTACAAAATATTCAAATGCGTCTAGGTGAAAAATATTTAGTAATTCCTGCAAACGTTGAATCATTAAAACGTAGCCCTTGGGATAGAGAAATCAAAGAACAAGTAGCCTTAGCTGCTAAGTGGAGTAGAATCCCTGCAGTTTTACCTGGTAGCTATGTTGTTGAGAGGGAATTATCTAATATTTGGAATAAAGTTGTAATTGATAGAATGGATGTTAGGGTAGCTGTCAGTGAATCTGTCGACAAGATGAACAGAGAGCTCTACCGTAAATATAGAGAGTTCGGATTTGTGGAAGAAGGAACAACAAATTCTAACTATATCGTACCAAATAACTCAAATATCAGTAGATGGGTAAGAGGAAGACAAGATGAATAAAGTAGAAGTTATTCATGGAAACAAGAAGAAAAAAATAAGATTTAATTCTGCATATTTGTTTATTGGACCTTATGCAATTATCTTCTTAATATTCGTCGTCCTTTTAATAGTAATTTCCTTCTTACTATCATTTACATATTATGACGGAGTTAATATGCCAAGGTTTGTTGGCTTATCTAACTACGTAACCTTATTTACACAAGATTTAGATTTCATGCAATCAGCTTTGCCTAATACAATTAAGTATGCCTTAATTGTTGGGCCAGTTGGTTATATGATGGCATTCTTCTTGGCTTGGGTTTTAGCTCAACTTCCAAGAAGATTTAGAAATGTTGCTGCAATTATCCTTTACAGCCCATCACTTACTGGTAGTGTTTTAATATCAGTAGTATGGAAAGCAATGTTTAGTGGTGATAGCCGTGGTTATATTAACTATCTACTTTTAAACTGGGGAATAACAAACGAACCTTTACAATTCTTACAAGACAAAACAACAATTTTCATTATTATGGTATTTGTTGGATTGTGGAGTAGTATGGGTATCGGCTTCCTTGCAATGTTATCAGGTATTCTAAATACCAATAGAGACATGTACGAAGCTGCTTATGTTGATGGACTTAAGAATAGATTCCAAGAAGTAATCTATATTACAATTCCATCAATGAAACCACAAATGATGTTCGGTGCTGTAATGGCAATTGTTGGTACATTTAATTCAGCGGGACTTGCTAGTGCCCTAACTGGTGCTAGTCCGACCCCACAACTTGCTGGTTGGTTGATAAGCGACCACATGCAAGATTACGCCTTTAGTAGGATGGAAATGGGATACGCCTCAAGCTTATCAGTTGTATTACTGATGTTAGTTCTTGTATTCTATTTCGCAGCAAACCATTTCTTCAGATCGGATGATTAATCATGCAAAAAGATCTAGAAAAAGAGAACAAGAAACTCTTAAAAGTTAAGAAGAAAATGGCTGCTAAAGAGAGAAGAAGAAAGAGGCCTTCTTACTTTGGCGCAATGATTGATCCGAAGAGATTCCACCCAAGTCAAATCAAATTCTATTTGATTTTGCTTCCGGTTTTGGTAATCACTGTTCTACCAATATTATTCACAATATCTCATGCATTTAAGCCTGTTGAAGAACTTTATGCTTATCCTCCTAGATTCTTCGCTAGAAGATTTAGTTTTGATAACTATAGAGCTTTAATTAGTGCTGCATCGCAAACAGATATTCCATTTGGTAGATATTTATTCAATAGTATTTTAGTTAGTATTGCTGTTATATTCTTATCTTTATTATTAAGTAGTTTGGCAGCCTTTGCGTTTACTTACTTAAAGTTTAAAGGAAAGAAATTCCTTTATGCAGCAAACCAACTAGCGATTATGTTTATTGCGATTGCGGTTGCGGTTCCAAGGTTTATGATTATTACATACTTAGGAATATCAAATACTTATCTTGCTCACATCATTCCACTTATTGCGATGCCGGTAGGTATATTCCTTCTTAAACAGTTTATGGAACAGATTCCAAAGGAACTAAACGAAGCTGCAATCATCGATGGTGCATCTAGATGGCAAGTATACTGGCATGTAACACTTCCTATGGTTAAACCAGCCCTAGCAACTGTTGCTATCCTTGCTTTCCAAATTGTATGGAATAACGTTGAAACTTCAAGCCTTTATATCATTGATGAAGCATTAAAGACAATGCCATATTATTTTGGAACTTTAACTCTTGCCACAAGTTCAATTGCGGCTCAAGGTATTCAAGCTGCCGCAAGTCTTATTATATTTATGCCTAACTTGATTTTGTTCATCATCTTACAAAAGAATGTTATGAACACTATGGCATATTCTGGTATTAAGTAGGTGATAAAATGGAAAAAAGAAATTACCGCTTAATAGTTAGATTTATGATTTTGGTTCTTTTGGTTGTGTCTTTGATATCAGCTAGCTCATTAAAACTTGGTGCAAGTGCTCCATATGTGACTAGAACTGTCAATAGGTATGGAGATGTCATCGAAACTCAAGGTGCTTATGACCCAATTCAAAATATAAAGAACTTCACAAAAGATGGTGTTAGTGATACATTTAATAATCCTAAGGATTTATTCATCGATAAAGAAGATTATTTCTATGTATGTGATACGGGAAATAAACGAATTGTTATTTTAGATAAATGTTGGAATTATATTACTGAGTTTGGTAGTAGTGAACTTATTCAACCAAATGGAATCTTTGTAAGAGATGAATTTATTTATGTAGCTGATTTTGGTGATGCTTTAGATAATTATTCTGGTAAAATTGCTATTTATAGATTTGATAAGAATAATAAAGAAGTAACATTTGTTAAAAGTTACAGTCGTCCTATAGGATCATTAATGGAAGTAGATGATTTCTTATATCGTCCTATGAAGATTGCGGTTGATACTAACTATACAATGTATATCGTATCGCATGGTTCTAGTAATGGAGTGCTTTTAGTTAATAGCGAGAATCGTTTCCTTAACTTCTTTGCTCCTAACTCTTCAACGGGAACTTTCATGGACTTAGTTAAGAAATATTTATATGGTGAAAATGAGAATGTCATTCTAACAAAGAAGATTGCCCCTGCTCCAGAAAACGTTATGCTTGATGATTCTGGTTATATTTACACAGTAACGCAAACTGTTGTTCAAAATGGTTTAGGTGATACTTTAAAGAAAGTAAATATCGGTGGATTAAACTTCTATAGTAATGAAATGATTGTTTCAAGTGATTTCGTCGATTCTTGGGCTTCAGCTCATAAGACTATTTATGCTCTAACTGCTGGAGGAACAATCTCTGAATATGATATTGAAGGTAACTTGTTGTTCTCATTTGCTGGCAAGCGTAAGAATGATGACCAGTTAGGTCTATTCCAATCAGCATCTGCCATCGCCGTTAACTCAAATGACGATTTGTATGTTGTTGATGACACAGCTGGAAGCATTCAAGTATTTAGAAAAACAGAATTTACACATAATGTTCATAGAGCTTTGGAACTTTATATTAGTGGTAAATATGAAGAATCTAAAGGTTTATGGGAAGAAGTATTAAGATATAATTCAATGTTCGACCTTGCTCACAAGGGAATTGGTATGGCTTATTACTTAGAGCGTGACTATACAAAAGCTATGGAGAAATTTGAAATAGCTAATGCCAAAGAGGAGTACTCTGAAGCGTTCTGGGAAGCTAGAAACATCTGGATTATGAATAATATCACTAAAGCTGCTATTATTTTAGTAGTTTTAATTGTAGCTATTGGAGTTGTTATTAAGACTAATAAGAAATATCATTATCTTGCTTTTGTTACTACTCCAATAAAGACAGTATGCGAAAAACCTAAAGTTAGAAGCGTACTTATTATGTTTAAATTTATTCGTCATCCACTAGATGCTGTATATTATGTAAGGTATGATAAGAGGATAAAACTCTATAATGCTTTTATCGTCCTAGCATTAATTATTGGTATTTATTTATTATCATTAGTTGCTACAGGGTTCTTATTTACCGATATTGTTTTAGAAAAAACAATTTTAGTTAAAGAGCTTACT
Source organism: Bacilli bacterium (assembly GCA_918272565.1). Lineage (GTDB taxonomy): Bacteria > Bacillota_I > Bacilli_A > ML615J-28 > CAG-698 > Tener-01. The sequence goes on from CAKJYW010000008.1 coordinate 84,836, forward strand.
AAGGTAATACTTCCGATAGTTTTATTCATCGTTAGTAACTATCTAATCTCATCACTTATGAGTGGAGAAGGATCATTTAAGTCAATAGCCATTAATACAATGGGCTCATTAATGCCAATTGTTGTGATGATGCCATTTATCATCCTAATTTCTAATGTATTGACATTAAATGAAGGATTCTTGTATTACTTCCCACTTGTAATAATGTTCATGTGGACTGGAGTTTTATTATTTGTTGTTATTAAAGAAACTCACAATTTCTCAGCAAAGAAGACATTCGTTAATTTCTTACTAACAGCACTTATGATGTTTGTTTTGATAATTGCAATAATATTACTTTATTTGGTATTTGCCCAACTAATTGGGTACTTTGTAGACTTGTTTAAGGAGGTGATTTTCCGTGGCTAAAACACTTAAGAAAATTATCTTATCCTTAAGTCTTGTATGTATATTAGCTCTATCAGTTAGCTTAAAAGCTGATAGTAGTGGTAGTGTTGATTTACTTCACGAGTTAGAGCCTACAAGTAACTTCTTCACACAAGTAGAAGATACAACTCCTGTTGAAATTGTTGACAGAAGTGAGAGTTTACTGCTTGATGGTTATAATAAGACATTAGAAAATGATTATCTAATAGTTTATTATAAGAGTAAGACTTGTGGAATAGCGGTATACGATAAGAAAAATGGTTATACTTGGTATAGCACATATGACAATATGGAATCTGAAACCCTAACAGCTACTGTTAAGTCTAAGATTGAGTCTGGTGTTACTATTGAATACTATGTAGTTGATACAAAGAGTGAGATTCAATCAAAAGAATTAACATATGGAATTAGAGTTAAGAACAAACTTGTTGGTTCTAGCACTGTGAAAGTTGTTAATCCTAAAGAAAGTTTCTATATTGACGTTAATTTCTTAGTTAATGAAACTAAAAACTCTAAATTTGATATTTCATTTAGAGTAGAAATAAGTATTGATAAAGATAAACTTAATGTAAGAGTTCCTTATGAATCAATAGAAGAGAAGGAAACAAAAACAGGTGAAGCATCAACTAGCCTAAATCAAGTGCCTACTGTTTATAGGCTAAAGAGCATCACTTTATTCCCTTATTTTGGTTCTGAGAACTATAAGATTAATGGTTATAGTTTTATTCCTGATGGAAGTGGCGCATTAATTAGATATAATGATCATGAATCATCAACAGCTTATATTAAGAAGCTTTATGGAAATGATTATAGTTTTACTGAATATAGTAATTCTACTTATATCAAAGATAATGGTTACTTGAATCTCCCTATTTTTGGAGTTAATCATGGATATAATCAAGCTGCTTTCCTTTGTGAGGCAACAAGCGGACTTGGTTCAATTGAACTACACTCATATCCTTATAAATACAGCTTGATACCAGTTAACACAACATTCTTCAAATACTATGTTCGTGATACATTCAGTGTTAATATGTCCCAAGGAACAATGTATTTGCTTAATGAAGTTCCTTATCCATCTGATTATAGTTTGAGTTATTCATTCTTAAGTGGTGATAAGGCAAATTATGTTGGTATGGCTGAAGTGTATAGGGAAAGCTTGGGACTAGATGATTTAAATAGTGAGGATAGCGATATTCCACTAAGATTAGAAGTTCTAGGAATGGACTATAAACCAGGGCTATTTGGTAAGAATTATGTTCCAATGACAACTTACCTTGATACCCTTAACATTATTAAAGATTTAGAGGCAAGTGGAGTAAATAATTTCAACATTACGTACCTTGGATGGAATCGTGGAGGTTACTTCAACAAAGGTGGCACTGTTGCAAGAACTGCTCTACTGCTTGGTGGAAAGAGTAAATTAGACGAACTAACTGACTACATAAAAGAAAATGGATACATGATTGATTTCTCAATTAATCCTTACGTATCTAGTAGTTATGGCTTTGGTAGTAAGACTGTTAAAAAGATTGGTTTATCACCATTTGAAGTAACACAAAAATCATCTTTAGAGCAACTTGGCTATTATATCTTACCTACTGAGTTAGAAAAGACGATAACTAGTAAGAATAATAGATACCAAAACCTAGGTATCGAAGGCTTCAATTTAGGAGATATCAATGTAGCTTATTCATATCGCTATAAGGCAGAAGCAACATATAGGAGTGAGATGATTAATCAAGTTGTTGAGGGAGTAAGCAGGCTAACTAGTTACAAGCTTTCAACAGAAAAGCCTAATAGTTACTTGTTACCTTATATGACTAATTATTATGATGCTTATTATGAAGCTAATAAGTTCATTTATGAAACTGACTCTATTCCATTTATGTCTTTAGTTTTAGGTGGCAGTGTTAATCAATTTATGCCTAACATCAACTATGTTAGTGATTATGAACTTGCTATATTAAGAATGATTGAATATGATCTATATCCATCATTCATTATCACAAAAGAAGAAGCATACAAACTTCGTTATACTAACTATGAATATCTAAATTCTACTGAATATAGTTTATGGAAAGATTTGATGGTTAGAATGTATCAAGAGACTAACAATGCATTAAAGAATGTAACTAATGCAAGGATGACTAGACACGAATACTTAGAGAGTGGAGTTTGTAAGTGCACTTATAATAATGGTATTATTATTTATATCAATTATAACAATAAGAATGTAAACTGTGACGGCGTTAGTTTAGCCCCTTATAGTTATCTAGTTAAAGGAGGCAACTAATGAAGAAGTTTAAAGCGTTTATTAAAAAGATTTGGATAACTATAAGCGAATTTGTTCGCTGTAAGTTATCTGTTTGGATTGGTAAAGGATTAAGGTTTATTGGTAAATATACGGGAATAAGCTGGCTTTATAAGAAATACCAGAAAGTGGTATCAAATAAAGGAAAGAAGGCTATAGCAGGGTATTTATTCATAAGCTTGTGGCTGATTGGTTTGATGATATTTGCGGCTAGACCGATTGTTGAATCAATTAGAATGGCTTTATCAAATTATTCTGGTTCAAGGATTATTGATGGTTCTTCAACATTTATTGTTGAAGGGTTCGGATTTAAGCAATTTGCGCAAATCTTTAAAGATAATCCTGATCATGTTGAAGCAATTTTAAGCACATTACTTGATGTAGCTGTAGTAGTACCGCTAGTACTAATATTCTCATTATTACTTGCGATATTGCTTCATAGAAAACTAAAAGGAATAAAGATTTTTAGAATGATTTTCTTTATCCCAGTTATCCTTTTATCAGGTAATTTGCTTGGTTACTTTAATACTTATAATCTTTTAACTGTGTCACAACTTCAGTCATCAGATCTTCAAAACCTTTTGACATTCTACTTACCAACACAAGTAGTAGATGTCATAATCAATGTCTTTGGTAAGATTATCTTGATATTGTGGTTTAGTGGGGTTCAAACCCTAATATTCCTAGCAGGACTTCAAAAAGACAACAAAGCAGTCTATGAAGCGGCATCAATTGATGGTGCTAATAGATGGGAAATGTTCTGGAAAATCACCTTCCCTCAACTACTCCCACTTATGACAATTAATATTATTTATACAACCGTTATTTATTCAAATACCGGAAACGAATTGACAAGTTTAATCTCAACAACTATCACTCAACCAGACTATGGACGTGATTATGCTTCAGCATTATCATGGATATTATTTGGTATTGAGATTGTGGTTATAGTGTTCTATGTAATGATCTTTAAACTTGCTAATAGAAAGGATAAATAAGAAGATGATGGAAAAACAATTTAAAAAGAAGTCACTAAAGAAGTTCTTGTTTGGCCATCGAGGTGAGGCTGGCTTTATTGGCAAGTTCTTCATGTATTTATTATTAATTGGTATTAGTTTTATCTTCTTGTATCCGATTTTAAAGATGCTATCAAGAAGTTTCATGGGACTAGAAGATTTGATGGATCCATCAGTTATTTGGATACCTACAAAGTTTATATTCAAAAATTATGTAAAAGCAGCAGAAGTATTAAACTTCTGGAAATCACTAGGAGATTCACTGAAGGTTGGTATTTGGCCAACGCTTGCGGCAGTGGTTTCCTCATCACTTATTGGTTATGGTTTTGCTCATTTCGAGTTTCCACTAAAGAAGATGTGGATGGCAATACTAATTGTTGTTTTCTTACTGCCAACAATGCTAATGAGCATTCCTACATATGTAATATTTAGTAAATTAAATATTTTGGGCAGTCTAAAGTCGTATATCTATCCGGCTTTGACTGGATTTGGTTTACGTCAAAGTGTATTCATCTTAATTTTCTATCAATTTTTTAAAGTTATACCTAAGGAATTAAGTGAATCTGCTGAGATGGATGGTGCAAGTGAACTAGGAATCTTCTTGCGTATTGCGGTACCAATGTCAATTCCTGCGTTCATAATTTGTACACTTTATTCGTTTGTATGGTATTGGAATGAAACGATTCTAGCAACAACTTATTTCAAAGGAGTTATTACAACTTTACAAATGGCCTTAAGTAGCTTTGAATATACTTATTCACATAGCTTCTCAACAGGTTCAATTGGAATAGGAGCTGCTGCTGAATCATTTAATCAAGGTGTATTGTTTGCGGGAACAATTTTAACAATTTTACCGCTATTATTGCTTTACGCGTTTACTCAAAAGTGGTTTGTAGAAAGCGCGGATCGATCTGGAATTGCTGGAGAATAATTTTTAACAAAACTATTATAATTAATGAGGAGGTAAAGTTTAAAAATTATGAAATCTAAACGACTATTATTGTCTTTTTTAATCGTAGTTTTGGCACTTTGCTTGTTTGCTTGTGGCAAGAGTAAAGTTGACCAAGCACCTGTAATTAATGGTGCTGTAGACAGAGAAATTGCAAAAGGTGAAACATTCGTTCCACTTGCAGGTATCACTGCTACTGATGCTGAAGACGGTGATTTAACTAGTAAGATTAAATACACTGGTAATGTAAGAATCGGTGCTGTTGGTGTATACGAAGCAACTTATTCTGTAACTGACTCAGCTGGTAACACAACTACTGTTACTGTTAAGATTTCAGTTGTAGCTAACGATAAAGATGCTCCATTACTTACAGGAACACAAAACAAAGAAATCGTTGTTGGTGATACTGAATTTAAGCTAACTGATGGTGTTACTGCTAATGACACAGCTGATGGTGATTTAACTAGTAAGATTGAAGTTACTGGTACTGTTGATCCTTGGACACTAGGAGAATACAACATTCACTATTCAGTTAAAGACGAATCTGGAAACGAAGCAACAGCTGACAGAAAGATTACTGTTGGTTTAGGAGTATTCCAATTTGATGAAATGGTTGCAAAGACATTTGAAAAAGATGGTGACAACTATAAATTCGCTGTTGCACTTGAAGGCTTCAATGAACAACTTGCTAGTCATGCTTTAGCTAAGTTATCATTCAAAGTTAATGCTGGTGCAGCCCTAGACTTAGTTCCTTCTATCACAAATGGTACTGCACAACCTAAATTATCTTTAGCTGCTGGTAACAATGAAGTAACTATTTACTTTAGAGTTAATGCTGCTATAACTGATGGTGCTGTAAAACTTGCTGCTCCTGCTGGTGCATCATTAACATTCAGTGATGTTAAGTTTGCATTTGGTGAAGCAAGAGATACTGAAGCTCCTACAATCTCTGTTCCAGCTGATGAAGAACCAGTTTTACCTGGAACTTTAACTGATGTAGCTGCATTAAAGAGCTTCGTATTAAATGGCGTTACTGCACAAGATAATATCGATGGTATCGTTACAGCTAAATTAGATGTTGACTTCACTGGCGTTGAACTTGGAAACTGCTTCGAAGAAAAAGAAGTAACAATCTTCGTAGTTGACTCAAGCAATAACCGTGCCGAAGTTAAGAGAAAAGTTCAATTTGTTAGAGTTTATGATACTAAGTTAATCAAAGACCCTACATTCAATTCTGCACCAGAACCATATGATGAGACTACTCATATTGGTTGGGGCTTAAATGGTGGATCAGGAAATCCTGAACTTAAGATTCAAGATGGTGCTTTAGTTCATCACAACACTACTAATGATAACCCTGGTTGGGATTCTGCTTCATCTCCATTCTTCCGTACAACTACTGAATACTTAACACCTTATAACTGGTATATGTTAAAGTATGATGTTAAGGCAGAAGTTGCAAGAAAGATGACTGTTCGTATTGGATTAGAGACAACTGAAGCATTAGGTTGGATTGAAAACTTCTCTGGTGCTAATAATACTCCATTCAATATCACAACTGAATGGCAAACTTGCTACGTAGTATTCTATGTACACTCTGACGTTAGCCAAGCTGGATACGATGTTGCTAAGATTGAGTTAAAGATTGGTACATTCACTTGGGGTGGTGAAGAACAAGGTAATACAGTTTACTTTGATAATTTACAAATCTATCTATTAACTAATGATAACTCTGCTCCTAGATTAACAGTTGATGACGATTTACCAACAACATTTGGTAAAGGCGCTGAAAAACCTGATTTAACAATGTATGTTCATGCACGTGACTTAGAAGATGCAGCTGATATTACAATCACATCTGCTCATATTACTGATAATTTAGATATGAGTAAAGCTGGTACTTATGAAGCTACATACAAAGTAGCCGACAGTGAAGGTAAAGAAGCAACTGTTACAATCAAGTTCAAAGTATTAGAAACTGCCGATGTTGCAGCGCCAACATTAACTGATAAGGGAACTAAGGAAGTTGACCAATTCAGTCAAATTGACTTAACAACATTAATCAGTGCAAAAGATGATATTGATGGCGATATCGCAATCAAAGAAAAGAACATCGAAACTGACTTTGACGTTAACAAAGCTGGTACATATGATATTAAGTACTCAGTAAAAGATAGTAGTGGTAACGAAGCTACATTAACAATCACTGTAAAAGTTAACGATAAAGAAGCTCCAGTAATTACTGGTAAAGATACAATTAAGACTAATGCTGGTAAAGCTCTAAGTGCTAGTGCTATTATTGCAACACTTGCTGCTACAGATAACGTTGATGGTGCTATCGCATTACAAGATAGCAATGTATTAAAACTTGATGAAGTTGATTTCAACACACCTGGTGAATATCAAGTAATCGTTCAAGTTCAAGATACTGCTGGTAACATTGGAACATTCAAGTTAACTGTTGTTGTTAAAGAAGCTGGTCCAACAGTTAAGGCAATTGACAAGCAAGTTATCGATTTAACTGACTTAGCAGCTGAAAAGGCTGAAAGTGTTACAATCACTAAAGTTGGTGAAGAATATAAGATTGTTATCGATAGTCTTGGTGGATGGGCATCTGCTAACAAGTGTAAGTTTGCTGGCTTAGAATTAACTGAAGGTGAAACTTACGTACTTAAGTTTGTTGCTAAAGCAAATGAACCTCGTAAAGTAAGAATGAACTTAGGTATTGGCTTATGGGCTGATCCATGGATGGATAAATTCACTATCGCTGATGGATACGATGCTGATATTTCTCTAACTACAGATTATGCTGAATACTATGTAATGTTTGTATATGATAAGCAAAGCCGTGATGGCGGACCAAGCTTAGAATTCTGTATGGGTCCAATTGACTGGGCAGCTGGAGAAAAAGCTGGTAACGACATTTACTTCAAGGAACTTGCAATTTATTCTACAAAGGATGTTGCAGCTGAAACTGCTACTGAAGTTCATGATTTCTTAGCTGACGAATTAAAGGGTGAAAATGCTACAGCTACAATCGCTGATGGACTATTAACTATTGATCCAACTGACATTGGTGGATGGGCATCATATTCTAAGATTAAGATGACAGGATTCACAGTTGAAGAAGGCAAGACTTATGAACTAAGAGTTAAAGCAAAAGCTGATGAAGCACGTAGCATTCAATTCAACATTGGTATTGGTTTGTGGGCTGATCCTTGGATGGATAAATTCACTTTAGCTGAAGAAGGTGCTAATGTAATCGCATTAACTACTGATGAAGTTGAATATGTAGTTAGATTTACAGCTGATAAAGCTAGCCGTGATGGTGGCCCAACAATCGAATTCTGCTTTGGTGCTGTTGGTTCTGATGGCGATAAAGCTGGAAATAAGATTTATATCAGTGAACTTAAGTTATTTGAAGTTGACCAAGATACAGAAGGTGGAGAAGATTTAGGTGATTTAAATTTTGATGAATCAACATTACCTAAGAACTTAAG